>CAJXKP010000001.1 GCA_913055565.1 uncultured Ectothiorhodospiraceae bacterium
CGTTACGGTGATGCGCTGGCTGTACCCCCCCGCGGCAGCAATTCTAATGATGTGATCCCCAGGAGGGCGCGTGGTCGCGTCACCCCCTGCCGAGGGACGCCATCAACCTCCCCTGGAGGCTCGACGGCGGCCTCGGCAGGGGTGACGTGACCACCTCGACGGCCACAATGAGAATTCCTGACCCCGCGGCGCGGTGCTTGAGAAACGCCACATGATAGCACCGCCTAGGCAAACGCCGAGCAATTCGCGCGAGCCCCTGGCCGCTGGGCGCGCCATGGCGGCGCCTCAGCGCAACCCGACGCTGCTACCATCGGAGCGCGTCACGCGGGCGTCCGTCGCCGAGGCCAGCAGGCAGCGCACGCGGCGCAGGTAGGGCAGGCCCGCCGCCGCGTCGTTCAAGCGCGCCGCGATGGCATCGAGCTCCGCGGGCGCCACCTGGTCGGCCGGCAACTCCAGATCGACATCCACCCAATCGCCGTCGTAGTGGAGGGTCAGGTCGGTCGCGGCTTCCGCCTCCGGATGGCCACGCCAAGCGACGCTGAGATCATCCAGCAGGCGCTGGCGCAGCGGTGGGCGGCGCCCCGTCGGCGCCGTATGGCTATCGACATCGATATGCACCACCACCTCGCCGGCCTCCTGGCACTCGCGCTTGAGCCGACGGCGCACCGCCTCGCCGATACGACGCGCCTCGGAGACCGTGAGACGCGGGTCCACCTGGATATGGGCATCGATCATGACCTCGCCGGCCATAAAGCGCGAGCGCAAGCCCTGATCCGCCTCCACACCCTCAACCGAGGAGACCACTGAGGCGAGTTCCTGGACGCGCTCGGGCTCCAGGCCCGTATCGACGAGCTCGCGCATGGCGTTCCAGGCGAACTGCCAGCCCATCGCGCCCACCATGACCGCCACCAGGATGGCCGCTACGGCGTCCACCCACAGGTAGCCCGCTACCGTCCCGAACCAAGCACCAATGACGAGCAGCGAGGACAGCGCGTCCGAACGGTGATGCCAGGCGTTGGCCTGGATCAGGCTGGAGCCCACCTCGCGACCGACGCGCACGGTGTAGCGGTAGACCGCCTCCTTGGCGGCCACTGATACCACGGCCGCCACGAGCGCGATCCAGTGCGGCGTCCACAACCGCTCCTGCTCCATCAACCGCTGCGCGGCATCGTAGGCGAAACCACCCGCAACCATAATGAGCAAGACGCCGATGGCCACGGTGCCGGCCGTCTCGAAGCGGGCATGGCCGTAGGGGTGATCCTCGTCGGCCTCCTTGCCGCTGGAGTGGGCAGCCACTACCACTAGGAAATCGCTTACCAGATCGGACAAGGAGTGGATGCCGTCGACGAGCAGCGCTTGGGACTGGCCGATGACGCCGAACACGACCTTACCGATGGCGAGGGCGAGATTCACCACCGCACCGACGAGCGTGATCCGCAGCTTGACGCCGCGATCAGCCGCCTTGCTGCTCACCCGATCCAGCGTCTGATCCGAGCTCATAGCCTCTCCCCATCGGGATAGCCCGTTATCCCCGCCAATGCCGACCTGATCACCTGCGGCGACACGACCCGGAGGCTGCCGGGTAGGACCACACCAGGCCGCGCGCCGCCATTATAAGGAAAAACATGTATCTTTCATGCCTTTTTTTGATCATTGGCCTCTGACGCCCACCTCCAGGCGGCCCAAAGGCGCTAGGATAGTGCTACACCCTATCGAGGCAGCGCGGACCATGGCCGATCGCGACCACCCACTCGCTCCCGAGCGAGCACGCCGTGAGCTTACCCGCATCAGCGCGCTCACGCCGATCACCATTAGCGACTGGCTCCATCGTCAGGCCCACGGGGACCGCTTCACCCTGCCGCATCCCGCGGTCATGCGCGACGCGTTCAACCAGCTCGGCTTGCAGATGCTACGGCACTGGGGCCGCGTCGCCGAGTCCCAGGCCCATCTTTGCCGCGACTGGACCCTGATCTGGCAGCGCAACTGGCTTGGTACCGGCGAACTGCCGGAAGCCGCAGCGGCGGCCTGCGAGGACCGGCGGTTCCAGGGCGAGCCCTGGCGCGCCAACCTCGCCTTCGACGTCCTCCGCCAGAGCTATCACGCGGCCGCGCATCAGATCCGCGAGGCGACTCAAGATATCACCGCCGGCCTCGGGCCCCAGGAACGCGACCGCGTCCGCTTCTACACCGAGCGCACCGTCGAGGCCCTAGCGCCGACCAACCACGCCGCCACCAATCCGGAGGTCCTCCAGGAGACCCTGCGCACCGGTGGCGAGAACCTCCTCCGCGGTAGCCGCCACGCCCTCGAGGATCTCGCCCGCGGCCATGGCCAGCTGCGCATCAGCCAGACCCGAATCGACGACTTCGAGCTCGGCCGGGACATCGCCGCCACGCCCGGCAAGGTGGTCTACCAGAACGCGCTCATGCAGCTCATCCAGTACAGCCCGACCACCGAGACGGTGGCCCGGCACCCGCTGCTCATCGTGCCGCCCTGGATCAATAAGTACTACATCCTCGACCTTGTACCGCGGAAGTCGTTCATCCAGTGGGCGGTCAACCAGGGCCTGACCGTGTTCCTGATCTCCTGGGTCAACCCGGACGCCAGCTACGCCGAGGTCACGTTCGAAGACTACATGCAGCGCGGCCCGCTGGCCGCCCTGGACGCGATCGAGCAGGCCACCGGCGAGCGCGAGATCAACACCATCGGCTATTGCATCGGCGGCACCCTCCTGGCCTGCACCCTCGCCTGGCTGCGCGCACGTGACGACGAGCGCGTCCAGTCAGCGACCTTCTTCACCTCGCTACTGGACTTCAGCGACGTCGGCCCCTTATCGGTATTCATCGACGCCGAGCAGATCGAGTACATGGAGGCCGAGATGAGCCAGCGCGGCTATCTCGACGGCAGCCACCTGGCCAACGCCTTCAACCTCCTCCAGGCGCGCGACCTCATCTGGGGCGGCGTGGTCAATAACTACCTCATGGGCCGCGAGCCGAGCGCCTTCGATCTGCTCTACTGGAACGCCGACTCCACCCGCATGCCCTATCGCATGCAGAGCTTCTATCTGCGCAACATGTACCTGCACAACCGGCTGCGCGAGCCGGGCGGTATCACCCTGGCGGGCGAGGCCATCGATCTCGCCAGCATCGACATCCCAGCCTTCTTCCTGGCCACGCAGCGCGACCATATCGCGCCGTGGACCGGCTGCTACCGCAGCGCCCGGCTACCCGGCGGCGACAAGCGCTTCGTCCTCGGCGGCTCGGGCCACATCGCCGGCGTAATCAACCCCGAGGGCTCTCCGAAGTACGGCTATTGGACCAACGACGAGCAGCCCGACGAGCCCGAGCAGTGGCTCGCCGGGGCCACCGCCCACGAGGGCTCCTGGTGGCCGGCATGGCGCGACTGGCTGGCCCCGCTACGCGGCGACGAGGTCAACACCCGCCAGCCCGGCGACGGCGCGCTGGACGTCATCGAGGACGCCCCGGGCACGTTCGTCCGCACGCGCGCGGATCGGTCCATGGGCGCCGACTGATTCGGTAGACGCGGGATCTGTCGCGACAGCCCCAGCGGGCAGCCGCGTTTTGACCTCTAGGGCGAACGACATAGATCACACCGCGAGTTATTTCGACAAGGCACGATGCGTTTGATCGCCGACGCCGTCCGGCTAACGCGCGGATAACTTGAAGCCCGAAGGTCGCGACCCAACACCCACGTTATTAATCGATAACCAGCGAGGAGCACAAAAACCATGACAGAGACGATCGTACTCACGGGCGCCAACCGGGGTATCGGCCTGGAGCTGGCACGGACCTGGCACCACCGCGGCGATACGGTCATCGCGGTCTGCCGTGAGGCCTCGCGCGAGCTGCGCGAGCTCGGCGTCCAGCTCATCGAGGGCATTGATGTCTCGCGCGCCGAGGATGTCGAGACCCTGCGCCAGCGCCTGGCAGGCACGCGCATCGACGTGCTCTATAACAATGCGGGCATCATGCGCGACGAAAACCTGTCGGCCATGGATTACGACACCATCCGCGAGCAGTTCGAGGTCAACACATTGGGCCCGCTACGGGTCACCGAGGCGTTGATACCTCAGATCCCTGAGGGCGGCAAGGTGGGACTGATGACCTCCCGGATGGGCTCCATTGAGGACAACGATTCGGGCGGGCGCTACGGCTATCGCATTACCAAAGCGGGGCTCAACGCCGCTGGACAGTCCCTGGCTGTGGATCTCAAGCCGCGCGGCATCGCGGTCGGCATCATGCACCCGGGCTTCGTGCGCACGGATATGACCCGCCAGCAGGGCCACATCACCCCCGATGAGGCCGCCGAGCGGCTGGTTGCGCGCATGGATGAGCTCGATCTGGCCACGAGCGGAACGTTCCGGCACTCCGACGGCTCGCAGCTGCCGTGGTAGCGATTACGGCCCTGCTCGCGGCGGGGCCGCTTACCTAGGCGACCGTACCAAGCAGGGCATGGAAGACGAACACACGCAGCAAGATGATCTGCGCGACCCAACCCACCCCGACGACGATGGCCGAGCGGATCAGATCGCCGTAGTAGAGGCTCTGGCGCACGGCGAGCGTCGTCGTTGCCAGCCACCAGCCACTCACGGCCAGGAACAGCAGGCCGCCCAACGCACCGGGCAGGATGGCAACGATCAATGCGGCACCCGGCACGGCGGCGCAGCCCACCGTCCGGGCGAAGCCCGCGTAGCTCGCCTGGGTTGTCGACTCCGTGAGGATATAGTTGGCAACCCCCCAGATGATCCCCATCCATAGGGCCCAGCCCAGCCCGGCCACCGCGAGCCCGACCAGGAACGTTAGTAGGGGCTGGCCACTGTGGATACTGCCGACGCCGGCGGCAGCAAGGGCCACCGCAACGATGAGGCCGGCTTGCAGGCTCGCGCCGGGGTCCTCCTCCACCGCCTCATAGATCTCGGTATCCAGACGGGCGACGCGAATGGCTTGCTCGATGGCCTTGCGCGGTTCCATGGCTCGATCTCCTTGCCAGCGATTGACGCCCCGTCACCGCCACCCGCCATACAATCTCAGATCACCGCGAGCCGGTCGAGCCGTGGCGATAGCCCGCCGCAATTCTAATTATGTGGTCCCCAGGAGGGCGCGTGCTCGCGTTACCCCCTGCCGAGGGACGCCATAAACCTTCCCTGGAGGCTCGACGGCGGCCTTCCCTGGTCGCAGACGCCCTCGGCAGGGGTGACGCCAGCACCTCGAAGGCCAAAATGAGAATTGCTGGATAGCCCGCCGCTAGCCCTGGGGCGCTGCTGCCCCGCCGCCGAAGAGGGTATAGGCGAGCGACAGCAACACGACCTGAATGACCAGACCGACGAGGCAGACACCGACCGCCCGCCAGGTACTGCTGTAATCCAGGGCTTGTCGGACGCCGACGACGAACGCCGCCATCATCCACAGCGTGGCCGCGATAACGATAATCGGCCCCAGCACGGGGATGACGCCAAAGATCCGCAGCACACCGGGGGCGGCGGCAAAGCCCAGGGTCCGCAGCAACTGACCGATGTCGGCCTCCGTGCTGGCCTCCGGGACGAGCTTGGTGCCGATGGCCCAACACAGCACCGACCAGATGACCCAGCCACCCAGGCTAGCGAGTAAGCCGGTGATAAGGAGGCCAAATATATTGCCGTCCCATTGGATGGTGCCGATGCCGCCGGCCACACTGGCCAGCACGACGACGATGGCGGCCTGCACAGTGGTCGTCTCGTCGTGCTCGACCTCCTCGTAGAGCTGAGGCTCGAGGCGGGCGGCACGGAGCATGCGGTTCGTGAGTTCGTTCATGACGGGCTGGTCCTCCGGCTTAGATTAATCGGGCCCATATGGTCTCACGAGTGGGGCGCGTCTGACCTGCGCGGCGAGGACGCGCGATTCGTGGCAGGCTGGTGACAACCCAGGCGACGGCACAGAGGGGTCCGGCATGACCAGTCGCGACAAGGCCGATCAGTGGTCGCCGGCGAGCTACGCAGCCAACGCGCGCTTCGTCTCCGATCTCGGCGAGCCGGTGGTGGATTGGCTGGCCCCGGAAACCGGTGAAAACATCCTGGACTTAGGCTGCGGTGATGGCGCGCTGACCCGGCGCATCGCCGAGCGCGGCGCGGGGGTCGTCGGCGTGGACGCCAGTTCGAGCATGGTCGCTGCGGCCCGCGAGGCAGGAGTCGACGCCCGCGTCATGGACGGCGAGGCGCTGTCGTTCGACGCGGCGTTCGACGGCGTCTTCTCCAACGCCGCCATGCACTGGATGATCGATCCGGGCGCTGTCTTGGACGGCGTCCGGCGCGCCCTGCGACGGGGCGGTCGCTTCGTGGGCGAGCTCGGGGCCGCCGGCAACGTCGCCACGATCACCCAGGCCATCGACTGCAGCCTTGCCGCGCGCGGCATCGAACGCCCGCATGCCTGGTTCTTCCCAACGCCCGCGCAATGGAGCAGCCTTCTGGAAGACAACGGGTTCATTATCGAGTGGCTACACCGCTTTCCGCGCCCCACGCCCGTGCCCAATGGGCTCGAGGGTTGGCTGCGCACCTTCGGGCATGACTGCTTCGATCAGGTCCCGCCGGGGCAACGCGATGCCGTCATCGCCGAGGTCATGGAGCGCGCTCGAGCGAGCCTCTGCGACGACGACGGCAACTGGACCCTGGACTATGTACGCCTGCGCTTCGCGGCACGACTTGCCTAGCCCCGACGGTGGCAACGCCGCTGCGTAACCCCCAACCGAGAGGAGCAACGACATGCGATACCGATTGGCAGGGGGGCTCCTAGGCCTCGCCCTGAGCGCCGCGGTGGCGGCGGCGACCCCCATCGACTCGCGCGTGGATCGCGTGACCGTCTACCCGCAGTCGCTGGCGACGGTGGAGCGCGTGGCCAGCGTGGATCTGCCCGCGCAGCGCGGCACCCTGACCATCGACGGTCTGCCGACGGCGCTCAACCCCAGCAGCGTTCGCGTTGCCGTAACGAGCGGTGAGCTCACCCTGGGCGGCGTCGAGACGGCCACCGTTGCCATGGGCGAGCCGTCGCGCGAGCGCGAGCGCGCCCTGCGCGACCAGCTGGCGCAATTGCGCGAGGAGCGCCAACGCTGGGCCGACGAACAGGCCACCGCGCGGACCGAACTGGACTACATCAAGGGGCTTTCCCAGTTGCCCAGCGGCGAGGGGGCCGTGAAGGTCCTCAGCGAGGGGGACGCCACTCAGCGCTGGCGCCAGCTCCAGGAGCTGATCGCCACGAGCTCGCAGAAGGCTCACCGCCAGCTCCGCAAGGCCGAGCGCGAGGTAAGCCGTCTCGATCAGGAAATCGAGACCGTTGAACGCCGCTTGGATCAGCTCGGCGACAGCGAGCGCGAGGCGGTGCGGGTCACCATGCCGTACGAGGCGCCGGCTGCGGGCAAAGTCGGGTTGCGGCTGTTGTATCGCGTCCAAGGCCCGAGCTGGCGCCCGCAGTATGAGGCACGCCTGGCTACCCAATCGGGTACCTTGCACCTAATGCGATACGCCGAGGTCAGCCAGGCCACCGGCGAGGAATGGAACGACGTCAGGCTGCGTTTAGCTACCACCAGGCCGGTCACCGGCGAGCGGCCCGAGCCCGGGACATGGTGGCTGGATCTGCGCGAGCGCCCGGATGGGCGCACCGGTGCCGGCGCGGAACTCAAACGGCAACGCCTGCCGGAGCAGTCGGCTCTGACCTCAGCCGCCGATACGGCGGGCGCGGCCCGTCCCGAGGTCGAGACGGTTGACGCGGAGTTTGCGGCGACCTACGAGATCCCCGCACGCGTGACGATCCCAGCCGGCAATCAACCCCAGAGCCTACGTATCAACGAGCATACGATCGACGCCAAGGTCGGGGCGCAGGTTTATCCGCAGACCGACTCGCGCGCGTGGCTGGTGGCCCAAGCCACCTGGACCGGTGAGGGACCGTTACCCGCGGGGCGGGTTGCCCGCTTCCGGGACGGCGCCTATGTCGGTGAGGGCCAGCTGGCCACATGGTCCCCAGGCGAGGAGCGGACGTTGACGTTCGGCACCGACCCTAGCGTGACGGTCCGCTTCGAGGCTGCGCGTGACGAGGCCGGGGAATCGGGCTGGATCACGACCCAATCAACGCGGCGGCGGCTCTACCAGCTCACCGTTCGTAACCGCCATAACGTCGAGTTGCCGGTGGCGATCTTCTTCCGCGTGCCAGTCGGGCGGGACGAAGGCATTGAGATTAGCGAGCAATTCTCTTACCAGCCTAGTACACGCAATTGGCAGGACAAGCAAGGCGTCCACGTCTGGCGGCTGCCGCTTGACTCTGGCGCAGAACACCAGCTGAGCCTGGGCTTTGAGGTCAGCCACCCCAAGGACAAGGACCTAAGCGGCCTCTAGGGAGACGCCGATTACACACGCTCTGATGCAGCGGAACCGGCGAGCGTTTCATCGCTCGCCGCCGTTAGGGCTCGTTCCAGGGCGCGCACATTGCGCTCATTGGTTCGAGAGAATACGTCGTAGACGTCGCCGACGACCGGAATGGCCCCGATTAGCGTATCGGCGATGGTGTGGCAAAGCATCCAGGCAAGCGTGCGAGCCCCGGCACCGAGCCGCCAGGCCGCAACGATGATCAACAGCGCCAACGCCAGACCGGCCAGGTCACCCACAACGGGGATCACGCCCAGCACCGGATCCAGCCCGACGCGCCAGCGCGTGCCGGGCACGCGCACGGCCGAGTCCAGCCAACGAGCTAGCGCGCGCAGCACGCGCAGGGAGCGAGCGGATCGATCCCTAGCCGGCGCTTGCGATGGCATCGGCGAGGCCTGCTTCCGCCAATACTCTAATTCTGACTGCCGTAGCGCTCGCGTGCATCCAGCGGCCCGATCCGCTCATGCTACGCTCGGCCACCGATGATGACGTGAATCAGCCGCAACGACGCGCACGGGAGGGCCACCACCATGGAGCTGCTGACGCAGTGGTTAGGACGTATCGAAGGCTACCTGTGGATGCCGGTCATGCTGGTCATGCTGCTGGGCACAGGTATCTTCCTAACGGCCGGGCTCAAGGCCATGCCCATACGCCGACTGGGATACGGCTTCCGCCAGCTCATGGCGGGCCGGGCACAGACCCAGGAGGCCGGCGAGATCACGCCCTTCCAGGCGCTCGCCACGTCGCTATCGGCGACCATCGGGACCGGCAATATCGCCGGTGTCGCCACGGCCATCGCCCTCGGCGGGCCCGGGGCCGTGTTCTGGATGTGGATCACGGCCCTAGTAGGCATGGCCACGAAATACAGCGAGGCGGTGTTGGCCGTTAGGTACCGCGAGGTCGACGAACGCGGTGCCTACGTCGGCGGCCCCATGTATTACATCCGTAAGGGCATGGGCAGCCAATGGGCCTGGATGGGGAGTACCTTCGCCTTCGTCGGCATGTTCGCGGCCCTCGGTATCGGCAATCTGGTCCAGTCCAACTCCGTCGCGGATGTCCTAAGCGCGGAGCTCGGGGCCTACGACTGGGCGACCGGTATCATCCTTACCGCGCTGGTCATGGCCGTCATCCTGGGCGGACTCAAGCGAATCGCCCGCGTCGCCGAGCGCATGGTCCCGTTCATGGCCATCCTCTATGTCATCGTGGCCCTGCTCGTGATCCTGCTCAACATCGGCTCGGTGCCAGCTGCTGTGGCGACGATCTTCAGTGACGCCTTCACAGGCACGGCGGCAACGGGCGGTTTCGCCGGTGCCGGCGTGATCGCGGTCATCCAATACGGCGTCGCCCGCGGCATCTTCTCCAACGAGGCAGGCATCGGCTCGGCGCCCATCGCGCACGCCGCCGCCCGCACCAGCGATCCGGTGCGCCAGGGCACGGTGGCCATGCTGGGAACCTTCATCGACACCATCATCGTCTGCACCATGACAGCCCTGGTTATCGTCTTGACGGGCGCCTGGGAAACCGGGGAGTCATCGGCGGCACTATCGGCGGCGGCCTTCGGTAATGGCGTTCCGGGAGGCCAGTGGATCGTAACGGTCGCCACGCTGATCTTCGCGTTCACGACCACGCTGACATGGAGCTATTACGGCGAGCGTTGCGCCGAGTATCTCTTCGGGGTCGGCATCATTACACCGTATCGCTGGTTCTGGGGCGTTGTCCTGTTCACGGGAGCGATGGTCAAGGTCGATGTCGTCTGGCACATCGCGGGCATCATGAACGGGCTCATGGCCCTGCCCAACCTCGTCGCGCTGCTCGCCCTCTCCGGGACGACGTTCGCCGTCACCAAGCAGTACTTCAAGGAGCACAGCGACCCGGCCTCGTAACGACGGCCGGCATGGTCGGGACGGCGGGCATCGCGCGGCTAGCGCCGAACGCCTACCATAACGGTCATCGAGGGCAACCGAGGCCGATGGCGTGGGCACTAGCACAACGACGGATGTAGCCGTAATCGGCGCTGGCGCGGCGGGCATAGCCGCCGCTCGCCGGCTCCAGGAGCTGGGGCTGAGCTGCCAGGTTCTGGAGGCGCGCAATCGACCCGGAGGACGTGCTTGGACGGAGACAGCCACCCTCGGCGTAGCGCTGGACCGCGGCTGCGCCTGGCTCCATGACGCCGAGCGCAACCCGTTGCGCGCCTGCGCCGAGGCGGCGGGCCTTGGCTGGCCGACGGCGGTACCGATAAGGGGCCATCGCCAGGGCGCGTTCGGATCGGCGGCGGCCAATGCGGCGCTCGAGGCCCGAGTGGACGAGGGCCTACGCGCCCTCGTCGAGCGCGCGGGCGCCGAGCCTGACCAGCCGACCGCGAGTCTACTCGCTGGCGACCCGGTGCATGGGGCATTCTTGCGTTACGTTGTCACGGCGATCTCGGGCGCTGAGCCGGAGACCTATTCCAGCGGTGACGCCGCCGAGGAGGACGCCTTCGAGTCCAACTGGCTGGTCACCGGCGGTCTCGGCCGCCTGATCAGCGAGGACCTGGCGGCGGACCTGCCAATCCAGCTCGGCACCACGGTTCAGACGGTCGATTTCCGGCGGCGAGCGATTCGCCTCGATACCTCGGCCGGCTGGATGCGCACGGACGCCGTGATCGTCACCGCCCCGGTGGGGGTTCTGGCCGATGGCCGACCGGGGTTCCGGCCGGCGTTACCCAGCTGGAAGACCGACGCATTCGAGGCGGTGGCGATGGGCCGCGCGGAGAAGGTGGCCCTGCGGTTCCGGGGCAGGCCGTTCGGTGACGACCTCCCCCATTTCCTAACCATCGAGCGGCCCACGGGACTGCTCGGTTTCCACATCGAGCCGGGCCCACCGGCGGTGGCCATCGCCTACGCGGGAGGCGAGTTGGCGGCTGCGATCGCCGACATGGGCGAGGACGAGGCCGTCGCCATGGCCATGGATTACCTTGCCCATGCCTACGGCGACGCCCTTCGCGATCAACTGGCAGCCAGCACCGCCACGGCATGGGCCCGCGATGCCTGGGCCTTGGGGAGCTACTCGGCCGCCCATCCCGGCGCCCATGGGCGACGTCGCGCCCTCGCGGCACCGGTGGCGGATCGCGTGCGCTTTGCTGGTGAGGCCACGCTACCGGATGCCTTCGCCACCGCCCACGGCGCCTGGCTATCGGGCCGCCGGGAGGCCGAGGCGGTGGCGGCAGTCCTCGGGGCAGCGACCCTGCCGACGCCCTTCGCTAGTGGCTAGCCTCGGCCGATGAGCTGTGGCACGTAGCGATGGATCGCCCAGGCGACCGGGGTGGTCGCGGCGACGCTCGCGGCGGTCACAACGCTGGCCACCGCGAGTAGCGCCCATACCGGGCCGAGCCCGACACCCTGGGTGAGCCATTGCCCGACACTGCCATCCAGGGGCGCTACGATGCGCGGGTTAACGAAGTGGTAGAACAACCCGTGGAGGCCGTAGATGGTGATGGTGATCTCGCCAAGGTACTGAAACCAACGCCACTGCGGCACCAGCCGGGCGACGACCAGCACTAGGGCCGTTCCCATGAGTGCGGTAATGGGGAACCAGCCGATGTGCCCGACGGCACCGGCGACCACAATCACGGCATCGAAACCCATCGTGAAAGGCCCCTGGTTGAGATCATAGGTCAGCGTGACGCCGGCGAGCAGGACCAACGCCGCCAGGGCTAGCTGCCAGCGGGGGTAGGTACGCTCCAGAACACCACTGCCTCGAACCACGATCCCGGTCAGGTAGAAGGCGTAGCCTAGCGGCACGAGATTCAACAGCCAGAAGGTCCAGGTCGGGAAGAAGCTGATCCAGCGGTTGAGATAGACGCCTGCGATATAGGCGATGACGATGGCGATGAGCCGGCGGGGTGTCGTCGTGAGCCAGCGACCCACGAGGTAGTGAAACAACTCTACGCTGACCAGGGCCGCCAGGAACCATAGCGGGATGCTGAACGCGGGCAGCCCGCGCAGGGTATCCACGACGCCCCAGAAGTAGCTCTCCCCTGCCAGCGGCGCGACCGCGGTCGGGGCGCCCATGGTCGGAAACCAGCCGGCGACGACCAGCGACATCAGGGCGGCGACCGCACTAAACACCAGATAGGGCTGCACCCGTCCAGACCAGCGACGGCGCATATGAGCAGCGACGCCCTCGCTGAGATGGCGTCCGTTGAACACCATACCGGCGAGGAGGAAGAAAGCGGGCATATGGAACGAGTAGACCCACTTGTAGTGCACCTCACCGGCCATAGCGAGGTGCTCAATACCGCGCCCCCAGACGCTCTCCATGAACTGCTCAACCAAATGCCCGTAGAAGACCAGCACGATGGCGAAAAAGCGGGCGATGTCGATACTCGGCAAGCGTTGGGTGGCCGTCGCGGTTGTCGTCATGCTCTCCCCCCTATTATTGCGGGCTGCAGTCAGCGGCGCCCGATCTCCGATTAGCCCTCGGATACTAGCAGCTAATGGCCTGGCCTCAATGGTCCAATAGATGGCTGCATCCGCCGCAGCGACGCGGTATTCTCGGTACACGTTGGTAATCAGCCGTCGTGGAAGATAAGGGGCAGGGACATGAGTCAGTACGCCAGTGAGGCCGATCTGCGCGAGCGGCTCATCGAGCTCAAACAGGAGCATCGCGATCTCGATGCGGCCATCGACGACATGACGTCGCGTGGCACAACGGATCAGCTTCGCCTGGTGCGGCTTAAGAAGCGAAAGCTCCAGCTCAAAGACGCGATCACGCGCCTCGAGAGCGAGCTCATCCCGAATCTGGACGCCTGAGCGGACGATTGGCCACGCCCGCTAACGATTAAGCCTACATGACGGCGACACGGATCTACGCACCCGCGAGCTACACCCCCGAAGCCACCCTCGCGCTACCCGACGCCGCGCGGGATCATCTACGCGCACGGCGCTTGCGTCCAGGCGATAGCCTAACGGTGTTCGACGGCGCGGGGGCCAGCGCCGAGGCGCGCCTGGAACACCTGGATAAGCGCGGCGCCCAAGCGCGCATCGTGCGCCTTGCTGAGGGTGATCCCGCGGCAGCGTTGCCGATCACACTGGTTCAGGGCATGGGCAAAGGCGATGCCATGGACATCGTCGTCCAGAAGGCCACGGAACTCGGTGTGGCAAGCGTACGCCCTGTTTACACGGATAATGCCGTGGTGCGCCTCAAAGGCGATCGGGCGGTTCGCAAGCAGGAACACTGGCAGCGCATTGCCATCAGCGCGTGCGAGCAGTGTGGCCGGAACACGCTGCCAAGCGTCGCCTCGCCTCAGACCTTGGCGGACGCCACAGCGGCGATGGCGACCGTCCAGGGGGTGGTCATTACAGCCGATGCCGCTCGAGGAATGGGGTCGCTAGCTCGGCCGGGCGGGCCGATGGTACTGGCGGTGGGGCCCGAAGGAGGATTCAGTCACCGGGAGATCGAGCGCCTCACGGGCGCTGGTTGGCAGGCCTGCCGCCTCGGCCCCCGCGTATTGCGGATGGAGACCGCGGCGATTGCCGGGCTTACTGCGATTGGCCTGCTCTTTGGCGATCTCGGCTAAAGGCAGCTTGGTGCCGGCTCAGCTGTAGAGCAGCTCGATAAGCCGCTTCTCCACGTAATCCACATCCAGCATGATCGTCGCCTCGCTGGCGGCCAGCACGACCTCCCCCGGGGCGTTGGCCAACGCCTCGTCGTTGAGGGGTTCAATACCGTCAGCGGTCACATTGGCCAGGCGTGGGATCTGTTGGGCCAGGACCGCAAAGAAGGCGAGTTTCGGATGGCCGCTAAGCCCCTTGAGGACCAACATCCGGGCGCGGCCACCGGGTACCGCGAAATCGGATTCGAAGAAGGCCTCCACGGAAACGAGCGGGATCTTCTGGCCACGCCAATTTACCCGCCCCTGCAGCCAGGGGACGTCGCCGGCACCGTAGACAGGGGTGGGCTCGCTATAGCTGGCCACCTCGACGACGAGGGAGCTGGGAAGCAGCATGCTGACGTTCGTCAGCGGAACGACGAGGCAGCGTATACCGCCTTCCTGTTGCTCATTTGCCTGGGCCATATCGCTACTCCGCTCGGGTCAGGCCGTCTGTTCAGGCCGATATCGTTTGATTAGGTTGTTGATATGCCGAGGCAGCTCGCTAGCGAGCCGCTCTGGCGGGCCACGCCTGGTAACGGCCCCGGTCGCAGACGCGGTCTCGGGCATGCTCGCGACCGTGCAGCTGGCCTCATCCTGGGCCCAAACGCAACCCCCGGCGTCCTGGATGGCGCGCGCGCCCTGGGCGCCGTCCGAGGCCATGCCCGAGAAGACGATAGCACCGCTGAGCTGCCGGTAGCGGGCCGCTATGGTCGCCATGATCTCATCGATGTTCGGTGTATATAGGGCATCAGCGCTGTGATCGCCGTAGAGCTGGAATCGGCCTCGCTCATCGATGGCCAGGCGCGACCGGATCGGGGCCACGTACACCCGGCCCGGATGCAACAGCATCCCCGGAGCGGCGCAGGTGACGTTCAGCTGCGTCACACGATGGAGCTGCTGGGCGAGGACCTCAGCGAAATCGTCACCGATGTGCTGGGCAACAATGAACGCAGCCGGCGGGGGCTCAGTGAGCGCACCGAGGAAGGCAGTCAAGGCTTGCGGCCCCCCGAACGAGGCGCCGAGCACCCATACCGGTAGGGCCTCCGCCGAATCCGGCTCGACGACGGGGTCGTAGGCTGGCTGGGGAACGGCCGTCTCGGCGCGGCGGCTCTCGTTGGCCGCCGCCCGCAGCTTCTGCGAAACGCGGGCGATCATCTTGTCGTCGAGATGGTCGGACTCGAAGAAGACCATCGGCTCGGCGCGCTCACCAGAGACGCGGTCCAGGGCGTCCAATTCGGCGTCGTCGGCACCCTCAAGGCAGACTAGCAGCGCATCCGCGCCGTGCGCGAGGGAGCGGCTAAACGCCGCGATACTGGACTCGCCAACGATCTCGATGCCACATATCGTCAGCCGCTGCCGCAGCCGACGGCGCAGATCGAGGTCGGGGCCGAGCAGAACGACCCGTGTCGGCCCCTGCTCGTTAACGGGCGTCACGGCCGCCCTCAAGCAGCGCGTTGAGCGTGCCGAGCAGGTCGCTCTCCTGATAGGGCTTACCGAGGTAACGATCAACGCCGATGTCCATGGCTCGCTCGCGATGCTTGTCACCCGTGCGTGAGGTGATCATGACGATCGGAACCGCGCGCAGGCGTTCATCGTTGCGCATATGGGTCGCTAGCTCGTAGCCGTCCATGCGCGGCATTTCGATGTCCAGGAGCATGGCGTCGGGCACTGTCTCCTGGAGCTGGGAGACGGCATCGACGCCGTCCTTGGCGGTAAGGACCTCGAGGTTGTTGCGCTCAAGCAGCCGCGAGGCCACTTTCCGCATCGTGATGGAGTCATCGACAACCATAACGGTCTGTGGCCCGGCACCGGCGGTAGACGCGGACTCGGTATCGATCGTCGTGGCTCCCTCAACCGCCTTGACGCGCTTCTCGCGCGCGCCCAGTCCGAGGCGAACCATGGCGCTGACGTCAAGGATGAGCACGACGCGGCCATCGGCCAGAATCGTGGCGCCGAAGATGCCCTGCACGGTCGAGATCTGCGAGCCAACCGACTTGACGACGATGTCCCGGCTGCCCAGTAGGCTATCCACCTGGAGAGCGATGCGATGCTCACCCGCCTGGACAAGGATGAGCGGGGTCTGGCGATCATCGTCCGGGAGTTCGGGGTCATCGCCGCCGAGGATAGCGGCGAGGCTGCGCACCTCGTAGTAGGCGCCCGCGTACTCATAGACCGGCTCGCCGGGCCGCGCCAGGTAATCGCGTAGGGTCGGATGGTCGAGCCGTGTGACGCCCTCAATACTGGACAGGGGAATGGCGTACGTCTCGTCACCGGACTTGCAGAGGATGGCCTGGTTGAGCGCTAGCGTGAATGGCAGACGGACCGTTAGACGAGTCCCCTCGCCCGGGGTGGAATCGATTTCCAAGTTGCCGCCGAGCTGCTTGATCTCGGCATTAACGACGTCCATGCCCACGCCGCGACCGGCGATCTGGCTAACCTGGGTGGCGGTACTAAAGCCGGACTCAAGGACGAACTGCATCACCTCGCGCTCAGTGAGCTCGGCGTCCTCGCGCATGAAGCCCTGAGCGATCGCCTTATGCCGAATGGCCTCCAGGTCCATGCCGCCACCGTCGTCGATAACGCGGATGACGACATCGGCCCCCTCGCGATCAAGCGAGACGCTAATACTGCCGTCTTCGGGCTTACCACGCTGCGCTCGCGTCTGCGCCTCCTCGATACCGTGGGCGACGGAGTTGCGCAGCATATGCTCGAGCGGCGACACCACACGCTCGAGCACGGTTCGGTCCATCTCGCCCTCGGCGCCGAGCACCTGCAGACTCGCGCGCTTGCCCATGTCCTGGGAGGCCTGGCGGACGATGCGCCGCAGGCGCGGCACGAGGTTGGCGAACGGCACCATGCGCGTGCGCATCAGGCCGTCCTGCAGGTCGGTATTCACCCGCGATTGCTGGAGCAGCAGCGTCTCGCTCTCGCGGTTGAGATTATTAATGGTCTGCTCGATGGAAGACAGGTCGTTGACCGATTCCGAGAGCGCCCGGGAGAGTTCCTGAACGCGGGAGAAGCGGTCCATCTCGAGGGGATCGAAGGATTCATCGCCGCCGTCGCCCGCGCCCTCAGCATCGCTGCCAACAGCCACGGGGTTGCTGCCGCTGCGGGAATGCATCTGGCTCTCGGTCTCGATCTCAAGCGAGCGTAGCTGCTCGCGCAACCGCTGGACGGTCTGATCGAACTCCTCGAGGTTGAAATTGATCGCCCCCGTCTGCTGCTCGAGTCGAGCGCGGTAGATACTGACCTCGCCGGCGTAGTTAACGAGGTTATCCAGTAGGTCGGCACGTACGCGGACCGTGTCCGACTGTGTGCGAGCCTGCTCACCGCCGGCTTGAGGCGCTTCCGCAGTGGCCTCGGTGGCCTCGTTGGTGGCGGGCTGTGTCGGCGCCGCATCGCCCGACGGGGCCGGTGTCGCAGCCCCCGCGCTATGCTCGCCACGCCCCATACCCTCGGGCGTCTCGCCGCGCTGTAGGGCCTCCACGGCGTTCAGCAGATCCCGAGGGTAGCTAAGTCGTTGCCCGGCCCCGGCGGCATCGCGTAGTTGTACGAGCCGATCATTGGCCTTATCTAGGAGGTCGAATGTGACCTCCGTGGGGCTGAGCTCACCGCCACGGATCTGCTTGAGCAATGTCTCCAGGGAGTGGCTCAGATCGGCCACCGATTGGAGGCCCGCCATGCGTGCACCGCCCTTGAGGGTATGCAGGGAGCGCTCCAGCCCGGTAATCATCTCGCTCGAGGACGGCGCCTGGCGCCACGACTGGAGGAGGTTCTCGGACTGGTCGAGGATGTCGGACGCCTCTTCCAAAAAGACCTCGAGTAGCTCCTGGTCGGGTGGGGCATCGTCAGAGCCCGCGTTGTCGGAGCCGGCCGCCTCGCTGCCGCGTACGCGCTCGATGCGCTCGACCAATGCCTGGCTTGGTTCGGGGGTATCACCCTGACGCGCAACATCCACGACACGTACCAGTTCATCGACGCAGTCGCGTAGCAGGTCGAAGACGGCATCGTCGGGCGAGACCTGATGGGCCGCGATATCCGCCGCCAGGGTCTCCAGGGCATGGCAGAAATCACCGACGGATTCTAAGCCAGCTAGCCGGGCACCGCCTTTGAGGGTGTGGAGCGAGCGCTGAAGCTCGGCAACCTCGACATCCGGCTCGGTTGAGCCTTGCCAGCGAGTGAGCAGGTCATCGAAGGAGTCGAGGATATCCTGGGCCTCTTCCAGGAAGATGCCGGTGAGGTCGCCCTCATCGTCAAGGTCGGCCTCAGAGCCCGAGGCAGTGGTCTCAACAGCCGGCGCCGACTCGCCCGGCGCAGGCCCCGCCGTGGCCTCAGCGGGCGGCACACTCTCGGCGACGGCACCGGCGTCCGGCTCGGGAGCCGCTGCCACCGAGCCATCCGCCATCGCCACCGGGTAGGGCGCCGGCTGGGGATCAAAGGGCTTGAGGGATTCGACGCGGCTCGCCGACTGACCAGCAACCTCATTCCAGGGGGATGCCTGCGCCTCGGCGATCAGCGCGTCGGGCGCGGGCGCGGCGGCGCCCGGCGGCGGCGTGAACGCGGCTACCACGAGCGTCTCGTGCATGGCAGCCGGCCGTTCGAAAGGCATTAGTGGGCCGGCCTCAGGCGCCGCCGTAATGGCTTCCAACGTCGGACCGACCTCGGTGGCCTGACGGCCCTGGGCCTCCGCGATGAGCGCCTCGACATCGGGCTGGGATCGCCCTTGCCCGCCCAGTGCATCAACGAGTTCGCGAATAGCCACCGCGCCGCGCTGCAGGCAATCCTGGTCATCGGTATCCAGTGGTGCGCCATTGTTCTGACGCGCTCGAGCCAGCTCCTCAAGGGCCCGACCAAGGCGTGAGATGGCGTCCACTTGCGCCATGCGGGCGCTGCCCGTGAGCGTATGCAACGCACGCAGCAAATCGGAGTCCGGCTCGCAGGCGGCGGCATCGCAGCCCGCTAGGAAGTCCTCGACGATTGCCAGATGATCGAGGGTCTCCTTGCTGAAGATCTCGTAGAGCGTAGGGTCCATCGCGGGCCCGGTCGCGGGGCCCTCGGCACGAGGCGATTGGTCGCCGACCTCAGGCTCCACCGGCGGCGCATCGACTAGCTCCGCGCCCGGATCGCTGAGCCACTCCGTATGCCCCACCTCAGCGGTGTCGGTCGGCGTGGTATCGCTGGCCGCGTCCTCTTGCTGGCCCGGAGCCGGCGGCGGTTCACCGATCGCGCTGGGGTCAACGCTCGCTTCCGGCTCCGGGCCCGTGGCTTTTCCCGCCTCATCCTCCTCTTCAGGTGCGCTGTCGCTCTCTGGCGCCGAGGCACCACTGGCGACGTCCGCGACCGCCCCGTCAACGGCTGACCCTGACGGTTGGTCATCGTCTCGCTCCTGGGGGCGGTCTGAGTCACTGGCCGCGCTGGCCGCCGCCTGGCTTGGATCACTCCAAACGGCAGCCCGGCGCATGAGCTCACGAACGTCCGCCTCCGGGGCCGTGCCGCCCCGAAGCTGGTCAACCAGGGGGCGGACGTAGCCAATGGCCTCATCGACCATCGCCGGGATCTCGGGATCGGCGCTGAGCGTTTGATCCAGAACCCGATTGAGGAGGTTCTCGATGGCCCAGGCGAGCTCACCCAGCAACAGGCCACCCGCCATACGCCCACTACCCTTGAGGGTATGGAACATCCGGCGGGTGGTGACCAGCGCGTCACGATCTTCCGGGTTATCTCGCCAGCGGGGGAAACACTCATTGAGCGTCTCCAGGACCTCTTCGGCCTCATCGACGAAGATATCGAGGATCTCCTCGTCGAACTCGTCGCTACAGACGGCCACCTCAAGGTTCACACGGCCACGCTTTTTGGCGAACTCAACGCCCGCATCATCGGTCGCGGGCGCCGACTCGACGGCCGCCGCGCTGGGCTCTGCCTCAGCAGGCGGCTCCGCCTCGGCAACCTCATCCGAGGCGCCCTCGGCTTCGGCCTCAACCTCGGCCTCTGGCTCGGCGCGTTCGTCGTCGGAGGTTGCCGAGACCGGCGTCTCCTCGGCCCCAGCCACCGGCGCAGCGTGCGGCTGCTCTTGGTCACCGTAGCCCAGACGATCGAGGCTTTCGGCGGCAACATCGAGGATCTGGTCGGTACCGCTGCGCACGTCACGAATCGCCTCGAGGTAGTACTCGATACTGGTTACCGCGTCGGCCAGATCATCCAGTGCTTGTGTATCAGGGACGTGGCCGGGCCTCAGAACGGCATCAACATAGCGCTCCGCGCCGAGGATCAGTTGCGAGGCTCGGGTTAGTTCGATGACCGATAGGGCGCCCCGCACGCCCTCGAACGAGGTGGCCAGGCCGTCGAGGTGGGCCGTATCGCCGTTCTCGAGGAACTGGACAAGGCCTTCCTTGATACGTCCCACTTCGGTAATGGCGTGGCCAACCGTGGAGCCTAGGACCTCGCGGTATTCGCGGTCGAACAGGGCATCGCCGGCGTCACCGCCGGCCGTATGACTCTCATCAACCCGCCCGCTTTCGACCAGATCGGCGAGCGTCGACTCGACGTAGAGCAGCGCCTCCGCGGCCTTCTCGATGGCAACGGTACTCCGGCCGCTGCTCGGACCCAGCTCAGCGAGGATGTCGGCCTGCTCCGAGACGATGCGTCGCGAGTCAGCAAGGCCGAGAACTCCCAGTGTATCGGCGATACGCCGCATGGACTCGGCGGCCTCGGGCAACGACTGCGCCGATTCCTCATTGCCGCGCGTGTACAGGTCCAGGGTGTCCTTAACGGTCGCCAGATCCTCGCGAATCGCGTCGGCAACCCCGCTGAACGCCTCCACACCGGGACCGAAGAACCCTTCGCGAGCCTCCTCGAGCCGCCGCTCCTCGGCGAGGAGATCAGCCAGCGCGAAGGTCTCGTGGAGCGCCTGAAGTCGCTCGCTCGTTGGTTCCGTCCGCGCGATATAGTAGAGCATCCCGCGCAGAAGCTCGCCGGACATCCCCGAGGCACTACCCTGATCGATGACTGCCTTCATGCGGCGTTCGACCTGGCCTAGCAGGTAGCGAACGGTGGGGCTGTAGTCGTCGAGCTGGCCCTCCCGCAGCGCCTCCACCAAGCCCGCGGCGATCCACCAGACATTGCCGCTAGCCTCGTCGGGGCTCGCACCATCCAGGGCGTCCAACGCGGCCGTCATGCGCTCGGCACTGCGCTGCTCGGAGACGCCCTTCAACACCCCGAGTAAGCCGCGCAGATAGTCACTGCGCACCCGGGCGGCTGTCTCGGCAACGGTATCCCCGCCGTTACGCTCATGGCGCGGGGTCTCGGGCAAGGCGTTGAGGTCGGGCGAGAACAGGGCGCTCGCGGCGATGATGGGTTGGCCGCGAGTCGCGCGGAGGTCGTTAATCAGCGGCAAGATAAGCAGCGCGGAATCCTGCTCACCAGCACCAACACGCTCAAGATAATCGCGCAGCCGCAGGATGCCCCGCATGAGGGCCTCACAGGCCTGCTCATGATTGCCCACATTGTCGCTCAAGAGGGCGTTACCAACGCCCTCCATCTCCTCGGTGAGCATCACGGCGCCGTGCAGCTCAAGCATCTGGAGGATGCCGCGAACCTGATGCAGGTGCGTGACGCAGAACTGTAGCTGCGTGCGGTCGTTAGCATCCTCCGAGAACTGTTGCAGCGCATCAGCCGACTGACTCAACGTATCGTCGAGCTCACGCCTCACCCACTGGAGGGTACTGTGGTCGAAATGGCTCTGTTGTTCGGTCATGGTCTTACCACCCCTCCTCGGCCTCCAAGCGCCTGAAGGCCAGCACATTCGGTCCCCCGATACGCTCAACGCCGGGCGCCGACCATCCCATCGCCTCACCCGGTCCAAGGATCATGAGCCCACCGGGCCGCAGCCGAGCCATCAGATTAGACAGGATGCGAACTCGACGCGCCTGATCGAAATAGATCAGCACATTCTGACAATAGACCAAGTCCATGCCCGGCAGGACTGCTGCCACGTCGTCGAGTAGGTTGAGCTGCGTAAAACAGGAACGACGCCGCAACGACTCAACCACCTCGAAGCGTAACGAGCCAGCCGGCTGACAATAAAGTGAGGCGTAACGCGACGGCACCGAGCCAAGCCGGCCGTTACTGTAGCGACCCTGACGCGCTCTCGACAGCGCTTGCAGACTGATGTCGCTTCCCGTAATGCCGTAATACCGCGGCAGCCCCTCATTACTGAGGTGCTCATCCAACATCATGCCCAGGGTGTACGCCTCCTCGCCCGTCGCGCAGCCAGCACTCCAGACATGGACTGAATTGCCAGCGGCCACTCGGGCGGCTGCGCGCGGTAGAAAATGCGCCTCGATGAGAGCGAGCGCCTTGGGATCGCGGAAGAAGCGCGTCTCCTGAACGGTGAGATGATCGACGAGGGCTGCCCATTCGACCCGCCCAGCCCGCCCGGAGGCCAGGTACTCGTAGTAGGCATCGAAGTCGGTGAAGCCGACCTCGCGCATCCGCAAACCAACTCCGGTAACCAGGAACGAGCGCCGCTCCTCGGGAAGCACCATCCCTGTGCGCTCCTCAAGCAACTCGGCCCAACTTCGGAACTGCCGATCATCCATCCAGGACTTGCCGTACTTGCTCGCCGGAAGCGCGCCCATGGGATGGGTTCCTGCTACGACCGCCAAGGCGGCTTATTCTTCTTGCTCGGGCAACCGGAAACCTTCAACGGAGTCACGGAGCTGGTTCGCCAGGTCCGCGAGATTGCCGATGGATGTCGCCGTCTCGTTAGTACCCGCTGACGTCTGCGAGGTGATCTCCTGGATGACGTTCATGGTGTCCGAGATGTTGGACGCCGAGGTCGCCTGCTGCCGGGATTCTTCCGAGATGTTCTGGATCAGGCCCGCCAGCTGCTTGGAGACGTTCTCGATCTCGCGAAGCGCCTCGCCAGCCTCCTCAGCCTGGCGGGCACCAGCGACCACGCCCGACGTGCTCTGCTCCATCGAGATGACGGCCTCGTTGGTATCCGTCTGGATGGTCTTAACCAAGGCCTCGATCTGCTTGGTGGCATTACCGGAGCGCTCCGCGAGGCGCTGGACCTCGTCGGCAACAACAGCGAAACCGCGACCCGATTCACCGGCCATCGCCGCCTGTATAGAGGCGTTCAGCGCCAGGATATTGGTCTGGTCGGCGATGTCATTGATGAGCTCAACAATATTACCGATCTCTTGGGACGACTCGCCGAGACGCTTGATGCGTTTCGAGGTCTCCTGGATCTGCTCGCGGATCGAGTCCATCTGCTCGATGGTGGCGTTAACCGTCTCAGCGCCCTTGACCGCGAGATCCACGGCTTGTTGGGCGACGTTGGCGGATTCCTCGGCGTTGCGCGAGACCTGCTCGATGGAGACGGCCATCTCGTTCACGGCAGCGGAAGCCGCGGTGATTTGGTGCGCCTGATGATCCGATGCCTCGGCGAGATGACGCGCCGTGGCCTGAGTCTCCTGGGCGGCCGAGGAGACCTGGACCGACGTCTCGTTAATGGTCCGCGCCAGATTACGCAGGGCATCGATGGAGTCGTTAAAGGCGTCGGCGATGGCGCCGGTAATCTCCTCGCCCACGGTCGCCTGAACGGAGAGATCACCTTCACGCAGCCCCTCGATCTCGTCGAGCAGGTTCAGGATCGCCTGTTGGTTTCGCTCACGCTGAGAATCCGCCTCGGCGCGCTCGGCCTCGGCCGCGGCAACCGCGATCTGGTTGATCTGCCGCGCGACAAGCCCACGGGCGATAAGCAGCAGGACCGCTAGACCGCCCAGAACAAAACCGTACCACTCCTGGATAATCCGCTGACCCGCGAGACCACGGTAGGTGGTAGCAAGTTGATTGGCCTCTTGCTCCAGCCGATCCGAGGCGATGAAGATCTCGTCGGCCGCATCGCGCACTCGGAACAACTGCTGCGCGGTGTTCTGGACCTGCTCCAGGGCCGGAGCCATGCCCCGCCGCTGTTGCGAACCCCGAAAGATGGTCACCATCGAGTTCAGCTGGGCACGTGCCGCCTGATCCGTGATCGCAGCCACGCCCAGATCGGTGCTACCCCGACGCAGGGCCTCGAGGGTGGTCGCCAGATCCCGGGTAGCTCGTTGCAGCCGCCCCTGGGCCGTCCGGTTGCCGAGGCCGCCGCGCAGCATCTCGTCGAGGTTCCGGGCGATGCGCTCGCCGAGCAACTGGATACTAGCGGCCTGCTCGATCTTGGCGGGCGCGGCGTCCACCGCCTTGAGGCGCTCCACCAGCGCTTGTGCGCGCCGCTGGAGTTGCGGCACCGTCTGATCGAACTGATCGGCGACGCTGTTAACGGCCAGGATCTGGCTCCGGCGCTCGATGATGGCGCGAACATTGGCCCGTACGCCCGCCTCACCGCGCATCTCCCCGGAACCCAGCCACTCGGACTCCACATCCCTTAGCCGATCGAGCACGCCGCTCGACCCCGCCGTCGGCAGCGACTCCGTGGGCGGCAAACCGGTATCCGGATTGCCGTTATTGAGTATCTTCAGACTGTCCTGGAGATCGTTGCGCGCGACCTCGAGCAGGTTGAACGCATCCTGCTGGCCGTTAGCCGCCTCCGAGGCATTCTTCGCGATGGTCTGCGACAGCAACCGAATGTCCTCGGCGCGCCGCGTGAGCTCGCGATCGTAATCGGCGTACCACCAAACGTAGGCAAAACTGGCGCCCGTTAGTAGTAGCAATACGACGACGGCCACCGTGATGCCCGTCGTCATACGCCGCAGCAAGGGCAGCTGCCCGGACCTGTCTGACGCACTCATTATCTTATCCCCTCCTCAAAAACACGAGACAGGGACCCGGGTCGGCCACCTGTCCGTCTATCTCCCTCGGGAGCCGCTGCGGCGCCCTCTATTCGGATACCTTGAAAAATGCCGTATCCCTTGCCAGGGCGACCATGCTAAACACGGGCCATACCCCATCCTCGTGGCGAAATACGCCGCTGATATACGGGTGCGCGGCGTCGTCACCGCCGGCCTCGCCGGAGCGCCACTGCTCCTGGTAGAAGCGGCGCATGCCTAGCACTTCCTCGACCAACAGCCCTGCCACCACGCCTTCCTGATCAATCACGAGCACCCGGGCCTGAGTGCTATTAGCGATGTCGCCCTGGCCCAGATACCCGGCAAGGTCCATGACGGGGAGCAGATTACCCCGAACGTTGGCCATACCGCGCACCCAGTTCTTGGTATGGGGGATGCGCGCCATCTCGGGCGGCTGCAGGATCTCCGTTACCTCGCCCATAGCGGCGAGGTATTGATGGCCCCCGATACGGAAACCGATACCGGACCACTCCTCGCGCGTCTCCCGCTGGGCGGGAAGATCCCGCCAAACATCCTGGCCCCGCTGGTCAAGGCGGCGCAGATGCTCGTAGGGGCCGTTATTCATCACCGCAGCCATGGTGGCTCCCCATCAGCTACTCAGGCGCTCAAGGCTGCCTTGACCTTCTCCAACAACTGCTCTTCAGTAACCGGCTTGCTGATGTAATCGGTCGCCCCCTGCCGCTTGGCCCAGATGCGGTCCGTGTCCTGATCCTTGGTGCTTATCATCACGATCGGGATGCCGGCGGTCTCAGGGTCCTTGGAGAGCTTGCGCGTGGCCTGGAATCCGTTAACCCCAGGCATCACGATATCCATGAGCACCACATCCGGCTTGTTCTTGCGCGCGAGCTCCAAGCCACCTTCGCCGTCTTCGGCGACATCGACGACGTAGCCATGCTGCTCGAGCATGGACTTGAGGACGTGGGTCTCGGTTGGCGAGTCGTCGACAACGAGTACGCGAGTCATGCTTTTACCCTCAGTTGATGTATGCCATTGACGGGCCCGCTGGCGCTAGCGCGAGCGACGCCGCTTATGCTGCCTGCTCGCGGTGGCGCTTGATCGCATCCAGCAGCTCTTCGCGCGTGAAGGGCTTCGTCAAATACTGCTCCGAGCCAACGATACGTCCGCGAGCCCGGTCGAACAGGCCATCCTTGCTAGAAAGCATAATGACCGGCACATCGCGAAACTCTTGGTTATGCTTAATCAGGGCACAGGTCTGATAACCGTCGAGTCGCGGCATCATGATATCGATGAAGATGACCTCGGGCTTTTTCTCGGCGATAACGG
This sequence comes from uncultured Ectothiorhodospiraceae bacterium, assembly GCA_913055565.1. Taxonomy (GTDB): domain Bacteria; phylum Pseudomonadota; class Gammaproteobacteria; order Nitrococcales; family Nitrococcaceae; genus CAJXKP01. Next base: position 26,171 of record CAJXKP010000001.1, read on the forward strand.
CAAGCGCCTCGAAGCCGTCCGTCGCCGTGAAGACCTCGCAGCCCTCTTTCTTGAGCAGCGTCTCAGCGGTTCGACGGATCGTCTTGCTGTCATCAACGACCATCACCTTCAAGCCCGCGAGCCCTTTAGCGGTGCTTTCTTCGTCCACGGACGCCCCCTAAACTATGCCGTCGCCGGTGCCCGCTGACACCGGGTTTGTGGCCTCTGCTCATGAAGCGTACTTAACACGCCACCGGAGCACAATCCAACGCCAGGCTATATGCCGCTTAGCTGCCTCATCAGGCGGGCCCCTCAGACCCCAACCGCGACCCGCGCGGCGGTTGCCGCCCAGCAGTTTGCGAATCGCCTTTCAGTTTTACGATACACCATATAAAGCGATGAACGTAGCCATCCTCGGGGGGCGACCCTTCGCCTATAGAGCCTTAGACTGTTGCGAGGCCTGTCAAAACCCGAGGAGGTCGGAGTGAACCGAAGCCTAGGTGTCGTTATGGACCCGATAGAGGCCATCACGCCTTACAAGGACACCACGTTGGCATTGCTGCTAGAGGCCCAGCAGCGGGGTTGGGATCTGTACTACATGGCGCTGCCCGATTTAGGCCTCACCAACGGTGTCGCGGCAGCGCGGGCGCGAGCGCTATCGGTGCGTGACGATCCGGCGAACCATTACCACCTCGGCGAGGCAAGGCCCATTGAGCTCGCGGACCTCGATGCGGTACTCATGCGCAAGGATCCACCTGTCGATAGCGCCTACATCTACGCCACGCATATCCTTGAGGCCGCCGAGCGCGCAGGCACCGTCGTCGCCAACAGGCCAGCTGGCCTGCGCGATGCCCAGGAGAAGCTCTTCACCGCGCATTTCCCCCAATGCTGCGTAGCGACACGCGTGAGCGCGGATCCTGCAGCATTACGCGCTTTCGTCCGCGAACAAGGGGCCGCCGCGCTCAAGCCCCTGGACGGCATGGGGGGCGAGTCGGTCTTCGTTATACGCGATGGCGACCCGAACACCAGCGTCATCTTGGAGACACTCACGGGCGGTGGGCGGCGCTACGCCATGGCCCAGCGCTACATCACGCAAATCAGCTCTGGCGATAAGCGGATCCTCATCATCGACGGTGAGCCCGTCTCCTACGCCCTGGCAAGGATCCCCGCCGAGGGCGAGACCCGCGGCAACCTCGCCGCCGGCGGCCAAGGCCATGCCGTGGAACTGACCGCCCGGGATCGCTGGATTAGTCAGCAGGTGATCCCCGAACTGACCCGCCGGGGACTGTGGTTCGCTGGCCTTGACGTCATCGGCGACTACCTAACCGAAATCAACTTCACCAGCCCCACCTGTGTGCGTGAGCTCACCCAAGCCACGGGCATCGCCATAGCGGGTCGCCTATTGGATGGCCTGGAGGCCCGGGTCGCGGCACGAGCCGAGCGCTAGGCAATCGCGTCACCAATCAGTCAGTGGATTCGTGCAGGCGAAAAGGGCCGATGGCCAATAAGGCCATCAGGCGGGCTACACTGGCACGCGGTTGATAAGGAGGCAGTAATAGTGGTCAGCAAGCGAGGTCATGGGCACCAATGAGAGGCTGGCTCCAGCGCGCCGGAGTCGGCGACGGCGACCGGCTAGCCGTAACGTTCGCGGCTTCCCTGGGCTTCCATGCCTTCGTCGTCTTTGGGGTTGGCTTCGTGTGGACCCCGCCGGCAAGCAACCAGACCCCGCCCATGCTTGAGGTCACCCTGGCGCAAGAGCCGCAGGAGAAGGCACCCGACGAGGCCGACTTCATGGCCTCGAAGAATCAGACCGGCGGCGGTGAGGCAGAACAGGCGAACAAACCGCAAGAGGCCAGCCCACAGACCTCGACCGCGGATAACCAAGGTGAACAGTCCGTGAACGCCGCGCCCCGGGCCAGCGACGCCGACCCCGCGAAGCGCGACAAGCAGATCACCGGTAACCAGGAAACAGAGACGGCGCCCAAGGAGCCCGCCCGCCAGGAGACCAAAGAGGTCTCGCCTGCCGAGGTCATCGATGACACGCGCCAGGTCGCTTCCGAGGAAGCGCTACAGCGGGCACGCGAGGCGGTGGATGCGCGCTACCCCAGTAAACGCTACGTGCGCGCCCGCACGTCATCCCACGCAGCGGCCTCCTATATGCGCCAATGGGTCAACAAGGTGGAGAGGATCGGCAACCTCAACTACCCGGAGGAGGCGCGTGAGCGCAACCTGACCGGGAGACTGACGCTCGAGGTCACAGTCCGGCCCGACGGCAGCGTGCGCGAGATCAAGACCCTGAAATCGTCACGCCATGCGGCGCTGGACCAAGCGGCCGAACGCATCGTCGATCTCGCGGCGCCGTTCTCGGATGTGCCCAAGGAGGTGCTTCAAGGCGATGACCTCCTAGTAATCACACGTACCTGGGCGTTCGACAATGGCCTCAACACGAGAGGTAGCCGTTAGGGCCCTGGTAGCACCCAGCGGGCATTATCGACTCGTTACACAGCAGCAATTCCCATTGAGGCCTTCGAGGTGGCCGCGTTAGCCCCTGTCGAGGGCGTCTGCGGCCACGGAAGGCGCCGTCGAGCCTTTAGGGACGTCCCTCGGTAGGGCTAACGCGACCACGCCCTGCTGGGGATCGCAGAATCAGAATTGCGGGTTACACACGACGGCGGTTGAGCCGAGCCATACCGGTGACGGATACTAGCGGCATGGGTGAAACGCAGAGCCTAGCGAACCATTTCCTCATCGCCATGCCGACGCTCGAGGACCCCAACTTCTCGCAGACGGTGACCTATATCTGCGAGCACAAGGACGACGGCGCGCTCGGCATCGTGATCAATCGCCCGTCGGATCTGACAGTCGCGGAACTGTTCGACCACATGGCCATTGAGGCCAGCGGCGATGTGAATACCGCGGCCCCGGTCTACATCGGCGGCCCGGTACAACGCGAGCGCGGCTTTGTTATCCACAGCCCACCGGGCGATTGGGATGCCTGCATGGCCGTGGACGAACGGATCGCTATCACCACCTCCCAGGACATTTTGGAGGCGGCAGCGCGCGGCGAAGGCCCGGAGGACTACCTCGTGGCGCTGGGATATGCGGGCTGGAGCGCAGGCCAGCTCGAGGCGGAGATGGCGAGCAACGCCTGGCTCAGCGGCCCCGCCGATCCCGAGGTCATCTTCCAACGAGACAACAGCGAGCGCTGGCAGGCCGCAGCGGCTCTGCTCGGTGTCGATCTATCACTGTTATCAACCCAGGGCGGCCATGCCTGAGAACATCGAAACCGGAACCTATCTCGGCTTTGATTATGGCGCGCGCCGGCTCGGCGTCGCCGTGGGGGAGTCCATCACCGGGTCGGCACGATCACTGACGACACTGGACTGCGCAGACGGCGAGCCCGATTGGCATGCCGTCTCCGCGCTGATCGGTGAGTGGCAACCCGTCGCTCTGGTCGTCGGGCGACCTAGTCACGCCGACGACAGCGCCTCGGAAAGCACGCGCGGTGCGGAGCAGCTGGCCCAGGCGCTCGCCGTGCATACGGGATTGCGCGTGGCCATGATCGATGAGCGCCTGAGCTCCCACGAGGCCTCGGAGCGGCTGCGCGAGCGCGGCTACACCACGGGGCGCGCGAGCGACCGGCGCGCCCTCGACGCCGTGGCTGCCGAGGTTATTCTGGAGAGCTGGTTCGCGAGCCGGAGCACGCCATGACGGCCATACCGGACGTCGAGAGCCTCCTGGCTCGCATGACCGCCGGACTAAGCCAGCTACTCGCGGACGGGAGCAACGAGGACGCCCTGTTAGTGGGTATCCACACGGGCGGGGCCTGGCTGGCTGAACGGCTCCACGAGCGCCTGGGCCTACGAACACCGCTCGGAACGCTCGATATCAGCTTCTATCGGGACGATTTCAGCCGCAAGGGCATGCACCCGGAAGTGCGACCCTCACGGCTGCCGTTATCCATCGAGGGGCGCCCCGTGATCCTCGTCGATGACGTCCTGTATACCGGGCGAACGGTGCGCGCCGCCCTGAATGAGCTGTTCGACTACGGCCGTCCCGCGAGCGTTCGATTGGCCGTACTAATCGAGCGGGACGGTCGCGAGCTCCCCGTCGCGGCGGATGTCGCGGGGCATACCCTGACCCTGGGCCGGGCCGAGCGGATCAAGCTGCGCGGCCCCGACCCGCTACGTATTGAACGAAGCCACGTGGACCCATGAGTCAGCAAATCGACGCCAACGGCCAGCTTCGCCACTTCCTGACCACCGAAGGACTGCCCCCCGATCTGCTGAACCGGCTGCTCGATACAGCAGACTCGTTCACCGGCGTTATCGACAAGTCGGTCAAGAAGGTACCGCTGCTGCGCGGCCGCACGGTCGTCAACCTGTTCTTCGAGCCCAGCACCCGGACGCGCACCACCTTCGAGCTGGCCGCCAAGCGGCTCTCGGCGGACGTGCTCAACGTGGACATGGGGACCACCAGCGTGAAAGGTGAGAGCCTCGCCGACATGCTGCATAACTTGGAGGCGATGCAGGCCGACCTGTTCGTGGTCCGTCATGCCGACAGTGGCGCGGCCAACTACATCGCCGACCGTGTCGATGACTCGGTCGCCATCCTCAACGCCGGCGACGGCCGCCATGCCCACCCCACTCAGGCCATGCTCGACGCGCTGACGATCCGTCGGCACAAGGGTCGCTTTGAGCCGCTCACCGTCGCCATCGTTGGCGACATCCTGCACTCCCGCGTGGCGCGCTCGCAGATACACGCGCTCAACGGGCTCGCTACCGGCGAGGTTCGGGTCATCGCGCCGCGGACACTACTGCCCGAGGACATCGAGTCCCTCGGGGTCAAGGTTTATTACGACCCGGATGAGGGGCTCAAGGACGCGGACGTGGTGATCATGCTGCGGCTCCAGCGCGAGCGCATGCAGGGCGCCTTGCTGCCGAGCGAGGGCGAGTACTTCAAGCGCTACGGCCTGACGCGCGAACGCCTCGCTCGTGCCCATCCCGAGGCGATCGTCATGCACCCCGGCCCCATCAACCGCGGCGTGGAGATCGAATCCAGCGTGGCCGATGGCCGCCAGTCGGTGATCCTGGAACAGGTAACGAATGGCATCGCCATCCGGATGGCGGTTATGTCCACGGTCTTGGGCGCCTACCATGACGCCGGGAGGGAAGCCGAATGAGTCGGCTTCGGATCACCGGCGGTCGTATCATCGACCCGGCCTCCGGGCGCGATGAACACGGCGACGTCCTCATTTGCCAGGGCGTCATCGAGTCGATCGGCGGCCAAAGCGACGGCGATCAGGCCGAAACCATCATCGACGCCTGTGGCCAAATCGTCTGCCCCGGTCTGATCGACCTCGCAGCGCGCCTAGGCGAGCCGGGCTCCGAGAACAAGGCCACCATTGCGAGTGAGTCGGCGGCGGCCGTCGCAGGCGGTATTACAACACTGGCACTGCCGCCGGACACCAGCCCCGCGATCGACGCCCCCTCGGTGGTCGAGCTCATCCGCCGACGCGCTAGTGATGCCGATGCCGCCCGGGTCCTGCCGCTGGGAGCGCTCACGCGCGGCCTCGAGGGCGAATTGCTGGCCGATATGGCGGGATTGCAGCGCGCCGGCTGCCCCGCGGTCAGCGATGGCGGCCACGCCATACCGGATAGCCTCGTCCTCCAGCGCGCCCTGGCCTATGCGGCCACGTTCGCTATCCCGACGCTACTCAGCGCCACCGATCCCGATCTCGACGATGGCTGTCTCCATGACGGCCCCGTCGCCACACGCCTGGGCCTGCCCACGATTCCGGCGGCAGCCGAGACCGCCGGGCTGGGGCGTACGCTGGCGATAGCCGCCGGCCTGGAGGTGCCTATCCATGTCGGCCATCTCTCGGCCCGCGCTAGCCTGCCAGTACTCCGCCAGGCACGAGCCGGGGGCGGCCGCGTCACCGCCGATGTCGCCATCCACCAACTCTTCTTTACCCAACAGGATGCGGCAGGCTTCGACGCCAACTTCCACCTCCGGCCACCCCTTCGCACCACCAGCGATCGCGAGGCGCTGCGTCGCGCCGTCGCCGACGGCGAGATCCAGGTCGTCTGCTCTGACCATACGCCCCAAGATGCCGACGCCAAGGAGGGGCCCTTCGGCCGCACCCAACCCGGCGCCAGCGGGCTCGACACGCTACTGCCCATGGTCCTGCGGTTGGTCGAAGAGGGGGTTACCGACCTCTTAACCGCACTCGGCACCGTTACCAGTGCGCCTGCCCAGGTGCTCGGCCTATCCACGGGTCGGCTAGCGCCCGGCGCACCGGCCGACGTCTGCGTCCTCGATCCCGAGGGGCTGGGCTGGTGCCGCACCGAGCGACTGCGCAGCCAGGGACTCAACGCACCCTTCCTGGGCTGGGAGATGACGGGCCTCGTTAACGCAACCGTGGTTGGCGGACGCGTCGTCTACCGCCGTCATGAGCACGCCTGAAGCACGCATCGCGGACAACACCCCGGCGCAAGACGGCTGGCGCCTGCTGCGCGTTCACAGCAGCCCATCCCATCCCCTCGAACCCGGGCAATGGCTGGAGCTAGCGGCAGGCGACAAAGCCGCCGCGGTCGCTGTCTACCGCTTCCACGCCGGCGAGGGATGGTGGGCGGGCCTGTTGTCCCCCGAACACCGCCTGGCCGAACTGCGGCCGGGCGACACCGTCAGCGTGGCAGGCCTCCATGGCCAGCCTTTGCCTCGTCCAGACAGCGCCACCGTCATGCTGGGCGTCGGCGAAGGTGTGGGACCGGTCTTGGCGCGTGCCGAGGAGGCCGACCAACCCCCGGAGTTGGTCCTGATGGGCGACACCTCAGGGCTGCCAGTGCGCCTCTGCCCCTCGCGCTTCGTCGTCAACGACCTCCCCGGCGAGGTAATGGCCGGCGTGGCCCCCCTGGAGGCCGCCGGCGTCGTGGCCCGCGTTGCCATACCGGGCAACCGCCCCGGTTGCTACGACGGCGACGCCTTTGAGCTGCTACGCCACTACCTGGCTAGCCGCCAGATAGCGGGCCACGCCCCACCGCGCCGACTCATCGCCGCGGCCCCCTGGCGCCTTCTGGCCCCGTGGCATAGCGCACTCGCGCAGCGCTTCGATGCCGTGCATTGCCTCGAGCTACCCGCTAGCGACGCTCATCCTCGCTGAGCAGGCTCATGTTCTGCGCCGCTTGGTCCATCTTCTCGCTGGCGCCGGTATCCTGGAGCTTGGCCATCAGACGGACCTCGTTGGCGGAATCGGCGTGGCGCAACGCGTCCTCATAGGTGATCCGGCCCTGCTGGTATAGCGAGTACAGGTGCTGGTCGAAGGTCTGCATGCCGATCTCACCGGAGCGCTTCATGATCTCCTTGAGCTCATGGACCTCGCCCTTGGCGATCTTGTCCGACACCAGCGGGCTCCCGAGCAGGACCTCAATGGCGGCCACGCGCCCCGCGCCATCCGGCATCGGGATCAGTTGCTGCGCCAAAACCCCCTTGAGATTCAGCGACAGATCGGTGAACAGCTGCTCGTGCATCTCACTAGGGAAGAAGTTCACGATCCGATCCATGGCCTGGTTGGCATTATTCGCGTGCAGCGTCGCCAGGCAGAAATGCCCTGTCTCGGCGAACGCGATCGCCTGTTCCATGGTCTCGCGCGTACGGATCTCGCCGATCAAAATCACATCGGGCGCCTGGCGCAGGGTATTCTGCAGCGCCACCTCGAAGGACGCCGTATCCATGCCCACCTCGCGCTGGCTAACGATGCAGCCCTGGTGGGCATGCATGTACTCGATGGGATCCTCGATGGTGATGATATGGCCAGTACTATTAGCGTTGCGGTAGCCGATCATCGAGGCCAGCGAGGTCGACTTACCCGTGCCGGTACCACCGACGAAGATACACAGCCCCCGCTTGGTCATCGCCAGCTCCTGTATGATCGGCGGCAGCCCAAGCTCCTCGACGGTCGGGATCTCGGTCTCGATGCGGCGTAGGACCATCGACGCCTGGCTGCGCTGATAGAACGCGCTCACGCGGAAGCGGCCGAGCCCGGCGGCACTGATGGCGAAATTGCATTCGAACGATTCCTCGAACTGGGCCTTCTGGCGCTCGGTCATGATCGAGGTCACGGCCTGATAGGCCTGCTCGGGGCTGAGCTTGCTCTTGGTAACCGGTGCGATGCGACCGGCAACCTTCATACACGGCGGCATACCCGGCGTGATGAACAGATCCGAGCCCTTCTTGGAGACCATCATCTCCAGTAGCGCATTGAAATCCATAAGATTGTCTCTCCTCCCGACTCACTATCGGGCTTTTGTTGAGCACAGGGTTACGAATGCAGCCGCCGGTCCTAGCGCGCACCGCCCCGGCGTGGCCTCGGCACTCGCCCCCGCGTCGGCTGTCGCCGCCGTACCGCACGGCGCGGGCCTGCTCGCGGCCTGCCGTGCGGCGTTAGGCGGGTATCGCCCACCGCATTCGCCGGTTAGTTCAAGGATTCCTTGTCGTTGGCCTTGAGGCGGGCCTCCGCCTTGGTCACGAACCCTTCCCTCACCAGCTTTTGCAAATGCTGGTCCAGGGTCTGCATGCCCGACGACTGGCCGGTCTGGATGGCGGAATACATCTGGGCCACCTTGTCCTCACGAATGAGGTTCCGAATGGCCGCGGTGCCGACCATGATCTCGTGCGCCGCTACGCGACCGCCGCCTACCTTCTTCAACAGGCTCTGGGAGATAACGGCACGCAACGACTCCGAGAGCATAGAGCGCACCATCGATTTCTCCGCTGCCGGGAAGACGTCGATGATGCGATCGATGGTCTTCGCTGCCGAGCTCGTATGCAGGGTACCGAAGACGAGATGACCGGTCTCCGCCGCCGTTAGGGCCAAGCGAATGGTCTCGAGGTCGCGCAGCTCGCCGACCAGAACGACATCCGGATCCTCGCGCAGCGCCGAGCGCAACGCCTCCGCGAACCCGAGGGTATCGCGATGGAGCTCGCGCTGATTGATCAAGCTCTTCTTCGAGTCGTGCACGAACTCGATGGGATCCTCGATGGTGAGGATATGCTCATAGGAATTCTCGTTCTTGTAGTCGACCATCGCGGCCAGCGTCGTCGACTTACCCGAGCCCGTCGGCCCCGTGACCAGGACGATCCCGCGCGGGTTGTCCGAGATGTCCTTAAAGATCTTCGGCGCCCCCAGATCCTCCAGCGACAGGACGGTTGACGGGATGGTTCGGAAGACCGCGCTGGCGCCGCGGTTCTGGTTGTAGGCGTTGACACGAAAGCGTGCGACGCCCTTGATCTCGAACGAGAAGTCGACCTCCAGGAACTCATCGTAATCCCGGCGCTGCTTGTCGTTCATAATGTCGTAGATCAGGCCATGGACCTCCTGGTGCTCCATGGCCGGGAGGTTGATTCGACGGATATCGCCGTCGACGCGTATCATCGGCGGTAATCCCGACGACAAGTGCAGATCCGAGGCGTCGTTCTTCACCGCAAAGGCGAGGAGATCCGCAATATCCATCCATATCCCTCATCGGGTCTGTGTTTGGCCGTGCTGCCACTATCGGCAGCGCCCGAATCAACCTACAGGCCTTCCCGGGACCAGGCAATATGACTGACACCGACGGTCACCTCGCAGCGGTCCACGAACGCCTCCGAAATGCCTGTCGGCGCGCCGGCCGTAACCCCGAGGATGTGGGTCTGATCGCCGTCAGCAAGCGTCAGACGGTGGCCGCCATCCGCGACGCCTATGCAGCCGGCCAGAGGGCGTTTGGCGAGAACTACCTCCAGGAGGGGCTGGACAAGCAGCAGGCCCTGGCCGAGCTGGCCATTAGCTGGCATTTCGTCGGGCCACTGCAGTCCAATAAGACCAAGGCGGCCGCGGAGCACTTCGACTGGGTTCACACAGTCGACCGACTCAAGATCGCTCAGCGCCTGGCACAGCACCGCCACGCATCCGCGACCGACGCCCCCCTGGATTGCTGCATTCAGGTCAACCTAAGCGGTGAGACGAGCAAATCGGGCGCCACCGCGGCCGAACTGCCCGAGCTCGCGCATGCCGTGGCTCGCCTGCCCGGCCTACGGCTGCGCGGGCTGATGACGCTGCCGGAACCGGCCGACAACGAAGCGGACCAACGTGCCCCGTTCGCCGAGTTGCGTCGGCTGCTCGAAGAGCTGCGCAGCGAGGGCCTCGCTCTCGACACCTTGTCCATGGGGATGAGCGCTGACCTTGAGGCGGCCATACTGGAGGGCGCGACCCTGGTGCGCATCGGCACAGCGGTCTTCGGGCCGCGCGACTAGCCCGACAACGGGAACGGATCAGAGAGGACAACCATGAGCGACAGCACGATCGCTTTCATCGGCGGCGGCAACATGGCGCGTAGCCTGATCGGCGGACTAATCGCCCACGGCACCCCGCCGGCCCGTATTCGCGTCGCGGATCCGGACGCCGACCAGCGCGAGACCCTGGCCGCACGGCTGGGCGTGACGGTCACCGCCAGCAACAGCGAGGCCGTTACGGGCGCGGACGTTGTGGTTCTGGCCGTCAAACCCGCTCATATCAAGACGGTCGCGGACGAGCTGGCCAGCCAGCTCCGCGCCCAGGCGAGCCTGACCATCTCGATCGCCGCCGGGGTGCGCGAGACGGACATCAGCCGCTGGCTCGGCGGCGGCGTGCCCGTTGTCCGTTGTATGCCGAACACGCCGTCACTGCTGCAATCCGGCATGACGGCGCTGTACGCGAATGAGCATGTCTCGCAAGCACACCGGTCACTGAGCGAAACGATGCTTCAGGCGGTGGGCGAGATCGAGTGGATCGCGGACGAGGGACTCATGGACGCGGTAACGGCCGTTTCCGGCAGCGGCCCCGCCTACTTCTTCCTGGTCATGGAGGCCATGGAGGCGGCTGGCGCCGAACTGGGGCTGGATCCGGCGAGCGCGCGGCGGCTGACCCTGGCGACAGCACTAGGCGCGGCCCGTATGGCCAATGACAGCGACGAGGATCCAGCCACGCTCCGTCAGCGCGTCACCTCGCCCGGCGGGACCACCGAGGCCGCCACCAAGGCCCTGGAGACCGGCGATATCCACGCCGTTTTCCAGCGCGCGCTGGCCACGGCAACCGAGCGGGCTCGCGAGCTCGGGGATCAACTGGGGAACCAATAATGGAAGGCTACCTGACCCGGCCTCTCGAATTCGTTGTCGAGACGGTCTTCTTCCTCTACATCCTAGCCGTCATGCTGCGCTTTCTGCTGCAGTGGGTGCGCGCCGATTTCTTTAACGAGTTCTCCCAATTCTTGGTGCGCGTCACCCAGCCGGTTCTTCGGCCCATGCGCCGCTTCATCCCGGGGATCGGCGGTATCGACGTATCCTCTCTGGTGCTCGCCATCCTCCTGCAGGCGCTGCTACTGACCCTGCTTTCGCTGCTCAACGGCCGCGTTCCCGACCCCGTCGCCATCGCTGTTATCACCCCGATCGAGCTGGTGCAGCTGGTGTTCTACATCTACATCGGCGCGATCCTGATCCAAGCGGTACTGAGCTGGGTCAACCCGTATCAGCACCACCCCCTGCAAACGGTGCTCTACAGCCTCACGGAACCCATCATCCGGCCGACCCGACAACTCGTGCCGCCCATCGGCGGCCTCGATCTCTCGCCGCTGGCGGCGATCGTACTCCTGTACGTCCTAATGATGCTGGTCATGCCGCCGCTGCGCGCTGTAGCGAGCGCTGTTGTCTAGCCAGCGGCCAGCAACTCTCATTCTGGCCTTCGAGGTGGTCGCGTTAGCCCCTGCCGAGGGCCTCTGCGGCCAGGGAGGGCCGCCGTCTAGCCTCCAGGGAAGGTGTATGGAGGTCCTCGGGAAGGGGTAACGCGACCACGCGCCCTCCTAAGGATCACATCATTAGAATTGCTGGCCAGCCGCCGGACGCCTTGTCCATTCGCAGAGGCGTCCGTATCTTGTAACGCCTGCGGGAAGCTTGGAAACGTCACTGATGCCCGAGTCTATCCCCGCCGATTCGGTGGGTCTGGTAGCACCCAAGTGCGAGCACTTCGACGAGCCGATCGAGCTTGAGTGCGGTCGGCAACTGGCGAGCTATGACCTCGTTTATGAGGCCTACGGCGAGCTCAATGCCGACGCCACGAACGCCGTACTGGTCTGCCACGCCCTCTCGGGGACGCACCACGCGGCGGGCTATCACGACATGACTGAGCGCAAGCCGGGCTGGTGGGATAACTGCATTGGCCCCGGCAAGCCCATCGATACCAATCGCTTCTTCGTGGTCTGCTGCAACAACCTCGGTGGTTGCCATGGCTCGACTGGCCCTATGAGCCCTAACCCGGAGACCGGCGAGCCCTACGGGCCAGCCTTCCCGATGGTCACGGTGCGCGACTGGGTAGTGAGCCAGGCGCGGCTCGCCGACCGCCTGGGCATCCAGCGCTGGGCGGCGGTCGTCGGCGGCAGCCTCGGCGGCATGCAGGCCATGCAGTGGTCCACCGACTACCCGGACCGTCTCGCCCACGCCGTTGTCATTGCGGGGGCGCCGCGTCTATCGGCGCAGAACATCGCCTTTAACGAGGTCGCTCGCCAGGCCATCCGCTCGGACCCCGAATTCCACGGCGGCAACTACCTGGCAGCCAACACGGTGCCGCGCCGCGGGCTGATGCTCGCGCGCATGCTCGGCCACATCACCTACCTCTCCGAGGAGGCCATGCGGGCCAAGTTCGGCCGTGATCTGCGTGAGGGTAAAGACGAGTACGACTTCCACTACGAGGTCGAGTTCGAGGTCGAGAGCTATCTGCGCTATCAAGGCAAGTCCTTCGTTAACCGCTTCGACGCCAACACCTATCTGCTGATGACCAAGGCGCTGGACTACTTCGATCCGGCCGCGCCGTATGGGCACGATCTCGCCAAGGCCCTGGAGCCGGCCCAGGTGCCATTCCTGATCCTGTCGTTCACCAGTGACTGGCGCTTCGCGCCGAGCCGCTCGCGCGAGATCGTGCGCGCGCTACTGGAATGCAAGAAGGATGTCTGCTACGCCGAGATCGAAGCGGATCACGGGCACGACGCCTTCCTCATGCCCATCCCGCAGTACCTCGCCGTATTGGGGACGTACATGCAACGCGTCGCCAACGAGGTGGGGGCATGAGCGAGCTGCGGACCGATCTGCAGATGGTCGCGGACTGGATCCATCCCGGCGCGCGCGTGCTGGATTTGGGATGCGGCGATGGCAGCCTACTGGCCTACCTCCACGCTCAGCGCCAAGTCACCGGCTACGGTCTCGAGATCGATCCGGACAAGATCGTCAGCTGCATCGCCAGCGGTCTCAACGTCCTGCAAACCGACCTCGACGAGGGGCTGTCCGACTTCGAGGCCGACAGCTTTGACCAGGTCATCATGACCCAAACGCTGCAAGCGGTGCGTCGTCCGGACAAGCTACTCGACGAGATGCTTCGCGTCGCCGAGGAGGGCATCGTTACCTTCCCCAACTTCGCGCACTGGCGTCTGCGCTACGATCACTCAGTACGCGGGCGCATGCCGCGCAGCGAGGCCCTTAGCTACCGCTGGTACGAGACGCCCAACATCCATCTCTGCACGCTCCGGGACTTCGAGGAGCTGTGCCATACGATGAACATTCGGCTGATCCAACGTCAGGTCATGTCCCATGACCTCAAACGCTTGCGCATGGCTCAATGGCGGCCCAACCTCTTTGGGGAGGTCGCCATGTACCGTTTCCGGCGCGCCGACTAAGCCCGGCAGTCGCCGGAGGCCAACCCGCGGAGGTCCGAGATGAGCCACTCCCGATCCACCAACCGTCTTGCCGGCTTGCTCGCCCTAGCGGCTTTACTCCTCGCCCTATCGCTGTCGGCCCAAGAGCGCTCGCAACAGTTCGGCGAATTTACGCTCCACTACAATGCCGTGCCGACCGTCGATCTGGAGCCCGAGATCGCCCGGCGCTACGAGATCCCGCGTAGCCAGCGCCGCGGCCTGTTGACGGTGAGCCTAGTTCGCGATGGTGCGCCCGTGGCGGCGACTGTCAATGCGCGCAGCGAGAACCTGGCAGGTCAGATCCAGACCCTGCGGATGCGCGAGATCAGCGAGGGCGAGGCCGTGTACTACATCGGGACCTACCGCGCCACCGAGAAAGAGGAGCTGGCATTCACCATCTCCGCGCAACCCGAGGGAGCCGAGGCGGGACCATTCGAGGTCGTCTTCGAGCACACCTTCTTCGGGCGGGATCAGGCCCAGTAGAGGCGATAGCCGACGAGCGGGGGAACCAGGATGTGGCTGATTACGCATGCCTCGGGCCTGGCACACGATACCGGCCAGATGCACCCGGAGAACATCCAGCGCCTGCGGGCCATTGAACGCGCCTTGGCAGCGCCCGAGTTCAACGGGCTTACCCGCGTGGATGCCGAGCGTGCCGACCAGAGTGCGATCGCGCGGGTTCACGATGGCGACTACATCGAGCGCATCCTGGCAGCCGTTCCCTCGAGCGGGCAGACCCACATCGACGGCGACACCGCAGTATCGCCCGGCTCCGGCGAGGCCGCTCTGCGCGCGGCCGGAGCGGCCTGCCAGGCGGTGGACGCCGTTATCAGCGGCGCCACCAACCGAGCCTTCTGCGCCATGCGGCCGCCGGGCCATCACGCGGAGCCCAACCGGGCCATGGGCTTTTGCCTGTTCAACAACATCGCCGTCGGGGCCGCGCACGCGCGCGCGGCCCACGCCCTTGAGCGCGTCGCGATCGTCGACTTCGACGTCCACCACGGCAACGGCACCCAGGCCATGGTCGCGGGACAATCGGGCTACTTCTACGGCTCCAGCCACCAGTCCCCGTTATTCCCGGGTACAGGCCAGCGCCGCGAGGGCATCCCCGGCAACCTCTGCAATGTACCGCTCGCCGACGGCACGGGCTCCGACGAGTTCCGGCAACGCTTCCGCGACGAGATCATGGCCGAGGTCGATGCCTTTGAGCCGCAACTCATCCTGATCTCAGCCGGCTTCGATGCCCATCGCCGTGATCCGCTCGCGGGTCTCGAACTCGACGAAGCCGACTTTACGTGGGTGACCGAGGAGATCGTCGCCGCCGCGAAACGCCACTGTAACGGCCGAGTCGTAGCCACCCTCGAAGGCGGCTACGACCTGGAGGCGCTCGCGGCCAGCGCCGCCGCGCACGTACGCGCCCTGATGAGCTGACCAATAAGTGGAACTTGTTCACACGCTGACCCTCTCATGGGCAGCGTGATGCCAGTGTCACCCCAAAGCCGGCAAGAAATTCTCAACCCATTGTTTTTTCTGGAAATAGACACGCTGTTCAATCGTTCCGCAGGGAGGACAAACTGCCGCGTTGACGCTAAGTTAGGGACGTCCGCAACGGGGATTCCACAGATTTATCCACAAGTTCTGTGGATAGTCCGCGACAGCGACAGCAACCGGCCGCTGGCTACGGCCGAACTCCTAGCGGTAGGCGACCATGGGGTCAGCGAGGGTTAACCAGAGGAAGCGGTTGGCACGCCAGAGCTGATTATTGATGAGACAGGGGTAGAGGGTCTGTTCCGTCGGGATAACCACGCCATCGACCGCCTCGAAACCCGACAAGACCTGACCGACCCGCAACCAGCCCCCGTAGGCGCTGGGCACGAAATCCATTCGTCGGATCAGCCCCGTACTATCGGCGTACAGCGTTTGGCTTTGAGACGGCAGCATGGCAGCCGTGGGAAATCCCACCTCCAGCCGTGCTAAGCGGCCACTGCCCGGCATACTCAGCGCGCCCATCGGCTCATCCTCGATGCCATCCTGGGCGAGCAGCCAGGGGAAAAGCAGCGCATGCCAGACCGTTAGCGCAACCACGTAGAGGCGATCCAGCTCGTCCCAGAACGACCAATAGCGAAGCGTCCGTGCGGACGAGCCCGAGACAGGCCGGGAACTGACCACCTCGCGGTCCTCGCTCTCGATCCAGAGCGTATGCCCATCGAAAGACCCCGTCTGGCCTGGGCCGGGAAAGGGCGCAAGCGTGACTAGGCCCCGGTTCGGCGTCACCGAGACCTCGACATCGCGAAAGGGATGGATATAGGGCATGAACGCTACACCGCCCATGGCCAGCGATGTGATCACCCGTTCCACGCCATACCAGCGGTTGCGCCCGCCGTGGGCCGCAATAATGCGCTCGCGGAGCTGGCCCATGGGTGACTCCTTAGCTTTGAGCCGGACGGCTACCGAGATCTCATTGGAGACTAGCAGCTCTCGATGGTGTTCACACGCTCATGGTTGATGCGGCGCCGCGAGGTACTCGTGCGAGCGCATGGCAGTCAGGCGCGAGACGGTGCGCTCGAACTCAAAGGCGAGCCGTTCGCCCTGATACAGCTGGTCCACCGGGGCATCGGCAGCGAGGATGAGCTTCACGCCGCGGTCATAGAACTCATCGACCAGGCTAATAAAGCGCCGCGCCTGATTCTCGCGCTGCCAATCGAGGACCGGCACACCATCGATGATGACGGTGTGGAAGCAACGCGCGATCTCGATGTAGTCCGCCTGGCCCCGCGGGCCGTCACAGATGGCGTCGAAGTGCAACCAGACGACGCCCTCGGCCACCCGGCGAACCGGAATCTCGCGGCCCTCGATGCTAAGCGAACCGCTATCACGGGCGGCGCTGGCGTCGGTCGTTAGACGATCGAAGTCCGCGGCAAGGGCCTCCTCGACGCCCGAGGCATGAGCGTCATAGAAGATCTCGGCGGCCTCGAGCGAGCGCAACCGGTAATCCGTGCCGCCGTCGACGTTGACGACCTCGCAATGGCGCTGGATGAGCTCGATGGCGGGCCGGAAACGCTCACGCTGGAGGCCATCCTGGTAGAGCCGCTGGGGCGGGATATTGGAGGTGGCAACGAGGGTCACGCCGCGCGCGAACAGACCACGCAGGAGATTACCCAGGATCATGGCGTCGGCTATGTCCGAGACGTAGAACTCGTCGAAGCACAGCACGCGGGTCTCGTCGGCCCATTCGGCCGCCACGCTATCGAGTGGATCCGACTGGTCACGCAGGCGACCCAGGCGGCCGTGGACCTCGCGCATAAAACGATGGAAATGCAGGCGCCGCTTGGCCTCCACGGGCAGACAATCGAAGAAGTTATCCATGAGCCAAGTCTTGCCGCGCCCGACACCACCCCAGAGATAGAGCCCCGTCTGGGGTTCCGGCGCCCTACCTCTAAACCGATTCAGGAGACCGCGGACACCACCTCGAGCGGGCTGCTCGGCGGCGGCCAGGCGCTCATACAGAGACTGGAGATGCTCGACGGCCTCTGCCTGGGCAGCATCCTCGACAAAACCCGATCGGACCAGATCGGCCTCATAGCGTTCCCGGGGCGTCGGCATACGCTTCCCCCTTGGATGATCGAACCATCCCGGCGGTCACTGATTACCAGCGCCAGCCGGGCGAGCGGGCGCGAGTATGCCACGCCTGTTGCCGCAGGCGATGCCGGCTCAGGGATGGCCTAGCAATTCTCATTTTGGCCTTCGAGGTGCTCGCGTTAGCCCCTGCCGAGGGCGTCTGCGGCCACGCAAGGCCGCCGTCGAGCCTCCAGGGAAGGTTTATGGCGTCCCTCGGCAGGGGTGACGCGAGCACGCGCCCTCCTGCGGATTACATCATTGGAATTGCTGGGGATGGCCCAGCCAACATGCGCTGCCGCGGACGGCCTGCTCCGGGCGATAGGCGACGTCGCCGGCGAGCCGTTGGGCGTAGGATTGATAGGCCGCCGAACCCGGTGGCCACCAGTCACGAAAGCGTTGCCACCAGGCATCGGTATCGACGCACAGCGGCATGAGCTCGAGATAGAGGTCGCCGACGCTAAGGCGGGCGACGGCGCTGCTGTGGGGCGTCGTCGCGATGCGCGAGGCCAATCCATACGCCGTACCGCAGAAATTCGGCATCCCCGCGGAGCCATTATTGATCACCGCCCGGCGCGCGCCGCCCAAGGCGTAATCGGTCAGCACGGGCAGGCAGGTGTGGCTGGAGGCAAAGATCGACACCTCGGCCTCACGGAACCAGTCCGATAGCGTCTCGCGCGCCGTCAGGGCGCCATCACCGCAGCCCAGGGCGCGGTGGAGCTCGCCATCGGCGGGCGGTAGGGCTTCCGCGGCCAGGCCCCAGCCGGCAAGGGCGCTGGGATCGCCGTGCACGACGCCAACCCGCTGGTCACCAACGGCCACGGTCAGCGTGCGATCAAGACCTTCAAGCTCGCGGGCGCGCGACCACGGGCAGGCCGCCTTGAGGGCGGCCATGATGGCGTTGGAGCGAGCCACCGCCGCATCCGAGACGTAATCGGGGTAGGCACAGCCGCAGCCGGCGTCGCTAGGCTCTGCCAGCTCGGCCTCGACGTTGCCGGCTGTGAGCCGATGCGCCAGGACCCGATCCTGGATCGCCCCAAAGCTCGCCACCTCATGATCGAAGAAATGGCAATCGCCGTTGACCACGACGCGCGCCTCGGGCTCACGGGCCGTTATGGCCTCGAGCGCATCCAGCGCCTCGGGATTGCCGTAGAGCCCACCCACCACGTAGAGACTCGAGGTCTCGAGGGCCGGGGCCGCCGCCATTGTTCGCGGTGAGTAGCGGTAATGCAGCGGACACACACGCCCGGCGGTCATGGCCACACCCGATGAACCAGCAGGGGAAGGAGGTAGAGCAGCGAGCACAACACCAGGCCCCAGGCATTGGCACCCAGGAGATGGGCATAGCCGCCAGCGCCGATGGCGAGGGCGTCGGGCCACCAGCCGAGGGTATGGACAACACCCAGGGCCAAGCCAGTCCAGAAGCTTAAATGGAAGCTTACCGGGGCATAGCCGCTCCAGGGATAGAGCAGGAAGGCTGGGGCTAGCCCCATCACCATGGTACCGCTGAGCGTAGTGGCCTTGAGGATGTCGGTGCCCAGCAGCATCGGGAGGTTCCCCAACAGCGCGAAGGCGATCATAACGCCGATACCACTACGCCGACTGGCGCTCGATGACGCGCCGCCCCATAGGCGCGGCAGATCCCAGGCGAGTCCCTTGGACAGCGAGCTAAGAGTCGAGTCGAGTGTCGAGCCGGCCGAGCTCATCATGACCACGCTCAGGAAGAACAGCGTTGCCACACCCATGGAGCGCCCCACCGCCGCCGGCACGTTACCACCGCCATCGAGGCCTGCCAGCTGGGCATGGACGCCGACGAGGCCGAACAGGGCAATAGCCACAAAGCCCAGGACGCCGGCGACTATAAACGCGGTCAACATCGATCGCTCGCGATTGATGAACGCCCGATCGGTGAGCACCGGATCGTGGAAGGGATAGCTCACGAGTTGCAGGCCAGCGACCAACAATAGGTCAACGCCGCCGTTGAGCTGCCACACCCCCGTTGTCGCCAGGCGGCTGACGCCGTAGTCCGGCAGCACCAGGAACAGCGCGAGAACCAAGAAGAACACGAACAGCACGGCCTGGACGGCGTCGGTCATCAACGAGCTGCGCAAGCCGCCCTTGGCGCTGTAGGCGAGCGTAATCCCAGTGAACACCAGGGCGGCCGTGATGTAGCCCCTGCTACCGGGATCGCCGAAATAGCCGCCCACGACGGCCGTATTCGACCAGATCTCGTTGTACAGACGTATCAGGATGGCGAGCGTAAACGCCCCGCCGGCGGCATGCCCATAGCGCTGGATGAGGAACCCGACCATGCTCGTGGCCTGCAAGCGCCGGCGGATACTGAAGATCACCAGCCCAGCAACGGGGATGCCCAACCAGTACGTGGCGTACGCCAGCGCACCGACCACGCCATGCTCGGCGCCCAGATTGGCCGCGTTGGTGACCGATTTGGCGAAGATCCAGCTAATAAACACGGACAGGGTCAACGGCACGGTGGCCACCGGACGCCCAGCAGCGTCGACCCCTTGGAAGAAGCTGCGCAGCGTAACCGCGCGTGGCGAGACGGCGTACAGGACCACGCCGTAGACCAGTAGGAAGCCCCAGAACGCCGTGGGTAGGCCCCAGGCCGGCGTCCACCACTCCGGCATTATTCGTCTCCTGTCGATCGCGCCCTAACTGCAGCAATTCTAATGATGTGATCCCCAGGAAGGGCGCGCTCGCGTTACCCCTACCTAGGGACGCCATAAACCTTCCCTGGAGGCTCGACGGCGGCCGCCCCTGGCCGCCGACGCCCTCGGCAGGGGCTAACGCGAGCACCTCGAAGGCCAAAATGAGAATTGCTGCCCTAACTGAGGCGCTCAAGATACCGCTATAGCAGCCTGCTACAATACGCGTGTTCACGTAGGGCAATGGTCGCCGGGAGGATGACAAGCAATGGCCGACAATCGCCGTAGCCGAGTGGTAACCCAGGGGCTCGCGCGAACCCCGAATCGCGCCATGTTGCGCGCTGTGGGGTTCGGCGGTGCCGACTTCGATAAGCCCATCGTCGGCGTCGGCAACGCCCACAGCACCATCACCCCTTGCAATATCGGCATCGGGGATCAGGCCGCTCGCGCCGAGACGGCGCTGCGCGAGGCGGGCGCGATGCCCGTATCGTTCGGCACCATCACCATCTCCGACGGCATCTCCATGGGCACCGAAGGGATGAAGTACTCCCTCGTCTCGCGCGAGGTGATCGCCGATTCCATTGAGACCGTCTGCAACGGCCAGAGCCTCGACGGCATCCTCGCCACCGGCGGCTGCGATAAGAACATGCCGGGTGCCATGATCGGCATCGCGCGGCTCAACATCCCGGCGATCTTCGTCTACGGCGGCACCATCAAGCCCGGCCGCTACAAGGGCGAGGACCTCACCATCGTCTCGGCCTTCGAGGCCGTTGGCAAGGCCTCGGCGGGCAACTTGAGTGACGAGGACGTCCAGGGCATCGAGCGCAACGCCTGCCCCGGCGCCGGCTCCTGCGGCGGCATGTTTACGGCCAACACCATGTCGTCGGCGTTCGAGGCCATGGGCATGAGTCTCATGGGCTCCTCCACGGTCTCGGCCGAGGATGACGAGTCGAATGAGGTCGCTGCCCGTGCAGGCACGGTCCTCATGGACGCCATCCGCCATCAACGCCTGCCACGGGACATCATGACGCGCCAGGCATTCGAGAACGCCTTCGCGGTCACCATGGCCCTGGGTGGCTCGACCAACGCCGTGCTGCACCTGCTCGGTATCGCCAATGCCTGCAATGTGGATCTCAGCATCGACGATGTCGAGCGCATCCGCCAGCAGGTCCCCGTTCTCTGTGACCTCAAGCCCTCGGGGCGCTTCGTGACCAGCCAGTTCCACGCCGTCGGCGGCACGCCGCAGGTCATGAAGATCCTGTTGGCCAACGGCATGCTCCACGGCGACTGTCTGACGATTACTGGCGATACCATCGCCGAGCAGGTCGCCCATCTACCCGGCCACCCACCCGCCGACCAGGAGATCATCTGGCCTGTGGACAATCCCCTCTATAGTGCGGGGCACCTGGCGATCCTGCGCGGCAACCTCGCCGGGGAGGGCGCCGTTGCCAAGGTCACGGGCATTAAGAGGCGCCAGATCACCGGCCCGGCTCGGGTGTTCGATTCCGAGGAGCAGGCCATGGAGGCCATCCTGGACGATCAGATCCAGGCCGGTGACGTGGTGGTCATTCGCTACGAGGGGCCCAAGGGCGGACCCGGCATGCGCGAGATGCTCGCCCCCACATCGGCGATTATCGGCCGTGGCCTGGGGGATCAGGTGGGGCTGATTACCGACGGGCGCTTCTCCGGCGGCACCTACGGCATGGTGGTCGGCCACGTCGCCCCCGAGGCCGCCGCTGGCGGCACCATCGGACTGGTCGCCGAGGGCGACCCCGTGACCATCGACGCTGACCGTAACCTGCTCCAGCTCGACGTCGACGACACCACCCTCGCCAAGCGCCGCCAGGCCTGGAAGCCTCGGCCACCGAACTACCGACGCGGTGTGCTGGGCAAGTACGCCAAGCTCGTTAGCTCCGCGTGCTACGGCGCCGTTACCGACAAGGACCTGTTCGAGGACTAGGCGTCGAGGGGACGCTGAATAACCCTCGCGGGTCCCTGCGCGCCGAGCCGCTGGGCAGACGCCCAGCCGGCGTTGCAACGTCTGACCCTACTGCCAGTACAGTGTGGCGCGCCGCTGGCGTCCAGCTGCCAGAGACTGGTGCGAACTGTTCGCTGTGTGCCTAATCCCGCGCCGCGGGATTATAACTGGGTGAGCTGTTTGAGATCGGCCGCTATGGCCTCGACGCTGTCATCCTGGCGGAGCATCAGCCGCACCTGGCCCTGGTCGTCGAATACGAATACGGCGGATGAGTGCGACACCAGGTAGTTTTCGGCCTCGCCCTTCTTGGAGCCGTAGCTGTAGGTGACGCGATAGCGCTTGCTTAGCGCCCCGAGCTGTTCCTGGGTGCCCGTCGCACCGATAAAGCGCGCACCGAAGGCGTCGGTGTACTGCCGGAGCTGTTTCGGGCTGTCCCGATCCGGATCGACGGACACGAACAGGATCCGTACCTGCTCGGCCACGGAGGTCGGTAGCCTCTGCATCACGGCCGCCAGCTTGCCCATCATGACCGGGCAGATATCGGGACAACTGGTGTAACCGAAGAACAGCAGCGTCGTATGGCCCTCGACTCGGGAGGCGGTGATCGTTTCGCCGGACTCGCCCGTAAGCTCAAACGCCAGATCCGGCATCAGCCCGCTTATGTCTTTGGTCCGCCAGGATACGTCACCGCAAGCGACGAGCAGCGCCACGGCGACGAACACCCCGGCCAACGATCCTGCTCTCATGCGACCTCCAAGGTTTTCGGACGCCGCGCTGCCTCACCACCCAACTCATTGAGTCGCATGGCTAACAGCACCAACACGCCAATGACGCTCATCATAGCAGCGGGTATCCAGGTCAGCACGCCGCCTAGCTGTTGGTCGGTCATGGGATTGATGGGGAAGGCCCGACCGCAGACGGAGTAGACATCGAATAGGTTGGTCTCGCTAAACACCATGATCGCCCCAACCAGGATCTGCGGCGGCACGACCGCCACCAGCAACGCCACGCGTTTACCAAAGGACAGACACGGCGTCAGTCCGGCGGCATCGCGGGCGAATATCAGCCACCAAAACAGCAACCCATCCAGCGCCATGGACGCATTCATGAGCCAGTACAGCTGGGCGCTAAGCATGGCATCGAAATGCACGCTGGGAATAAGCCAGAGATAGATCAGCCCCACGAACAGCACGCCCGCGATGATGGGGTGCTGGAGCAGGCGGTAAGGCAACGAAAGCACCGTGAGCCAGCGCGAACGGCGCCACCGACGCCATGGTTCGTTCACCACCCTCGGCAGGCCAGCGGCCAACACCGGCGCCGGCGCCGATAGCGCCACCAGAAACGGGGCCAAGTGATGGAGTACCAAATGCTGGCCGCGATGGGCGTAGAACAAGTATTGGGCGTAGTAGTCTAGCCGTGTCTGAGTCACGACGTAAAAACCGACCAATCCGATAGCAAAGGCCGCGACCCGCGGGATACCGGGCCATGCGCCGCGCCAGCAGCCGCTGAGGTAGAGGACGGCAGCGCCCCAGATAGCGGCCTGTACCAGGGGCGCGAACTCCCAAGGGGTGAGAAACCAGCGCACGCCGGCGATGACTTCCACGGTCTCGTTGCCTCCAGCTGGCGGTCAGCGCCCCGTCGGCGATACGGGGCTGTAGCGACGGACCGGGCAACCCGGCACGTGTTCCCGAACTCGCCGCCAGCGTCCATCTAGCCGCCCGCGGCAGCTACTTGTTGGGCTGCGGTGTCATCCGGAGATAGGGGCGCAGCTCGTTCCAGCCCTTCGGGAACTGGGAGGCCGCATCCTCATTGGATATCGTGGGTAGGATAACGCAATCCTGACCCTCGACCCAGTCCACCGGGGTAGCGACCCGATGATTGTCGGTGAGCTGGAGCGAATCAATCACCCGCAGGATCTCGCCGAAGTTGCGGCCGGTGCTCGCCGGATAGGTCAACGTGGTGCGGATCTTGTTCGCGGCATCGATGATGAACACCGAGCGTACCGTCCCCGGTGAATCGGAGTTGGGATGGATCATGTCGTAGAGCTCGGAGATGTGCCGATCCTCGTCCGCGATGATCGGGAAGTTGACCTCGGCATTCTGGGTGTCATTGATATCGCCGATCCAGTGGTTGTGGTGCTCGGTGGAGTCAACGGACAGCGCGATGGCCTTAACGCCGCGCTTATCGAACTCCTCCTTGAGCTTGGCCGCTTGCCCCAGTTCGGTGGTGCACACGGGGGTGAAGTCGGCCGGATGGCTGTACAGCACGACCCAGTTGTCGCCCGCCCACTCGTGGAAGTTGATCTTGCCCACGGAGGTATTCGCCGTGAAATCCGGGGCCGTATCGCCGAGACGCAAACTCATAACTCACCTCTTGCTCGATGGACTTATACCAATGACGACAGTAGCAAGCGGCGTTTATGCTCACAAAGAATGGATGGTTTTATTGTTACTACTCTGCGCTATAACGCCGCATGTGCCGGTACGCCGTGTGAGTGAGCAGAACACAGTGGATGGTGGACTCATAGATCAATCCCTGACGCCGCAACGCCTCGATATAACGACCGTGCTCGCTGGCGTCGAGCCGAAAGAAGTCGCGCTCCTCGATCAGCTGGTCTCGGACGCGCTTAAAGGCGCGAAAGCTCGTGCCCTTGGCGACACCGTTCAAACGATCGACCTGGCGCAGCGTCAGAACGTCCCGGCCGGCATGCTGCAATGGCGTCTCGCTCATGGCTGGGGTACTCACCTAGACCGCGCATCGTGCGGGTGACCGCCACCCGTAAGGCGATTATAGTCGGTAGCCTCGCGCTAGCGGTATAAGGAGTCATTGATGGACGTCGTTGCCGACTACGGGCTGTTCCTAGCCAAGACGGCTACCCTGCTGGTGGCCCTCGCGATCGCGCTGGGCTTGGTAGCGGCAGCCATCGCACGGGGGCGAAGCGGCACGCGCCGCGAGTATCTTGAGTTGACGCGACTCAACGACCATTTCCGCGAGATGTCGCGCCGCATCGAGGATGATCGCACGCGGACGGCGCGCCTGAAGCGACGTGCCCTGCGCGGGCAACGCCGCCAGCAGCGCGCCGAACGCCGGCGTGAGGGCCGCCTGCCGCGGCTGTTTGTGCTGGACTTCCACGGCGACATGCGGGCGAGCGCGACGGACAGCCTGCGCCAGGAGGTCAGCGCCATCATCGCTAGCGCACATGATAGCGATGAGGTGCTGCTGCGGCTGGAGAGCCCGGGCGGGCTGGTTCACGCCTACGGCCTGGCAGCCTCCGAGCTGGCGCGGCTAAGATCCCGCGGCATCCGGCTTACGGTCAGCGTCGATCGGGTCGCGGCGAGCGGCGGCTACCTTATGGCGGGCGTCGCGGACCTGATCATTGCCGCGCCGTTCGCTATCGTCGGCTCCATCGGCGTGGTCGCCCAGCTGCCCAATTTCCATCGCCTGCTCCAACGCAATGATATCGACTTCGAGTTGCATACCGCCGGCGAGCATAAGCGCACCTTAACCATGTTCGGCGAGAACACCGATGACGCGCGGAACAAATTCCGCGATGAGCTCGAGCAGATCCACGACCAGTTCAAGGCCCACCTGGCACGCTATCGGCCACGCCTGGACATCGACAGCGTCGCGACCGGGGAGTACTGGCTCGGCGAGCAGGCGCGCGATATGGGCCTTGTCGATGACGTGCAGACCAGCGATGACTTCCTGCTTGAGCGCCGTGAACGCATGGAGCTTGTCGGCCTTAAATGGCACCGCAAGGATGGGCTCGGCCGGCGGGTGACCCTAGCCATGGAGAGCCTGGTGGCGCGCGCGGATCAGCGGCTAGGCACCTAGCAAACGCTGAACCGCTCGCGTGAGCCTCTGGCTCACGGGCCTCGTTCAGCGTTCCCCTAGCCGCGTCGCAGGACGAAGATGTAGACACCATCGTCTTGGGTATGAGTCACTAGCTCATGCTCGGTTTTATCGCAGAACGCCGTAAAATCAATGACGGCGTGCGGGTCGGTCGCCTCCACACGGAGCAGCGATCCCCGCGGCAGCGTAACCAGCTGCTTCTTGGTCTTGAGGATGGGGAGCGGGCAGTTATAGCCCTTAACGTCCAGCTCAGCGTCACACTCGGCGGTCATGGCTCAATCAGGTATACTATGTACATGTTATTGTACGACGCGAGGGGCGCGAAATCATGAATCCAGACTACGATAAGCCTACGCAGCATGATAATACGGAGCCGACGAAGGAGGGTCATGAGCCCTATGACCCACGCCCGGTGAGTGACGCCGAGCTACGCGAAGAGTACACCCAGGAGGAGGTAGAACGCTGGCGCCAAGAGGCCGACGAGCATCATACCCAGTGGTTCTCGGTCATGGAGAACGATTACGGTAGGGACTGATGGCCGGCCCCGGAACTCGGTGCCCGGCTAACCAGTCCTAGCATCAACGGGTCAAAGCGGCCCATCGCGATGAGCAAAGCGCAGGATAATCAGTCATGAGTGCATTCAAGGATATCGAGATTGCGGTCACTAGCGGTTCCAAGTATGAAAAGCCCACGGGCGTGCGCGCCATCAAGGACGGCGTCAAGACGCAACGCCAATACCAGCCGGTAACCAAAGGCAATAAACCAAGCTGGCTCAAGGTCCAGGTACCGACCGGCGCGGGCTATCAGCGCACTAAACAAGCCGTACGGGATCACAACCTGTCAACGGTGTGTGAGGAGTCGATGTGCCCGAACATCGGCGAATGCTGGAGCGCGGGCACAGCGACCATCATGCTTATGGGCGATGTCTGCACGCGCGCCTGCCGCTTTTGCGCGGTGGACACGGGCAACCCCAAGGGCTGGCTGGATACGGACGAGCCCCGCCAGACCGCGGAGACCGTGCGCCTGATGGGGCTGAGGTACGTCGTACTAACCTCGGTCGACCGCGACGACCTGGAGGACGCGGGTGCCGGCCACTACGCTGCCTGTATTAACAAGATTAAGGAGGACAATCCTGATACGGCCGTGGAGGCTCTGACGCCCGACTTTGGGGGGGTACACCAGTGGGTCGATCGGGTCATCGACACCGGCCTCGAGGTCTTCGCGCAGAACGTCGAGACCGTGCGTCGGCTAACCCATCCGGTTCGCGATCCGCGCGCCGGGTATGATCGCACGCTCGATGTCCTGGCCCACGCTAAGGAGCGCAACCCCAAGGTACTGACCAAGACCAGCCTAATGCTGGGCCTCGGTGAGACCGAGGATGAGATCGATGAGACGATGGACGATCTGCGCGCTATCGGCGTCGATGTCGTGACCTTCGGGCAATATCTGCGCCCGACCGTTAATCATCTACCCGTCGAGCGGTTCGTGCCGCCGGAGGACTTCGCCAAATATCGCCAGTGGGGCCTGGATAAGGGGTTCCTAGAGGTGGTCTCGGGCCCGTTGGTGCGCTCGAGCTATCGCGCCGAGCGGGTGCTGGAGAAGAACAACTGCGGCATCGACGTCGAGTCGGCCTAGGGAAACGCTGAACAATTCGCACGAGGCTCTGGCCGCTGAGCGTGCGCTCTGGCTGAGCACGGTGCGCCACGCATCACGGGTAGTTCAGTCAAATTCTGCGGGGTCGGCGGCCCGCGCGCTCAACGGCCCCGGCGGGCGCGCGGGAATTATTCAGCGTCTCCCTAGCGGGGCGGCCCATCGCTCCCCTGCCGCCGTCAGTCCGGCCCCGCTGCCCGGCTGCGGCGGCGCTGCCACCAACGCAAGAGCGCTCCATCGGCGGGCCGATGGCCCGTAATGATATAGCGTAAATCATTATCGTGGGCAGCAACCCATCGAACGCGCGCGATAGCGGCTCTTGGGCCGATCAGTAGGATCTCGTCACCGTCTTCCAGGGCCATATCCCTGTCCGGAAACAGGATATCCTCACCGCCACGACGGATCATAGCGATCGAGACCGGCAAGCGAGCGCCGGGGTCGGCGGCGGTGTAGCAAAGATGGCTCACGCAGACGGTCCGCCCTTCGGCGAGCGCGTCCACCACGGCTGGCATGTCGCCGGTATCAACCTGCAGGGTCCAGCTCGCCGCGCGCTCAACCCGGCATAATGACTGCACCTCGCTCAAATGCTGAGCCACGGTTGCATCAGGCAATTGGCGAACGCGGCGCAGGAACGGCGGCAACAACGGCGTCGTCAGCAACCGTATGATGCGCAGCGCCAGGATGCTACTAGGCTCCATGATCATATCCAGGTGAGCCGCGAGGAAGATCCGCCCGTTAGCCGGGTCATTTTGGCGCCCGACCAGGAAGATGGACGGGTTCAACGAGCGTGCCGTGAGCAGGATAGAGAGATTGTCGGCGTCGTCGTCGTTGGCAGCAATGACGCCGGCGGCATGCTCGACGTCCGCCTGTGTAAGGGTCGCCGGCTCGGTTCCCTTGCCCTCAATATAGGCGGAGCCGTGAATGCCCGAGGGACGTTCTGGTGCGACCACGGCGATGTCATCGACGCCAATGTTCTCCAGGCGATCTTGTATGGCATGCGCGAGGCGCCCGTAGCCGCAAACGATCCAGCGCCCGCGCGGCGGCAGGGTGCCACTAGTCAACGGGATCACGGGCTTGGCGCTAAGCCATTCGTAGAGGCGGTGCGTCATCGGTGTCTGGATAGCCATTGCCAGGCCACCGGCGAACGTATCGAACGGATTGACGATGTGATCCGTGTCAAACGACGCCATGTTGTCACGCGTGGCGTGGTTGTCGGCGCGTGTCACGACCGTCAAGACGGGGTTTAGAAGCTTGGCACTGATCGCGATCTGGAGGTTAGTGTGATCATCGCCAGTGACCGCGAGTAAGGCGCGGCAGTAGGGATGGTCGAGGCCAGCGGCGAGGAGTTGCTCCGAGAGGTTGGCGTCGGCACATAGAATGGGGACGTGGGAGCGCAGATCGGCCATGCTGAGCTCACTCGTGCGCGCCTCGTCGGCGTCCACGACGACCGCTCGGCTGCCACGCTCGGTGAGCTCAGCGACGAGTTGAGTACCCGTATCGCCGCAGCCGCAGACCAGATAGAACGGCTCCGTGAGCCGGCGAACGCGGCGTCGGAAGGCGTTGCGCGCCACCGCGCGTTGGAAGCGCTCGTCACGCACTAGTCCCACGATGGTACCGATGGCATAGAACCACGCGATCACCACGAGGTAGATGCAGACCGTGACCCAGAGGCGTTGGGCGTCGTTGAAACCATAGGGGAGTTCACCAAAGCCGATCGTCGTCGCGGTGTAGCTAACGAAATAGAAGGCGTCAAAGAAGCTGAGATGGTAGGGCTCGCCCAGGGGGGTGCGACCCGGGATAGCAACCAGGCCTATGATGGCGATGGCATAGGTCGCAACCAGCGTTAGCAACGGCGCCCGCATGCGGCGCAGGACATGCGGAATGACGCTGCGCTCGGTAGTCACTGCGGCGGCGCCTTGCTGGGATGAGACCACGGGATCCGCCATGGTCAGCGATGCAGGCCGACGGTTTCGAGCACCAGAATGGTCACCGACACGATATTGGCCAGCAGAGCGCCGCCCGAGAGCGAGACGATGCTCGCCAGCACGCTGGGCGTTAGCCCCAACTCAAGGGCGTGGCTCGCTAACGTCCACACCACGGCCGCCGCGATGAGCTGGAGGTCCGCGACCAGGCTCGCCGCTAGCAGCACCGCCCCGATCTGGGTGCGCTCGCCGAACTTCAGCGCCGTGGCGATCAGGCTGACCACGATGGCGGCGAACAGCTCGTAGACGTTGTGATGCGCGACGTCAGTTATATCGCCGAGAAAGAATCCAAAATTCAATGTCAGCGCGAGCAGGATAAAGAAGCCGAAGACCACCTTTTCGAGGTTCATGGGTGATTCCCCTTGTTGTCAGTGCGTGAAGGCGGTGACTGACACGATAAGCCGGTTGGCATGATGCTGCGCGCGCCGCGAACCGGGGTCAATCCGGGTGACACGAGCCCAGCAAGTCTATCTATGCGATCCCCAGGAGGGCGCGTGCTCGCGTTCCCCCCGCCGAGGGACGCCATAAACCTTCCCTGGAGGCTCGACGGCGGCCTTCCCTGGCCGCAGACGCCCTCGGCAGGGGGTAGCGCGACCACCTCGAAGGCCAGAATGGGAATTGCTGAGACGAGTCAAGATGCGTAGCGATGGGAATAGCGCGAACGATGCGGACACTGACGATCTTCGCCTACGGCACACTCATAACGGGGGCGCGCTCATCGGCGATCCGGGCGCTGTTGGACGCTTGCCTTATCAGGCGCCGCGAGGGCTGGATTCGGGGGCGGCTCTACGACCTCGGCCCCTACCCGGGACTGGTAGCGGCGCCGCGGCGCCGTGAGCGCGTCCGTGGCGAGGTCCTGGAGCTGCGCTCGCCTGGGCGCTGCCTCGGCCCGCTCGATGAGTACGAGGACTATGACGTGCGCCAGCCGCACACCAGCCCCTATCGCCGCGTGTGGAGCCGCGTCGGCCTGCAGGGCGGCGGCGACGTCTGGGCATGGGTCTACTGGTACCAGGGGCATCGGCACCGCGCCCACCACATCCCCAACGGGGACTGGCGGCACTGGATCGGTCAAGGCGGTTGACCGCCAACACCGCTCGGCGGTGCGACTAGGTGATCAGCTCCAGCATGTGCGGCAGGTACCGGTCGAAGAGCATGATCGCGAACAACGCCATCAGATAGACGATGGAGTAGCCAAACGCCTTCATTGGGCGCGCCGGGTCGTCCGATACCAGCAAGCCCACGGCGTGCACCAGATACTGGACGCCCAGAGCCATGGCCCCGATAAAGTAGACCCAGCCACTCATCCCGGTCACGAACGGCAGCGCCGTCACCGACACCATGAGAATCGTGTAGAACAGGATCTGCCAGCATGTGAAACGATTGCCGTGGGTGACCGGAAGCATCGGGATATCCACCTGCGCGTACTCCTCGCGGCGATGGATCGCCAGCGCCCAGAAGTGAGGCGGCGTCCAGGTAAATATGATGAGGAACAGTACCAGGGCATCCGCCTCAACCGCCCCAGTTACCGCCGTCCAGCCCAGCAACGGTGGGGCAGCGCCGGCGGCGCCGCCGATGACGATGTTCTGCGGCGTGGCGCGTTTGAGATAGAGCGTATAGATAAAGGCGTAGCCGATCAGGGAGCAGCCGGTCAGCACGGCCGTGAGCGGATTGACCAGGGTGTAGAGCAGCCCCAGCCCCAGCGAGCCCAGCGCGGCCGCGAATACGATGGCATGGCTGGTGCGAATCGTCCCGGACGCCACAGGGCGCCCTTGGGTCCGCTTCATGCGGGCGTCCACGCGCCGGTCGACCAGGTGATTGATGGTAGCCGCGGAGGCGGCGGCGAGAGCGATCCCGAGGTTACCCACCGTCAACGCCATCCACGGCATCGTGCCGGGGCGGGCAAGCAGCATGCCGACGAGGGCAGTAAAGGCCATCAGGGCCACCACCCCCGGCTTACACAGCTCGTAGTAATCGCGCCAATGCTGGCGCAGGTGCTGCAGTGCTGGCAGCTGATCGGTCTGAACGGCGGATTGGCTCATCGACGCAGCCCGGGCGATGCGAGATGGATCAGGGTGACGAGTAGCAGGAGCAACCCTGCTGCGCCGGCATTATGGGCGACCGCGAGCCACAGTGGCAAGTCGAAGACAACGTTGCCGACGCCAAGGCCGAGCTGGACGGTCAGCCCAGCCGCGACCGCGAGCGCACCGCGCCGAGCCGCACGGCCGGGTGTTCGCCAAAGCACAGCAACCAGGCCTAGTAAGACGCCCGTCAGGACCAGCGCCCCGAGCCGGTGGACGAGATGGATCGCCACCTTGGCGTCGTGACCGATATGGGTGGCGTACTCGTAATCACGCCCGAGGCCGTGCCACGGCTTGAAGCCGGTTGCAAAATCAGCATCGGGCCAGAGATCACCCTGCTTACAGCTCGGGAACTCATTACAGGCGAGCGCGGCGTAGTTAGCGCTCGTCCACCCTCCGAGGGCGATCTGAGAGGCCAGGGCCACCAGTGCCAGACTCAACGACCATCGGACGCGACGGTACGCCAGGAGACCGGCGCGGAACCGCGTCGCCTGCGTTCGCAGGGTCTGCCACCAGAGCAGGCCAAGAACGGCCATGCCGCCGAGCAGATGGGCCATAACGACCAGCGGTTTGAGGTTCCAGGTTACGGTCCACATACCGAGGATGGCCTGCCCCGTAACGACCGCCAGTATCGCTATGGCGAGACGATGAGGCCGGCTGGCGTCACCGCGCAGTCGCCAGGCGATCGCCGCGAGCGCCGCCGCCAGGAGACCGAGAATCCCGGCCGCATACCGGTGAACCATCTCCTTCCACCCCTTGGCGACATCGACCGGTCGCTGCGGGTACTCGACGTTGGCATCGGCCACGGCTTGCGGGTCCGAAGGGACGGTGAGCCGGTCGTAGCAGCCCGGCCAATCCGGGCAGCCCAAGCCCGCGTCCGAGAGGCGCACATAAGCACCCAGCACGACCACGACCAAGGCCAGCAGGGTCGCCGTTAGCGACATCATACTAAAGGCTCGGTGGGCGCGCCTCATGAGCCATCAGCCTCGTGGCGCAAGCGCTGGATTCGCTCAACATCCTTGTCGGCATTCTCGAGGAGCTGTTCCAGATCTTCGACGAGCCCCTCCGTTTCCAGAGGTAGCGGGTAGCTCATCATGACGAAACCGTCGCTATCCACCACGTACACAGCCCGGTCGGCATCGCCCGCCGGCGCCGACCGGATGAGGCGCCGCAATGGCTGCGCTGGCAGGCGCAAGACTCGCACGGGCACACCAGCCGGCTGCGTGCCTTCGCCCCCCATGCCGAGCAGCAGATCAACGCGGGTCATGTCCTTATCCAACGCCAGCCGCGCACGGGCAAGCTTATCCAGCAAGGCACGACAATCCTCGGCGCAGTCGCCACGCTGCAGGAACAGTACACTCCAGCGACCTTGGAACCACTCGGCCTCAAAACGTGCGCCGTCCCCCCAGCGCCAACCATCGGCTTGGAGTCGCTTCGGCGGCTCGACGAGGCGGCCGTTATTCGTGGTCCGTTCGGGATACCACCCTAGCGCGACCAGCACCCAGGCTAGGATAACGGGCCCGAAGAACAGTACCGCCAGTGCCGGCACCTGCCATCGACCCGTCCTACCGCGCGGTTGCTCAGGCGCCATTACCGCCCTCCCTTCGAAGATTGACCACGATATAGATCACCACTAACGCCGCAGCGAGCGCGAACCACTGGACGGCGTAGCCCGTATGACGCGTGGGTGTGACACCCCCCATGAGCCGCGCCAGGCGCTCGTCGCGCGAGACATCCGGCTCGATAACCAGCGGCGCTAGGCGATAGGGCAACGCCTCGTCCATCGCCTCGAAGTCGAGATACGTCACCTGCCGCGGCCAATCACCGTCACCAACATAGGCTGAGCCCATCCGGTAGCCAACCGACGGGCCGTCCGTGGCAATGCCGGCGATGGTACGCTCGCCCGACGGCGCCGGATCCAGGTCCGGGAGCTCCCGCCGATCGCCACTAGCTGCCACCCATGCCCGGGCCATCAGAACGGCCGTGTCCGAACCCCTGAACCGGAACGGTGTCAGGATACGATAACCACTCACGCCGTCCCTGGCCTGATTGGCCAGCAGATACTGGCGCTCGGTATCGAACGACCCGGTGGCTCGCACCGGCTTAAGCAACAGCGCGTCCAGTGGCCGCAATGGTACGCTTAGTGTGATCGGTTGAGCCTCTGCCGCCGCATCCCGCCGCTCCCGCAGCGTGCGCTTGGTCTCGGCGCGATCGAGCTGCCAGAAGCCAAGCGCCAAAAGCCCAGGCAGGAGTAGAAGGGTGAGGATTGTCGGCACCCAGTGAGGGCGAAAGCGGTAGCGCGACCCGGTCATTAACCTAGCACTAGCGCCACGAGGGCATCAGCGACGCCGCCGCCAGCTGTGGCAGCGGAGGTAGCCGGCCGCTCAGGGCGCGAGCACTTAGCATCGGAGGTCAGCATGGTTCTGCTCGCAAAGATCGCCATCGTGGTGGTTATGCTCGGAATAATCGCCAGCCTGGGTTCAGGATTGGTCTTTCTCATGCGCGATCGCAGTCAGTCGCGACGCACCCTGAACGCCCTGACTGTGCGCATCGGCCTATCCGTGACCCTGTTCCTGCTCATCCTGCTCGGGCTGGCCACGGGCTTCATCGAGCCTAATGGCAGTCCCCTGGGCGCCGGCCCGGCGGGTTAGTCGCCTCGGCTACAGGATATAGACGAACACGTAGAGGCCGAGCCACACGACGTCCACGAAGTGCCAGTACCAGGCGACGCCCTCAAAGCCGAAGTGCCCGTCCGGGGTGAAATGGCCCCACATACAGCGCAGCGCGATCACCAGCAGCATGATGGTGCCGATAACCACGTGGAGACCGTGGAAGCCGGTGAGCATGAAGAACGTGGAGCCATACATGCCGGTCGATAACTTGAGATTGAGATGGGTCCACGCCTCGTAGTACTCGTAGGCCTGGAAGCCGATGAACACCGTCCCCAAGGCCACCGTCGCCCACATGAAGCCGATCAGCGCAAGGCGGCGATTCTCCTTAAGAGCATGATGGGCCCAAGTGAGCGTCACACCCGAGGTCAACAGGATCAAGGTATTAATGGTCGGCAGCGGCCAAGGCCCCATGGGCGTGAACTCCTCGGCTCGCTGTGACGGACCGGCAGTCGGCCAACCCAGCGACACCCCATCCCACAGGACCTGGTTGGTCGCCACATCGGCGCCCGAGAGCCACGGAATCGACAAGGTCCGCGCATATAACAGGGCTCCGAAGAAGGCCCCAAAGAACATCACCTCGGAGAAGATGAACCAGATCATGCCCCAGCGGAATGAGGCGTCCACCTGGTTGTTGTAGTAGCCCTGGACACCCTCTTTGATGACATCAGTAAACCAGCCGAAGACCATGTAGAGCAGGACAAGCGCACCGATGAGGCTGGCCCACATCCCCCAATCGGCCCCCTGGAGATACCCGGAGACACCGACGAGCATGGTAGTGAGCCCAATGCTACCGATGATCGGCCAGTGGCTGCCGTGTGGGACGTAGTAGCCACCGCTGGCTTCGGACATGATCCGTTCTCCCTCGTCGTCTATCTACTAACCCGGTGCCGCCCTACAGCTGCCCCAGGATAAAAATCGCATAAACGCCCACCACCGCAAGCACACACAATACGACGGTGCGGCGAATGCGGCGGTGGGTATGCTGATCGTTAGTCGACCGTTGCGTTGTCATCGTTACCGGTTGGCGCGGGGCAGTTAATGCCCCGCCGTCTCAATGCGTGGTGGTGTATCGAAGGTGTGATGCGGCGCCGGTGAAGGCACCTCCCACTCCAGGCCTTTCGCGCCCTCCCAAGCGCGAGCCTCGGCACGCTTACCGCCGCGCATGCAGCGAATAATCACGTACAGGAACAACAGCTGCGAAACGCCGAAGCCGAAGCCACCCAAGCTGGAGACCATATTCCAGTCTGCAAACTGAACCGCGTAGTCGGGGATACGGCGATTCATACCCGCCAGTCCGAGGAAATGCTGCGGGAAGAACAGCACGTTGAGGAAGATCACGGACAGCCAGAAGTGGGTCTTGCCAACGCTCTCGTTGTACATGTGACCGGTCCACTTGGGCAGCCAGTAATAGACCGCCGCGATAATGGAGAACACCGCCCCCGAGACCAGGACATAGTGGAAGTGCGCGACCACGAAGTAGGTATCGTGATACTGGAAGTCCGCCGGGGCGATAGCCAGCATGACCCCGGAGAATCCGCCGATGGTGAACAGGATGACGTTGCCCACGGCGAACAGCATGGGCGTCTCAAAGGTCATCGCGCCGCGCCACATGGTCGCGACCCAATTGAACACCTTTACCCCGGTCGGCACCGCAATGAGCATCGTGGCGTACATAAAGAACAGCTCGCCCGCCAGCGGCATGCCCGCCGTAAACATGTGATGGGCCCAGACGATGAACGACAGGAACGCGATGGAGGCCGTGGCGTACACCATGGAGCTGTAGCCGAACAACGGCTTACGGGCGAAGGTCGGGATGATCTCCGAGAGAATGCCGAACGCCGGCAGGATCATGATGTAGACCTCGGGGTGGCCGAAGAACCAGAAGATGTGCTGGAACAGCACGGGGTCACCCCCACCGGCGGCACTAAAGAAGGTCGTACCGAAGTACTGATCCGTCAGCAGCATGGTAATGCCGCCCGCTAACACCGGCATCACGGCGATAAGCAGGTAGGCGGTAATCAGCCAGGTCCAGACGAACAGCGGCATGCGCATGAGGCTCATGCCAGGGGCGCGCATATTGAGAACCGTAGCAATCACGTTGATCGCGCCCATGATGGAGCTAATGCCCAGGATATGGATCGAGAAGATCAAGAACGGGAAGGCATCACCCATCTGCAGGGATAGCGGCGGGTAGAGCGTCCAACCGCCCGAGGGCCCGCCGCCCGGCAGAAAGACGGTTGACAGCAACATCAGGGAGGCGAACGGGAGCAGCCAGAAGCTCCAGTTGTTCATGCGCGGCAGCGCCATATCGGGAGCGCCGATCATTAAGGGCACCATCCAGTTCGCCAACCCGACGAAGGCCGGCATCACCGCGCCAAAGATCATTACCAGCGCATGCATAGTGATCATCTGGTTGTAGAAATAGGGGTCCACAACCTGCATGCCAGGCTGGAAGAGCTCGGCCCGGATGAGCATGGCCATGGCGCCACCGACGAAGAACATCAGCAGCGACCACAGCAGGTACAGCGTGCCGATATCCTTGTGATTGGTGGTAAACAGCCAACGCGCCGCGAACCCCCGCAGCCCGCTGTATTCCTCGCTCTCGTGCTCAGTCGTTGCAGTCATCGCAGCTACCTCTTGGTTGATCCGCTAGCGGCGGGCTACCGCGTCGCCGCTCGCTCGATCTAGCGCCGCCTTCGCGGCCGCCGTATCACCCTCTTTCTTGGCCGCCAACCACTCCTGGAAGCGCTCGGGCTCGACCGCTTCCACGACCACCGGCATAAAGCCGTGGCCACGACCACAGAGTTCCGCGCACTTGCCACGATACACGCCGGGCTCCTGGATCTCCGTCCAGGTCTCGTTGATGTAGCCTGGCACGGTATCCTTCTTCCAGCCGAGCTCCGGCACCCACCAGGAATGGATGACGTCGTTCGAGGTCATCAGGAACTTGATCCGTGTGTTGGTCGGTAGGATAAGGCGATTGTCAACCTCACGCAGGTAATTCTCCACGCTAGTGGGATCGACGCCAGAGCCGAGCCGTCGGGCGTAATTACTGTCAGTGGCGAGGGTGCTATAGAAGGCGACATCCTCGTCCATGTACTTGTAGTGCCACTTCCATTGATAGCCCGTGACCTTGACGCGCATGTCTGCGCCACTGGTGTCGTACATGTCGATGAGCGTCGTCGATGCTGGTACCGCCATGCTTACCAGGATAAGGAAAGGGATAATCGTCCAGACGATTTCAACGCCGGTGCTGTGATGGAATTGCGCGGGCTTGACGCCGCGCGCCTTACGGTGCCGCACGATGGAGAAGATCATCGCGCCAAACACCAGGACCCCGATGACGACCACGATATAGAAGATCTGCATGTGCAGGCTGTAGACCTCGCGGCTCGTCGAGGTCACGCCTTCGGGCATATTCAGTACCCACTCCGCCAGCGCAGGCGAGGCTATCACCAGTAGCGCGAGCGCTATTGCGCCTCGCCCCGCTAGCCGTTTAATCCGATTCATCGCAGCTTGGCTCCCCCCAATACATTGGATTAGCCGGCAGCGGCGACGCCATGCCATTAGCCACCGCTCCCCCTATTCTACCGGTCAGCGGCCAGCGCTGACCCCATAGGTCCGATCCAGGACCGCAGCTCCCGGGCGAGACCCCAGCGTGCCTCCGGTGCCAGGAATTCGCCCACCTCGACAGCCTCTCCGCGCGAGCGGATAACAACCCGTACGCCCGAGCCACTGGTCGGCTCTACGACGACCTCGGCCCACGCCCGCTGGAACTGCCACCGCTGCTCGGGCCGCCGCCGGCCCTTCTCAATGAGCAGCCAGTCTGCGCTCAAGCGCAGCACCTGCGTATCCAGCGATCGTCGCGCTGAGGCATAGAGCGCGGCACCTAGCGCCATTACCTCCAGTCCCGCGAACGGCAGAATAGGCCAATATCCCATGGCCGCAAAACCCGCCGCGACGCTCAGCGTGACGGTCGCCATGCCCACAAAGATCCGCACGGTCTGCGGCCAGTCCACGGCGAAGTCCGGGCGGATCACCCGGCAGTCGTCGCCCTGTTGAGATGCCTCGGTTACCGCCATCCCACTGCCCCATTCACGACCGTACGCCACTGTTGCGGGCCAGCCGGGGGCCTATTTTAGGCGCCCCGTCGCCATTTATCCACGCCACTAATCGTACAGCCGACGCTAGTGCCACCACGCGGTGTCATTCAGCCACGCGGCGACGTCGCTCGGTTCCGGGCGGCTCAGCCAGGGCACCCGCCCCAGCAATGGCGCGTTGAGCCGCCTTTCAAGGCTCGCGATCTGATCCGCCACCCGCTCGGGCTCCGGTTCCATGATATTAGCTACCCAACCAGCGAACGCCGCGCCATCGCGCTTAATGGCATCGGCAGTAAGCAGGGCGTGGTTGAGGCAACCAAGCCGAATGCCGACGACCAGGATAACCGGTGCGCGCAGGGCTAGGGCCAGGTCCGCCATGGTCTCGGTCGCGGATAGCGGCACCCGCCAACCGCCAGCCCCCTCGATAACGAGGCCATCGGCCACCGGCAATTGATCCGCCATGGCGGCCAGTTCCGCGGCGTCCATGCTCAGGCTGACCTCTTCCGCTGCCAGGTGCGGGGCGAGCGCGGGCGCGAGCGCGACCGGATTGATCCGCTCGTAATCAATCGGTTGGGTCAGGGCATCCCGCAAGATAAGCGCATCCTCGTTACGCAGGCCATCGCCGCCGAGCAAGCACCCCGTAGCTACGGGCTTATAAGCGGCCGTCGAGAATCCGCGCGCGGCCAGGGCGGCGAGCATGCCGGCCGCAACCCGGGTCTTGCCGACGCCCGTATCGGTACCGGTCACGAACCAGCGCCGACTCATGACGGCGACTCACCGCGCCGCCTAACGGGGATCTGCCCAACCTCGACCCGGGTGGCGCCGTCCTCGTCGGTGTGCTGCGGCACGGCATCCGTGCCCCAGGCATGCCCGTAGATGACCTCCCAGGTCGCTGGCAACCGCCCCTCCCCATCGCGCTGGGCCTCATAGGCACGCTCCATGGCGCGCAGGCGCCCACGGCCCGTGAGGCCGCGCTCACGCCCAGCCATGGCGTTCTGCGCCCCAATGGCCTTGAGATCGCGCATGAGCGAGCGCGGGGTATCGTAGGTAAGCGTAAAGTACTCCATATCCATAACCGGATCCGCCAGCTTGGCGTGCGCCATGACATCGCCGACGTCGTGCATATCGATAAAGCGATGGACATGCCTGGCATCATCCACGGCTGCCCAGGCCTGGCGGAGCTCGCTCAGCGTGTCGGGGCCAAAACTGGAGAACATCAACACACCCCCCGGACGAAGGACGCGCTGGAACTCGCGAAAGACGGCATCCAGATCGGGAATCCACTGCAGCGTGAGGTTCGAGAAGATGGTATCGAAGCTGTCATCGGCCACCGGCAGGCGCACCGCATCACCGGCGATGCAGGGCAGGCCGCGCCACCACGGTCCTCGCCGACGCGCGCGCGACAGCATCCCGGGAGCGACGTCCAGCGCCGTGACGCGCGCCTGACGGTAGCGCCGCATCAGCGCCGCCGTCGTTCGCCCCGTGCCGGCACCGACATCGAGGATGCGCCTTGGCGGCTCGCGTAGCAGGGTCAAGCGCTCGATCAATCGTTCACCGACCTCCGCCTGCAGAACGGCCGCGTCATCGTAGCTCTGGGCCGCCCGATCAAACGCCCGGCGGACCGCACTCGCCTCCGGCCGGAGGGGATCCTCGCTCATTAGCACCTCTTTCGCTCGGGCGGCGAGCCACCAACCGCCACGATTCGGATTGTTGGACAGCCCCCGCTTGGTGATAGCGCGCCCGGCGATAGCCAGGGCCACTACCGTCAGGCCATTCTACCCCGTTGCCCGTTCCCGCGCGGCGTCCAGCGCCGTCAATAGCCCCGTCACGTCGCGTTCCGTGTGCGCGGCACTCAGGGTCACGCGCAGACGGGCCGAGCCCTCCGGCACCGTCGGTGGCCGGATCGCCGTCACCAGGTAGCCTCGTTCGGCCAGCGCGGCACTCCAGGCCGTTGCCGCCTCCGCGTCACCAACGCGTACCGGCTGGATCGCGGTATCCGAGGGCATCAGGCTCAGACCGCGGCGCCGGGCGCCGTCACGGAACTGCTCGACAAGCGACCGCAAATGGTGGCGCCGCGCGGGTTCGGCTTGCAGGATCGATAACGCCGTACGCACCCCCTCGGCCACCGCCGGTGGGACAGCGGTGGTGTAGATATAGGGCCGCGCGGCCTGGACAAGGTAATCGCAGAGTTCCGCCGACCCGGCCACGAAGGCGCCACTGCCCCCCAAGGCCTTACCCAGCGTGCCGACGAGCACAGGCACCTGATCCTGGCCAATCCCGGCACCGGCCACGCTGCCCGCGCCATGGTCACCAACGACACCGATCCCGTGGGCATCGTCGACCATCAGCAGGGCATCCTGATCACGGGCCGCTGCCGCGAGCTCGGCAACCGGCGCGATATCGCCGTCCATACTGAACACGCCATCGCTAGCCACCAATCGCTCGCCGCGTGCCGTTTGCAACCGCTCGGCGGCCGAAGCCGCGTCGGCGTGGGCGTAGCGAACCAGGCGCGCCTCGCTGAGCCGGCCGCCATCCAGCAGCGAGGCGTGATTGAGCCGGTCCTGCACCACCGTATCACCGCGAGCGCTTAGGGCATCGATCACGCCCATGTTCGCCATGTATCCGGTGGAGAAGAGCAACGCGCGTTCGCGCCCCAGGAAGGCGGCCAGCTCGCGCTCGAGATACTCGTGGGCGGGCCGATGACCACTAACCAGGTGGGCGGCGCCGCTACCCGCGCCATGGGAGCGGGCGGCGGATGCCACGGCCTCGGCGACCCGAGGCTCACCCGCTAGCCCGAGATAGTCATTGCTACAAAACGGCGTCAGCCAGCTGCCGTCGTCGCTGCACACGCGGCGCCCATCGGTGTGCAGGGTACGCACGCGCCGAAACAGGCCCGCCTGCCAGCGACGCTGGAGATAGCCGGCGAGATCGCGCACCGGGTCTGGCTCAGGCGGGTGCCTGAGCGGTCTCCTCGTGGTTCTGGAAACGCATGCCCAGGCGCGCGAGCAGGGCCTGATCGTGCTGGACCTCGGGGTTATCAGTAGTCAGCAGCTGATCCCCGTAGAAGATGCTATTGGCCCCGGCGAGGAAGCAAAGCGCCTGAAGCTCGTCGTTCATCTCGTCGCGCCCGGCCGACAGCCGCACCCAGGACCGCGGCATGATGAGGCGTGCCACGGCGATGGTGCGAACGAACTCAAAGGGGTCAACCTGTTCCATACCGTGGAACGGCGTGCCTGGCACCTGGACGAGCCGATTAATAGGCACGCTCTCGGGGTGAACCGCCAGGGTTGCGAGGACGGTCAGCATGGCCGCGCGATCGGCGACCGTTTCCCCCATACCGATGATGCCGCCGCAGCACACCTTGATGCCGGCCTCGCGGACCGCCTCCAGGGTATCCAGGCGCTCCTGGAAGCTGCGCGTGGTCACCACCTCGTCGTAATACTCCGGCGAGGTGTCGATATTGTGGTTATAGTAATCGAGGCCCGCGTCTCTGAGGCGCTCAGCCTGGTGCGGCTTGAGCATGCCGAGCGTGGCACAGGTCTCGAGCCCGAGCGAGCGCACCCCCGCGACCAGATCGGCAACGGCATCCACCTGACGCTCCTTCGGATTACGCCAGGCGGCGCCCATGCAAAAGCGAGTCGCCCCAGCCTCCTTGGCCCGTCGCGCCGTTGCCAGGACCTGCTCTCGATCCATTAGCGCCTCCGGCTCGAGGCCCGTGTGGTAGCGAATACTCTGGGGGCAATACTTGCAGTCCTCGGGGCAACCCCCCGTCTTAATGCTCAGCAGCGTGCTGGCCTGTATCTCCGCCGGATCGAAGTGGCGCCTGTGGACACCCTGGGCGCGGTAGATCAGATCGTGGAACGGTAGGGCGAATAACGCCTCGACCTCGTGGCGTTGCCAATCATGGCGGATATCGGCGTCGGCGGGCGTGGACATGCGTTAAACTCTCGCTTGATCCGAGGCGGCTGTGTGGCTGAATGGTAGCGTGCCGACAAGGACTGTCAACCAAAAACAAGGGCGCCAGGTTAACGGACTGCTAACCAGACTCCTCGCTCAGTTACTGGAGCGCGACTGCCGGCTCTGCCATGAGCACGTTCCATCCGGCGAGGCGCTATGCCCCCAGTGCCGCAATGCCTTGCCATGGCTTAGCGCCGGCTGCTCACGCTGTGCTGACCCACGCGCCCCGGCCTGTGAATGCGGCCACTGCCAGCGCTACCCCCCAGCGTTCGATCGGGTCGTCGCCGGCTTCGAGTACCGCGATGAGGTCGCCTCACTGATACGACGCTTCAAGCACGGCGGCGACCTGAGCGCCGG
This sequence comes from uncultured Ectothiorhodospiraceae bacterium, assembly GCA_913055565.1. GTDB lineage: Bacteria > Pseudomonadota > Gammaproteobacteria > Nitrococcales > Nitrococcaceae > CAJXKP01. The sequence continues at coordinate 68,808 of CAJXKP010000001.1, forward strand.
GCGCGTCCTCGCCGATGCCTTGGCCGAGCAATGCCCGACCGATCTACCGCCGACGCTGGTGCCAGTCCCGCTCGATCGCCGACGCTTGCGCGAACGGGGGTTCAATCAAGCCATCGAGATCGCCCGTCGGCTGCCGGGGGGCATTGCTAGCGGCCTCGTGGTTCGCGGAGGCAGTCATCAGCCGCAGAGCTTGTTGGCGGCCCACCAGCGTCGGCGCAATATCCGACATGCCTTTCGCCTAGCCACCGATCAGGTGCCGACGCGCCTGACCATCGTCGACGACGTGGTCACCACCGGCGCGACCGTGCGTGAGCTAGCCCGCATCCTGGCCCGGGCCGGGGCCCGTGAGATAATGGTCTGCGCGCTAGCGCGCGCCTGAGCCGTTAGTCAGGCGTACATAAAGTGGAGCAGTATGCCCAGGAAAATCACGCCGCCGTAGGTATTGTTGTTCAAAAAGGCATGGAAGCAGTTATCCCGGTCCTGGTCCTTGATCAGCCACTGCTGGCGGACGAAGAGCAACGCGGCGACGGCCAGGCTGGCATAGTAGACGAGCCCCAGATCGTTGACGACGCCGACCGCGACGAGCAACAGCGTCATCGCGAGCTGCAGCATCGCGATGATCAATCGATCGTAATCACCGAACAGCACCGCCGTGGACTTAATGCCGATCCGGCGGTCGTCCTCGCGGTCTACCATGGCGTACTCCGTATCGTAGACCGCCGCCCATAGCACAGACACTAATAGCACCAGCCAAGCCTCGCCGGGTACCGTCGCTGTCTCGGCTGCGTAGCCCATGGGGATAGCCCAGCCAAACGCGGCGCCGAGATAGAGCTGGGGGAAATGGGTATAGCGCTTCATAAACGGATAGCTCGCCGCCAACGCCACCGCAACCGGGGCCAGCGCGATGGTCAGCCAGTTCATCGTCGACACCAGCGCCAGGGCGAACAGGCAGAGAACGACGAACAGGGCCAGGGCCTCACGCTCGGTTACAGCGCCCGTTGCCAGCGGTCGCGCCCGCGTGCGCTGGACGTGGCCGTCGAGATGGCGATCCGCGTAGTCGTTGATGACGCAGCCGGCGGCGCGCATGACCACAACACCCAGGACAAAGACGGCCAAAACGCCGGGCCGCGGCGGCCCCCCAGCGGCCAGCCAGAGCCCCCAGAGCGTCGGCCAGAGCAACAGGAAATTGCCGATGGGCCGGTTGAGTCGCATCAGGCGCCAGTACGATCCGGCGCGCTGGGTGATCAAGCTAATCGCGGCGTTCATTACCAACCTTCCCTTCCGTGAGCCGCCAAGGAACCAGAAACACCTCGGTAACCAATAGGCCACGCTCGTCGACACGGAATACGGAGCGCCGCGCCCAGAGCTCGTCCGTGGCGGGCATGCCGGTGCGCGCTTGGGCGCGCTCGTGGAGCCAGTCCCCGGGGCGCAGCCGGGCAACACCCAGCGCCCCGCGACGAAGCCTATGGCGGCCGAAGATCAATTCGCCAAGCGGGCGATCACCAAGGCGCTTGAGCCCGGCCAACGGCCCGTCCACCAAGTCCGGTGGGACCACAGTGCGCCCGAAGATCTGCGGTGTCTGCCCTAATCCCAGCCAGACCTCACGCGTCCAGGCGTAGCGCCCCGTCGCCAGCGCCAGGCCCAAGACCTCGTCGTGCGCCGGCAGGGCCCAGCCCTCACCGAGGCGCCGGAAGGCGAAGCGCTCACCCGCTATGCCCCGAATGCGGCGCGTGAGCGAACCCGGCTCGCGGATCCAGGCGCGCAGATGGCGGGGCATCGACGCCGGCAGGGGCGCGCCCAGCGGTCGCCAACTTGGGGATCGGTAAGCCATTTCGCCTCTCTAAAAACGGCGCTCATGGCACATTATTGCATCCCTGCCAGCGCCTCCCCCTGCTCCTAGGCCTGGGCATAACGCTCGGCCTCCCCGACCCAGCGGGCGATGAGCGCCTTCGCCTGCTCCGGCGCCGAGGTCAGTAGGGCATGGGCATGCCGCTGAACCGGCGCCAAAAGATCCTTGTCACGCGTCAGCTCGGCGATACGATAGTTCAGGGCCCCGGTTTGCCGCGTCCCCAATAGCTCGCCGGGCCCACGAAGCTCCAGATCACGTTGCGCGATGCGAAAGCCGTCGCCGGTCTCGCGGAGCACCGCCAGGCGAGCGCGCGCCGTCTCCGATAGGGGGCCGTGGTAGAGCAACACGCAGCTACTCTGAGCCGCCCCGCGACCTACGCGCCCGCGGAGCTGATGCAGCTGGGCCAGCCCCAAACGCTCGGGGTTCTCGATGATCATCAACGAGGCGTTGGGGACATTGACCCCTACCTCGATGACGGTGGTAGCTACCAGCAGATCGAGCTCGCCTGCCTCGAACGCCGTCATCACCGATTCCTTGGCATTGGCCTTGAGGCGTCCGTGTACCAGACCGATACGCAACTCGGGGAGCGATTCGGCCAAGCGCTGTGCGCTGGCCTCCGCCGCCTCGGCCTCGAGCTCATCCGAGGCCTCCACCAGGGTGCACACCCAATAGACCTGGCGGCCGGCGGCGCAGGCGGCCTGGACGCGCTCGATCACCTCGTCACGGCGGGTATCGGGTAAGGCCACGGTCGTGACCGGCTGTCGCCCCGGCGGGAGCTCATCGATAACGGCGGTGTCCAGATCGGCGTAGGCTGTCATCGCCAATGTCCGGGGGATAGGCGTGGCCGTCATGATGAGCTGGTGCGGCTGCCAGCCACCCCCCTCGCCTTTGTCGCGCAGCGCCAGACGCTGGTGGACGCCGAAGCGGTGCTGCTCGTCGGCGATAACCAGGCCGAGTCGCGCGAAGCTGACGTCCTGCTGGAACAGCGCGTGGGTTCCGACCGCCACAGCCGTCGTGCCATCGGCGAGCGCCTGGCGGTGGTGGCGACGCTCAGCCGCCGACGAGCGCCCGCTGAGCCAGCCGATCTCGACGCCCAAGGGCGCCAGCCAATCCCGAAAACTGCGGCAGTGCTGCTCCGCGAGCAACTCGGTGGGCGCCATCACCGCTGCCTGCCAGCCGCATTCAACGGCATTCAGTGCCGCCAGGGCGGCTACGACCGTCTTGCCCGAGCCGACATCGCCCTGGATCAACCGCAGCATGGGCTCGGCACGCGCCATATCAGCGTCGACCTCGGCCGCCACGCGCTCTTGAGCGCCGGTCAGCGCGAAGCCGAGCCGATCCCGAAAGCCGCGCCTAAGACGCCCGTCCCCGTCAATCCCAGGGGCCGGACAGGCCTGCTGATGGTGCGCGCGGCGCTTGAGCAGGCTCAGGCGGTGGGCGAGCAGCTCCTCGAAGGCGAGGCGCCTGACCGCCGGGTGACGACTCTCGATGAGCGCGCGGGCATCGGCATCCGCAGGCGGCGCGTGCACGAACGACAGGCTGTCACGCAGGCTGGGGAACCCGAGCTCGGCCAGGACCTTATCCGGAACCAGCTCCGTCAGCCCATCCAAAGCCTGCTCCAGGGCCCGCGCGACCAGGCGGCGAAGGCTGGCCTGGGGCAGGCCCTCGGTACTGGGGTAGACAGGCGTCAGGCAGCCGTCGGTATGGCCAGCCTGCTCGGAGCTGATCACCTCCCATTCGGGATGGACCATCTGGCACGCCCCCGAGCCATCGCGGAGCTCACCAAACGCCCTGACCAACCGCCCCCGCCGCAAGGCCTGCCTCTGGTTGTCGTAGAAGTGGAAGAAGACCAGATCCAGCGAGCCGGTCCGATCATGGATGCGGCAGACCAGACGGCGCCGTCGTCCGGACGCGATCTCGGCGTGCTCAACCTCGCCCTCGACAAGGGCCTCCGAGCCGGACGCCACTTCGCCGATCGGGACAAGCCGGGAGCGATCCTCATAGCGCAGGGGTAGATGGAAAAGGAGCTCATCGACCCGGGTGATGCCCAGGCGCGCCAGGCGCTCACCCTGTCTCGGCCCCACGCCCTTGAGGGCGGTAACGGGGCGCTGTGGCGAGGCGCCGACCGTCACGGGCAACGGCTTCTAGGCCCGGGACAAATCCATAATGGCGTCCATCTCGACCGCTGCCCCCTTGGGCAGAGCCGCCACACCAAGGGCCGCGCGCGCCGGATAGGGCTCCCCGAAGACCTCCTCCATGAGCTCGTTAACGGTACCGAAATAGGACAAATCCGTGAGATAGATATTGAGCTTGGCGATGTCGGCGAGGCCGCCACCGGCGGCCTCGCAAATGGCGCCGAGGTTCTTAAAGACGCGCCGGGCCTCGGCCTCGAAACCGCCCGCCACCAAGCTCATGGACTCGGGGTCAAGGGGGATCTGACCGGAGATATAGACCGTCTCGCCGCAGCGAACCGCTTGGGAATACGGGCCAATGGCGGCGGGCGCGGCCTCCGTGTGCACAATCGAGCGCGACATCCTGACCTCTCGTTGCTGGTATGGCTATTCCTTGCGCCGGCTGATCCGAATGACCGAACTCAGTAGGCGCAGCCGTCGCATGATGCGCGCCAGATGCGTGCGATCCCGCGCGCCGAACGTGAGGTAGATGGTAGCAACCATACCCTCCTTCTCGGCGACGTCGACGGCATCGATATTGGAGCCAAGCTCCGAGACGGTGGCCGCAATCGCCGCCAAGACGCCCCGCTCGTTGACCACGTCGACGGCGACACTCACGGGGAAATCACCCGCGATACCGTCGTCCCATTGCACGTCCAGCCACTTCTCCGGCTGGTCGTGGTAGCCGCGGAGGTTGTGGCAATCCTGTTGGTGGACTACTACGCCGCGCCCGGAACTGGCGAAGCCGACGATGTTGTCCCCGGGGATCGGGCGACAGCAGCGGGCGAAGGTTACCACCGCGCCCTCACTGCCGCGAATCCTCAGCGGCGCAGAGGCCGCGGCATCAAGCTCGGGCTCGTCACCAACCCCCGATAAACGCTGTGCTACCAGCCAAGGCATGCGCTCACCGAAGCCTACCTCCTCGAAGACCGTCTCGATGGCGTCGCCCCCGAGTCCGCCGAGTGCCCGGTCGACGCGCTCCTGGGAGAGCTCATCGCATGACAGCCCCAGCGCCTGCAGGGCCTGATCCACCAAACGGCGGCCCAGGTCCACGGCCTCCTCGCGCCGCAGCCGCTTGAGGCTGTGGCGGATGGCGGCCCGAGCCTTGGCGGTCACGACGAAGTCCAGCCAGGCGGGATTCGGGCGCGCCACCGGCGCTGTAATGATCTCCACGGTTTGCCCGGTATCAAGCGGTGTACGCAGCGGCGTCAACCGATGATCCACCATGGCCGCGATGCAGCTATCGCCGATATCCGAGTGGACCGCGTAGGCGAAATCCACCGCCGTAGCGCCGCGCGGCAGCTCCATGATGTCGCCCGAGGGGGTAAAGACGTAGACTTCGTCGGGCTGGAGATCGACCTTGACGTTCTCGATGAACTCGACCGGGTTACCGGCGTTGCGCTGCATCTCGATCAGCCCGCCGACCCATTCACGAGCCCGGTCGTGGGCGACCGAGCTCGCCGAATCGCCGTCCTTGTAATGCCAGTGCGAAGCGATGCCCGATTCCGCTACTCGATCCATCTCGGCAGTGCGTATCTGGACCTCCACACGAATGCGCCGCGGCCCCAGTAGCGTCGTGTGTAGCGACTGATAGCCGTTGGCCTTGGGGATCGCGATGTAATCCTTAATACGCCCCGGCAGTGGCTTATAGGCACTGTGCATAACGCCAAGGGCGCGATAGCAGGTGTCGATATCATCGACAATGACCCGCAAGCCGTGGACATCGAAGATATCCTGGAAGCTCGCGCGCTTGCTGCGCATCTTCTTATAGATGCTCCAAAGATGCTTCTCCCGCGCGAGGACCCGGGCGTCAATGCCCGTATCGCTCAGGCGCTGCTCAAGCACACCGCGCACCTTGTCGATCATCTCCGAGCGCGAGCCATCCTGGCGTCGGATCTTGTCCTTGAGCACGCGATAGCGCATGGGATAGAGCGCCGCGAAGGCCAGATCCTCGAGCTCAACGCAGAAGCGGTTCATCCCCAGCCGATGGGCTATAGGGGCGTAGATATCCAGCGTCTCCGCGGCGACACGCCAGCGCTTGTAGGGCGGCATCACCCAGATCGTGCGCATGTTGTGCAGTCGGTCGGCGAGCTTGATCAGGATGACCCGGATGTCATGCGACATCGCCATGACCATCTTGCGGAAATTCTCCGCCTGCGCCTCCGCTTTGGACTTGAAATCGATCTGGGTGAGCTTAGAGACGCCATCGACCAGCTCCGCCACCTCGCTACCGAACCGCTCAGCCAGCTCGTTCTTGGCCGTTGAGGTGTCCTCGATGACGTCGTGAAGGATAGCGGCCACGATAGCGTCGTCATCGAGGCGCATCTCGCCAAGGATCTTGGCCACGGCAAGCGGGTGGGTAATATAGGGCTCGCCGGACAGGCGGCGCTGGCCCTCATGGGCCTGCGCGCTGAAGCGATAGGCGTCAAAGACCTGCTGGATCTGGTGGGGATGGAGGTAGTCCTCGAGCAACGCGCAGAGGTCACTAGCGTGCGCCGACGGGTCGGCGCCACCCGCCTGCTGTGTGACCACTACATCGCTACTCGCCATACGACCTCTCTGCTTGCCGGCTAGGCCTCCGACTCGTCGGCATCAGGCTGGAACTCGGCCGCTGGATCCGGCTGAGCCTCCGCCGCCTCGGCTGCCGCCTCCTCAACCATCTCGGCGGCGGCCTCCTGCTCCAGCATATCCGCATTGATGAAGCCACCGGCGATCTCGCGCAACGCCACGACCGTCGGCTTGTCATTCTCCCAATCCACCAAGGGCTGGGCCCCACGAGCGATCTGGCGAGCGCGCTTGGTTGCCGCCAGCACCAGCTCGAAGCGATTATTCATATTCGCGAGGCAGTCCTCGACGGTCACACGTGCCATGTTGGGTCCTCTACACCAGGTGTTTGCAATCGGTTGACTATGATTGTACCGCCCTACCGCCAAAAGGAGAAGCGAGTCAATAATCTGCCAGCAATCCCAATTATGTGATCCCCAGGAAGGGCGCGTGCTCGCGTTACCCCCTGCCGGGGACGCCATAAACCGTCCCTCGGGGCTCGACGGCGGCCTTCCCTGGCCGCAGACGCCCTCGGCAGGGGCTAACGCGACCACCTCGAAGGTCAAAATGAGAATTGCTGATAATCCTGCCGTCAGTTACTGCGATCCGGCAGGAGGTCGGCGAGGACACCCGCCCAGCGGCGCTCTTGCGCGGCAAGCCGCAGGCGGCGCGCCTCGACGATGGTGCGGAGCTCCGCCAGGGCCCGGTCGAAGCTGTCGTTCACGATGAGGAACTCGTAGTCGGAGTAGTGGCTAATCTCCTCCTCGGCCGCGTGAAGGCGGCGCTCGATGACCGCTTCACTGTCCTTGCCCCGCCCTCGCAGGCGATGGGCGAGCTCCTGGCGGGACGGCGGCAAGATAAAAATGGAGACGCAATCGGGCATAGCGGCGCGCACCTGCTGCGCCCCCTGCCAATCGATCTCCAGGATCACATCGCGCCCCTGATTGAGCTCGGCCTCTACCGACGCCCTAGCGGTGCCATAGAGATGGTCGAACACGCGCGCATGCTCCAGGAACTCACCCTCGTCGACCATCGCTCGAAACCGATCCGCATCGGTGAAATGGTAATCCACGCCCTCCTGCTCGCCCTCGCGCCGCGCCCTGGTGGTATGCGACACGGAGACGTCCAGCCCCGGCTGCTGGTCAACGAGGCCCCGGACCAGGCTGGTCTTGCCCGCCCCTGAAGGCGCCGAGATGATATAGAGCGTGCCGATCATGGCGCCCTCCCGACTATTCGATGTTCTGGACCTGCTCGCGCATCTGCTCGATGCCAACCTTCATATCAACCGCGTAGCGCGTGGTCTCGGCATCGGCAGCCTTGGAGGCGAGGGTGTTGGCCTCGCGATTGAGTTCCTGCATCAAGAAATCCAGGCGCCGGCCCACGGGGGCCTCGCTATCGAGGCTGGCCTCGATCTCCGCGCAGTGGCTAGCAAGTCGATCCAGCTCCTCGTCCACATCGAGGCGCTGCGCCGCGATGGCCAGCTCCTGTTCTAGGCGTGCGTTATCGGCCTCGACATTAAGCTGCGCCAGCCGCGAGCGCATACGCTCGCGGCTGGCGGTGACCACTACCTCCCGGCGCGCGCGCACCGCCGCCACGGCCTCCTTGAGCTGATCGAGTCGTTCCCGGATCATACCGCTGATTCGCTCACCCTCGCGCTGGCGAGCGTCCACCAACTGGCTCATCGTCTCGTCGAGCAGCGACATCGCCGCCGCTCCCAGGGCGTCATAATCGGTCGGCGCATCGGTCATTACCCCGCGCAACCGCAACAACTCCAGCGGCGACACGGGACCCGCCTGCTCCCCCTGGCGCGCGGCGAGCGAGCGACAGGCCTCGATCAGCTCGTCGGCGTAGTCCCAGTTGATAGCAACCTCGGCCCTACCGGTATCCAGCCAGCAGTTCAACGTCGCATCCACCTTACCGCGCCCCAGCGAGGCGTCGATGCGCTCCCGGACGCGCGGCTCCAGAGACCGTAAGGGCTCCGAGAGTCGCGGGTTAACGGCTAGATAGCGATGGTTTACCGATTTCAGTTCCCAGCGCAGCGTCGCCCCCGCCACGACACGCTCGCGGCTCGCGAACGCCGTCATACTGCGCAACATAATGACTCCCCAGGACCTGGTAACGCCGCCACGATCGCCTTGTACCGGTGGCACCAATCGGTTTGTTGTCGCCACACGCGCAGCCATCAGCGCGACAGCACGGCCATCGATGAAGGAACCGCCGCCTAATGACCGCCGCCGTGCCAACCTGATGCAGCAAGGCGCCTGCGATCGGATGATACGCCACCAATCCCGGCTGGGGAACGCGGCCGCACGGCTATGATATTCTAGTGAGTTACCGTTCAACCCGCTCCACGGTGCGGGAATGCACACGCCCGTCGAGAGGACATAGCCCCCATGCGCCCTAGCGGCCGCCAGCCTGATCAGCTTCGAACCACCCGCATCACGCGCAACTACACCATGCATGCCGAAGGCTCGGTGCTGGTGGAATTCGGCAACACGAGCGTCCTCTGCACGGCCTCTGTGGAGACGCGCGTTCCACCCTGGCTGCGCAACAAGGGGCAGGGCTGGGTGACCGCCGAATACGGCATGTTGCCGCGCTCGACGGCCACGCGCACCGACCGCGAGGCCGCCCGGGGCCAGCAAAAGGGCCGTACCGTGGAGATCCAGCGCCTAATCGGACGCTCGCTGCGTGCCGCGGTTGACCTCGAGGCGATCGGCGAGCGCCAAGTGGTCGTCGATTGTGACGTCCTGCAAGCGGATGGCGGCACCCGAACCGCCGCCATCACGGGCGGCTACGTCGCCATTACCGACGCCCTCGAGCGCCTGGCGCGCAATGGCACGTTGCGACGCGATCCCATTTTCGGGCACGTGGCCTCCGTGTCAGTCGGGATCTATCAGGGGGCACCCGTCCTGGATCTCGATTACGCGGAAGACTCGGAGGCCGAAACGGATATGAACGTGGTCATGAACGAGGCCGGCGCCTTCATCGAGATCCAGGGCACAGCGGAGGGCCACGCCTTCCGGCGCGACGAGCTCAATGCCATGCTCGATCACGCCGACAAGGGCATCGGCGAGCTTATTACCGCCCAGCGTGAGGCGCTCGCCAGCTGATATGGCCCATCGGATCGTGCTAGCGAGTAACAATGCCGGTAAGGCGCGCGAGATCGCGGAGCTGCTCCCGGAGACGGCAGCCCCCCTCGAGACCCAGTCGGCGCACGACGTGCCCGAGGCCGAGGAGACGGGTACAACGTTCGTAGAAAACGCCATCATCAAGGCGCGCAATGCGTGCCGCCACACCGGCCTGCCCGCCATCGCCGACGACTCCGGTATCGAGGTCGACGCGCTCGGCGGGGCGCCTGGGGTACGCTCGGCGCGCTTCGCGGGCGAGCAAGGCGACGACGACGCCAACAATAGGCTTCTGGTCGAGCGACTCGCGGACGTTCCCGCCCCCGAGCGCACCGCTCGCTACTACTGCGTCATGGTCTACATGGCCCATGCCGAGGATCCAACACCGATTATCGCCGAGGGCAGCTGGGAGGGTTGGATCCAGGATCAGCCGCGCGGCAACAACGGGTTCGGCTACGATCCCTATTTTCGCGTTCGGGGCCATGAGGCAACGGCCGCGGAACTCGACCCGGCGACCAAGAACCAGGCCAGCCATCGCGGCCAGGCCATGCGGCGCCTTGCTGTCGAGCTGGCCGACGACCAAGAACGCGGTTAATGCTGACACCACCCCCCATTGGGTTGTATGTCCACCTCCCCTGGTGCGTGCAGAAGTGCCCGTATTGCGACTTCAACTCCCATGGGCAGCCGCGCGAGACACCCTTCGAGGGCTACACCGACGCCTTGCTGCGCGACGCCGAAACGGAGGCCGAATCCCTCGATGGGCGCACCATCGGCTCGATCTATATCGGCGGGGGCACGCCGAGCCTGTTCCCGCCGCCAACCATCGACCGCCTGCTGACGGGCCTTAGTCGGCGGCTGCCGCTGGGTACGGACTGCGAGATCACCATGGAGGCCAATCCGGGCACCTTTGAGCTCGAGCGGTTTCGGGCCTTTCGGCGCACCGGGGTCAACCGGCTCTCGATCGGGGTACAGAGCTTCCACGCCCACCATCTGCGCGCCCTGGGCCGTATCCACGGCGGCGGCGAGGCCGCCCAGGCGGCCGAAGCGGCCCGCGAGGCCGGCTTCGAGCGATTCAACCTCGATCTGATGTTCGCCCTGCCCGGCCAGACGGTCACCGAGGCTGAGGCGGACGTCGCGCGCGCGATCGAGCTCGGTGCCCGCCACATCTCGCACTACCAGCTCACACTGGAACCGGGGACCGCCTTCCACGCGCAACCCCCAACCTTGCCGGACGAGGATACCGCGGCGGCCATACAGGAGGCCTGCAGTGCTCGGCTCGCCGAGGCTGGACTGGAGCGCTACGAGGTCTCGGCCTGGTCGGTACCCGGTGAGGCGTGTCGCCACAACCTGACCTACTGGCAGTTCGGCGATTACCTCGCGATCGGTGCGGGCGCCCACGGCAAGATCAGCGACGCCGCGACCGGGCGCATCGAGCGCTATAGCAAGTGGCGTATGCCCCAGCAATACATGGCACGCGCCGGCGGCCCGGAGGCACTCGCAGAGCACTACCCGGTAGTGGCCGAGGAGCGACCACTCGAGTTCGCCATGAACGCCCTGCGGTTGACCGACGGCGTTCCGGCGGCGTATCTCACGGCCCGCACGGGCGTCACCGAAGACGCCTTCGAGCCCGCCCTCAGCGACGCCGAGGCCGAGGGACTAATCGAACGACGCGACGGCCGGGTGCGACCGACCGAGCGCGGCCTGACCTTCCTGAACAACACGCTCGGTCATTTCCTACCGGCGACGTGAGCGCGCAAATGGACGAACAGACCATCCAGTGCCCCTATTGCGGGGCCTCGTTTACGGCCCTCATCGACTGGTCGGATGCCGGCGGCAGCTACACCCAGGACTGCGAGATCTGCTGCCAGCCCATCCTGTTTCGGCTCGAGCTGGACGCGCTCGGCGGCCCCAGCCACGTTACCGTGGACCGGGAGCAGGACTAACGGATTACCAGGGCATAACGGTCTTCGTTAGCGCCGTCTGGAAGATATAAGCGAATACGACGAGGGCGCCAACGAAGGCCACAGCCCGGATGGCCTTCGTTGGCCCGCGCTTAAGGGCGATCACACCGAGCGCGATATAGGCCACCAAGGCAATGAGCTTGGCGGTGATCCAGTGCGGCGTCAGCGGCCATCCCCACCCCACAATAGCCAGATACAGCGCGCTAACCAGCAACACCGTATCCACGATGTGCGGCGTAATGCGGACCCACTTGCGGCTCAGCATGGCCGAGCCCGCCAGCATCCAGCCACCGCGCAGGACGAACAGCGCCAGCGTGGCCGCGACCGCCAGCTGATGAACGTATTGGGTGATCACATAGGCTTCCATCACCGTCTCCTTTGATAAACGGATTCTACAGGCTGACATGCGGCCGGCGCCGAGCGCAGTCCATCCAGCCAATGGTGCTATATTATCGGTATCCACTCATTAGGGGGCATACCATGGCCGGGCTTTCCTTCGATGACTGGGCTCGCCTAGCCCGCCGGGATCGGCACGCGTTCGAGCAGGCGCGCCGAGCCAAGATTGATGCCTTTCTGGCAACACGTCCAGCCCATCGGCGCGAGCGCCTGGAGCGGCTGCAATGGCGCATCGACCGTGAGCGCGAGCGCTGCGTCAATCCGCTGGCGGCCTGTGTTCATCTGTCTAACCTGATGTGGGAGCGCTTCGCCGGCCCACGGGGGCTGGCGGCGGCATGGCAGGAGCTAGGCAGCCGGACGCTGGCGACACAGCAGCCGACGCCGCAGGTACTGCCCTTCCGCCGGCGCCACTAACACGCCTTACTGAGGCGGCTACGCCGACGCCGTCGCACGCTATGTCGCTGGCGCGTATTGTCTTCCGTGTTGCAGCGCCCTATCCTGTGACCGTTTTTAAACCCAGACCTAAGCCCGTCCGGCGGTCCGGACGGGCCCACGCGAGGTGGCACAATGAAACAGAACATGCATCCGGAATACCGGGACGTCGTCTTTCAGGATATATCCTCGGATTTCACGTTCCTGACGCGCTCGACCGTGCGAACCGATGAGACTATCCAGTGGGAAGATGGCAACGAGTACCCACTGGTCAAAGTGGAGGTGTCGAGCGCGAGCCATCCCTTCTTCACGGGCAAGCAGCGCGTGCTCTCCAGCGGTGGCCGAGTGGACCAGTTCCGCAAGCGCTACGGTCGCATGGCCAAGGGCACGAAGTAGCGCCTTCCCACCTCGCGGCGCGGCCGAGCCAGCTCGCCCATCGGGATGCTGGCGAAGGGTCCCGACCCGAGCGGGAGTGGTAAGGCATGCGCCGCAAGGCACGGACTACCCGGTGCGCCGGCAGCTCACGCGCGACCCACGCACGCCCCGCCGGCCACTCTCCTCAGGGGCGTTTAGCCAGGATCAGGAGAAGTCCCATGTCCAATAAGACCGTTACGCTGACCGATAACGCGACCGGCAAGACCGCGGAGTTTCCGGTACGCGAGGGCACACACGGCTCGCCGGCGATCGATATACGGAGCCTGCCTCCGGAGACAGGATACTTCACCTACGATCCGGGCTTCGCCTCCACAGCTAGCTGCAGCAGCGACATCGCCTTCATCAATGGCGACGAGGGCACACTGCTGTACCGCGGCTACCCGATCGAGCAGCTCGCCGAACAGAGCTCGTTCCTCGAGGTCTCCTACCTGCTTCTCCACGGTGAGCTACCTCGTAAGAACGAGCTAGAGGCGTTCGAGGATTCGATCACGAATCACACCATGGTCAACGAGAGCCTGAAGAACTTCTTCCACGGCTTTCACTACGATGCCCATCCGATGGCCATGCTGACCGGCGTGGTGGGATCGCTGTCGGCGTTCTATCACGACACCATCGATATCCATGATCCTGACAACCGGATGCTCTCGGCCCACCGGATCATCGCCAAGATGCCCACCATCGCGGCGCTGGCGTTTAAGCACATCATGGGCGAGCCGTTCGTCTACCCGCAAAATCGGCTCTCCTACTGCGGCAACCTGCTGAATATGCTGTTCGCCCGGCCCACCGAGGAGTTCCAGATCAACCCGGTAGCCGAGCGTGCACTGGATCAGCTGCTAATCCTCCACGCCGACCACGAGCAGAATGCCAGCACCTCAACGGTACGCCTTGCTGGCAGCACCGGCACGAACCCCTTTGCGGCCATCTCGTCCGGCTGCGCCGCGCTGTGGGGGCCGGCTCACGGCGGCGCCAATGAGGCCGTGCTCAACATGCTCCATGAGGTGGGCGACGTTAAAAACGTCCCCCGCTACATCGAGAAGGCCAAGGATAAGAACGATCCGTTCCGGCTGATGGGCTTCGGCCACCGCGTCTACAAGAACTACGATCCGCGGGCGACCGTTATCCGCAAGACCTGCCACGACGTTCTCGACGAGCTCGGCATGGGCGACGACCCGCAGCTGGAGCTGGCCATGCGGCTCGAGGAGATCGCGCTCGCTGATGACTACTTCGTCGAGCGCAAGCTCTACCCCAACGTGGATTTCTATTCCGGCATCATCTACCGCGCTCTGGGCATCCCCTCGGAGTTCTTCACCGTGCTCTTCGCGCTCGGCCGGACCCCGGGCTGGATTGCGCAGTGGATGGAGATGATCTCGGATTCCGAGCAGCGCATCGGGCGGCCGCGCCAGATCTATACCGGGGCGTCCAAGCGCAATTACATGCCGCTGCACCGCCGCGGCTAGGGCAACGCTCGATAAGAATTCTCGCGGGCCTCTGCGCGCCGGGGCCGCCTGTTCGGCCAGAGGCTCGCGCGAATGGTTCAGCGCTGCCTTAAGGCGCGGGCGACCAGTGCGGCCGAGCACTGGACTCCCTGACCCGGGGCCATCTAGGCGTCGGCCTGATAGGCGCTATCCCGGAGCTCGCGAACCGCCGCCAGCGCTGCCCGTTGCATGGGTTGGCCGTCGACACGGGATCGCGGCGGATGCCGTAAGGCGCGCTCATCGAGGACCGTCAGCTCTACGGGAATACGCCCGGCCACGAATCGATAGACGGGGCGGAAGGCGTAGCTATCGTCGAAGCGCACCCGGCGTTCGCCGCTGTCGAAGGGGATATCGTGGTCCATGAGGAACAACACAATATCCTCCGGCGTGTCGGCGAAGACGTGCAGGTGGACATCGCTATGCTCGCCCGCCGTGCCATCAAGCAAGGCGCCAACCAGCCTAGGGCGGAACGACTCGAAGAACTCCATGGCATCTACGGCCGTGGCCAGTAGATCGGCCAGATGCTCGCGCCGGGCGTGGCCTCCAAAAAGCTCTTGGTAGGCCACCAGCGCTGTCTGGATCTCACGGTTCTGCGGCAGATGCCGCGTACCGGATGCGCCGAGCTGCGTCGCCGCCTTGCGCTTGGCCAGGTGGTAATCCGTTATCCCTTGCTCCGCCATGATGCGGGCTGCCTCCTGGGCGATGTGCTCCCGCATCCGCTGTGCCTGCCCTTGGGAGGCCTTACCCATCGTTGCCACCTCCATCAGCTAGCGCTAGAACAACGAGCCACCGCCCGAGGATTCGCTCTCATCGTCGCCACTACCGGCGCTATCCTCGCCATCATTCGCCGAGGGCGACTCGCGCTTGGGGACATTACCATCCCGGAAATGCTCGAACATGGCGTTGGGGTCGCTGGCGCTGGTCACCCGGCCGGTCTCGCTATCAATGCGAACAGTAATCAACCCCGCCGGTTGCGGTAGCGCTTTCTCTTCGATCCCCTGTAGCTCATGACGCATGAAGGCCTTCCAGACCGGGAGAGCAGCCCGGGAGCCCGTCTCGCTGGGCCCCATCGGTGTCGGATCGTCAAAGCCCACCCAGGCAGCCGTCGCCACGGCATCGTTAGAGCCCGCAAACCAGGCATCCTTTTGCTCGTTGGTCGTCCCCGTCTTACCGGCCAGATCGCTGCGACCTAGCTCCCTGGCGCGGCGTCCGGTGCCCTGCTGGATCACATCCCGCATCATGCTGGTCATGAGCCAGGCGTTGGTTGGCGCGATCACGCGCTCAGCTCGACCGCCTTCCGAGGCCGAATTGTCGGTTGGGGCCGCGCGCGTCGTGGCCTCCTGCGAGCTCGACGAGGCAGCAGGATCGTCACAGCTAATGCCCTCGCAAGCCGTAGCCGGGTCCGCCTTGAATAGGACCTCGCCATCGTCACCGACCACCCGCTCGACCAACCACGGGTCAATGAGGAAGCCCCCATTAGCAAACACCGAATAGCCGCGAGCCATTTGCATCGGCGTCACCGCACCGGCCCCGAGGGCGAGCGAGAGGTTCTCCGGCAGGCCGCTCGGCTCAAAGCCGAAGCGCTGGATATGCGAGCGCGCCGCATCAACCCCGATACGGCGGAGCACGCGAATGGAAACTAGGTTACGCGAGTGGATGAGCGCCTCGCGCAGGCGCGTCGGCCCGAAGAAACGCCCGCTATAGTTCTCGGGGCGCCAAGTAGCCTCCAGCGCCCGGTCCTGGAATACCACCGGTGCGTCATTGATGATGGTAGCCGGGGTGAGGCCATTGGCTAAGGCTGCCGAGTAGATGAAGGGCTTAAAGCTGGAACCGGGCTGGCGCTTACTCTGGGTGGCCCGATTGAACTTGCTCTGCGAGAACGCGTAACCCCCGACCATAGCGCGGATACGCCCATCATGCGGATCCAGCGATACCAGCGCCCCTTGTGGCTGAGGGATCTGGGCCAACCGCAGGCCGTCATCGGTGTCACGAACTCGGATGATATCGCCGACACTGAGCACGTCGCCGGGGCCCTCAGGCTTGGCACCTTGACGGCCGCGACTCTGGAAAGGCCTGGCCCAGCGCATGCCTTCAAAGGGCAGACGTACCGACTCCGCTTGGTTGGCGATCATCAGCGTGGCGCCTCCGTCGTCCATCGCGCGCACGACGGCATTCCGTAATGGCCCCGGGGATGGGTACCCGCGGAGCTCGCGACGCAGGGCCGCGTCGCCCATCGTGGCCGGATCGAGATTGGCAACGGGGCCACGCCAGCCATGGCGCTCGTCGTAGGCATGCAGATTATCCCGCAACGCGTTAATAGCAGCGCGCTGGCTATCGCTCACCACACTTGTATAGACGTTGAGCCCGCGCGTATAGGCCTTCTCCTTGCCGTAGCGCCGTACCATGACCTGGCGTGCCTGCTCAGCGATATAGGGGGCCTCGATGTCACCACGTGCATGTTGGCGCTTGGCGGTAATAGGGGCCCTATTGGCACGCTGGTAGGCCGCGTTATCGATGTAGCCCACCTCCAGCATCCGCGAGAGCACGTAGGATCGGCGCTCCAGGGCACGCTTGGGATGGTTGAGAGGGTTCAGGCTCGATGGCGCCTTCGGCAGACCCGCAATCATCGCCATCTGGGCCAGGTCCAGCTCGTTAATGTCTCGCCCGTAATAGGCATGGGCAGCCGCGCCGACGCCATAGGCACGCTGGCCCAGATAGATCTTATTGAAGTAGAGCTCGAGGATCTCGTCCTTGCTGATCTTGCGCTCGATCTTGAGGGCCAGAAGGATCTCGCGGGCCTTACGCCGGTAGGTCGCATCGCGCGAGAGGAAGAAGTTGCGCGCCACCTGCATGGTAATGGTGCTACCACCTGGCCCCTTGTCGCCTGTGCGCAACAGGTGCCAAACCGCCCTGATGATCCCCTTGTAATCGACACCGGGGTGCTCGTAGAAGCGCTCGTCCTCCGAGGCGATGAAGGCATGCACGAACTGCTCCGGCACATCGTCCAGGGCCACGGGAACCCGTCGCCGCTCCCCGAACTCCGCGATGAGCTCCCCGTCAGCGGTGTGCACACGCAGTGGAATATCATAATCCACCTTTCGCAGGGCCTCGACGGGCGGCAGCGTCGGCGCCAACCACAGGTAGCCGGCAGTCAGACCAGCAGCCGCGAGTACGCCGCTGACCAAGATGAGAACTAGACCCCAGCGAAGGATGGGGAGTAGACGTTTCATGGGTTATTCGCACATGCTGTAGCGGTGCGCCGAGGATAACACCGCCGCCGCTCGGTGGCGCTTATGCCGTTGTGGCGGTTGACGCGAGACCAACTAACAAGGAGGCTTGATCTACGGTTACGCGTACTATTGAATGTTGTGACCAATAAGTTGCTCTTAACTTAAGCGCGGAGAAGGAAAAGGCCGTGGGTTCGTTTACAAAAAAGTCCGCGCCGGTTCTCGGCATCGACATCGGCTCCGCGGCGGTCAAGCTGGTCGAGCTCAAACGAAGCGGCGATCGCTATCAGGTCGAG
Organism: uncultured Ectothiorhodospiraceae bacterium; assembly: GCA_913055565.1. GTDB lineage: Bacteria > Pseudomonadota > Gammaproteobacteria > Nitrococcales > Nitrococcaceae > CAJXKP01. The sequence continues at coordinate 86,719 of CAJXKP010000001.1, forward strand.
AGCTACGCCGTGGAACCGCTACCCCGGGACGCCGTGGTCGAGAAGAACATCAGCGATCTGGAGGCGGTATCACGCGCCGTTCGGTCGGCGGTCAAGCGGTCGCAGACCAAGCTCAAGGAAGCGGCAACGGCCGTACCAGCATCGGCCGCCATCAGCCGCACACTCGTTCTGGACAGCAGCCTTGGCGAGGAGGAGATGGAGGGGCAGGTCAACCTCCAGGCCGAGCAATACATCCCGTACCCGCTCGAGGAGGTCAACCTGGACTTCGAGGTCCGCGGGCAAGCCGCGGGCGGGGACGCCGGCGAGGTTGAGGTGCTGCTCGTGGCCTCCCGCAACGAGAACGTCGAGGCACGCGTCGACGCCCTGTCTGATGCGGGGCTGACAGCAAAGGTCATGGATGTCGACAGCTACGCGCTGGAGAACGCCTTCGAGCTGATCCGGCCGAGCCTCGGAGGCGAATCGAACCAAACGGTCGCGATGATCGACATCGGCGCCACGGTGACGACGCTAACGGTCTTCGAGCAGGGCCAGATCGTCTACACCCGCGACCAGGTCTTCGGCGGCCGTCAACTCACCGAGGAGATCGCACGCCGCTTCGACATGGACCAGGAGGAGGCCGAGCGCTACCAGAAACAGGGCGGTCTACCGGACAGCTACGAGTCGGAGGTGCTGCAGCCATTCAGGGAGGCCATGGCACAGCAAGTCAACCGCTCCATGCAGTTCTTCTTTGGCGCGAGCCATCACAGCAGCGTCGACCAGCTGGTCATTGCCGGTGGTTGCGCCGGCATCGACGGGGCTAGTGACGTGATCGCCGACGCTACCAGCACGGAGACGGTGGTCGCCAACCCCTTCAGCCAGATGTCGGTCTCGTCACGTATCAAGCCGCAACAATTGGCCGGTGACGCACCTGCCCTCATGACAGCCTGCGGTCTCGCATTGAGGAGCTTCGACTGACATGGCAACGCGCATCAACCTACTGCCCTGGCGCGAGGAGCGACGTCAGCAACGCCAGAAGGAGTTCCTCCTTATGGTTGTCGCGGCGGTCATCCTGGCTGTAGGGATTGTCTACCTGGGCGACAACTACTACCAAGGCCGTATCGCTTACCAGGAAGAACGCAACGAGCTGCTGCGCTCCGAGATCAGCAAACTTGAGGATCAGCTCCAGAAGATCAGCGAGCTCAAGGAAACCAAGCGACAGCTCGTCAACCGCATGGAGGTTATCCAAGATCTGCAAAAGGGGCGACCACAGATCGTGCACATGTTCGAGGAGCTGGTCACAACGCTCCCAAGTCAGCTCTATCTGGAAAGGGTCCAGGACCGAGGTAACCGGATAAGCATCAGCGGGGTCGCCGTATCCAACGCGCGGGTCGCCGATTACATGACGAACCTGCAGAACTCACCCTGGTTCCAGTCGCCTGATCTAGGCCGTGTCGAGGAGCAGGATCAGGGCGATTCGACGATCTACCAGTTCTCGCTGTCGGTAAAACAAGCATCCCCTGACGATCAGAGCGATAACAACAGCGGGGGCGGCCAATGACACTCGATGAGCTAAAAAACCTCGATCACACCAACCTCGGGAGTTGGCCGGCGCCCGTCAAGGCGACGGCACTGGTGCTGTTGGTCGCCCTCATTGTCGGGGCTGGCTACTGGTTCCTGTGGCGCGACCGCTTTGAGCGGCTCGAGGAGGTCAAGGCCAAGGAACAGGAGTTGCGGGACGAATTCGAGGAGAAACAACAGCGTGCCGCCAATCTGGAGAAGTATCAGCGCCAGCTTGAGGAGATGCGTTCCCTGTTCGGCGATATGCTTGATCAGCTGCCGAGCGCCGAGCGGGTACCGGATCTGCTGACCGACATCTCCAACGAGGTCCTCGCGAGCGGACTGCGGCAGGAGCTGTTCCAGCCCCAGAGTTCCAAGCGCCAGGACTTCTACGCCGAGAAGCCCGTGCAGATACGCATATCGGGCAAATACGACGAGCTCGGCCGTTTCGTTAGCGGCGTTGCCAACATGCCGCGCATCGTTACGTTGGACGGCGTCGCCATTAGCCGCGACAGCGAAGGCGATCCCGACGGTGAGGCAACGGCGGATCTGACCATGGAGGTAACGGCCAAAACCTATTGGTACCTAGAGCCGGGGGGTAACCAATGATCAGGGCACCGCTACTGCAAGGGTCCGCTACTGCCCTGCGCTGGCTCACCGCTGGGGCCGCTGTAGCGCTCCTGAGCGCCTGCGGCAACAACGACATGAGCCAACTCCAGGATTACGTCGAGCGGACCAAGACACGCGAGGGCGGGGCGATCGAACCCATCCCGGAGATGGAGACGTTCGAGACGTATCGCTACCCCGACGACCCGGGTCGGGACCCGTTCACCACCCTGTCTTTCGCGAAGCCGGAGTCGGCCCGGACTGACGAACCCGACTGCGATCAGGAGGTGTCGCCCAACACCGATCGACCGCAGGAACCGCTGGAACAGTTCGCGCTCGACAGCCTGAGCTACGTCGGCACGCTCGAGCAGAACAAGGCGTCGTGGGCGCTTGTGGAGGATCCGGGCGGCACAGTCCACCAGGTGCGGGAAGGCGATTACATCGGCAAGAATTACGGCCGCATCGAATCCATTACGGCCCAGGCAATCCAACTGCGCGAGTTCGTCGAAGAGGACGCCTGTTGGCAACAACGAGAGCAGTCGCTGGCACTGGACGACGGAGCGACGGGGAGCTGAATCTGATGATAACGATAACACCGAGTCTGAACTGCCGTATGGGACAACTGGGACGGTTGGCCGCCAAAGGCCTACGGCGTAGCCCCCTCCTGGCGCTAGTGCTCGTGGCGGGTTCCAGTGCCGCCCAGGCGGCCACGCTAACGGCGATGGACTACACCGCACTCCCCGGTAACGCGGTGCAGGTCAATTTCACCTTCGATGAGGCCGTCGATACACCGAAGGCCTTTAAGACCGCCAACCCGGCGCGCATCGCCCTGGATTTCGCGGGCGCGAGCAACGGCCTCGATGAGCGCTCGCTTGATGTGGGTGTCGGCGCGGTGACGAACATCTCCACAGCGGAGGCCAGCGGGCGAACACGCGCCGTAGTTAAGCTCTCCGATCTGGTGCCGTACCAGATCAACACTGATGAGCGCATCGTCCAAATCCGCATGGAGGCGCCCGGCAGCAGCGGCGGGACGAGCGCATCCGCCTCTCGGGGTGAAAACAACACCCAGGCCAGCTCGGATTCAGCCGAGGCCAGCGAGGGCAATCGCATCGAGGAGATCAACTTCCGCCGAGGCAGTGATGGCTCTGGTAAGGTCATCGTAAGCATGAGCAACGCCTCGGCCGCCGTCGATGTCCGCCGTTCGGAAGGCAACGTGGTCGCCGACTTCGCCGACACCCAGGTGCCGGACCGGCTGCAGCGACGACTCGACGTCACCGATTTCGCGACCCCGGTGGAGACCGTAACGACCCGTGAGCGCGGTTCCAGCGTGCGCATCGCCCTGGCGCCCGCAACTGACACCTACGACCAGATTGCTTACCAAGCGGATAAGAGCTTCACCATCGAGCTCAAGCCGCTGACCGAAAAGGAGAAAGAAGAGCAGCAGGAGGAGCAGTTCCAGTACACGGGCAAACGCCTGTCGCTGAACTTCCAGGACATCAAGGTCCGATCCGTGCTGCAGCTCATCGCGGACTTTACCGGCAACAACATCGTCGTCAGCGATAGCGTCAGCGGTAACATCACGCTGCGCCTGCAAGACGTACCCTGGGACCAGGCACTGGCGATCATCCTGCGCAGCAATGGCCTGGATAAACGCAAGCGCGGCAATGTGATGTGGGTCGCCCCGGCCGATGAGATCGCCCAACGCGAGCAGCAGCTCGCCAAGTCGAGGCAGCAGCAGCAGGATCTCGCGCCGCTGCGCTCGGAGTTCATTCGCGTTAATTACGCTAAGGCCAGCCAGCTCGCCTCGCTCATTACGGGGGGCGGCGGCCAGAAGATGATCTCGGATCGCGGCTCGCTGAGCGTGGATGAGCGCACCAACACCCTGATCATTAACGCGACACAGGCGAACCTTAGCGACATCCGATCCCTGGTTAACCGCCTCGACATCCCCGTGCGCCAGGTCGAGATCGAGTCGCGCATCGTGCTGGCAACCTCCGATTTCACCAAGGAGCTGGGTGTTAACTTCGGCTACGGTCAACGCGAGAACGTCGACATCAATTCCGATGATGACGGCCAGGCGGTCATCGGTGGGACGAATGGCCCTGGACTAACGACCAATGTGCCTGGTGACGGAAGTGAAGACGGAAGTAACCCGCAGAACAGACGAGACACTCAGACCGGCTTTGGTGCCGGCGGGGTCGACAACCTCATTACAGCCTTGCCGACGAGCGGCGCCCCGACGGGCTCGCTAGGCCTCGCCGTCGGTAAGATCGGTAGCAACCTGTTGCAGCTGGAGCTGCAGGCCCTGGAGAGCGAGGGGCGCGGCGAGGTCATCTCGACACCGCGCGTGGTCACCGCCAATCAGAAAGAGGCCTTCATCCAGGAGGGTGAGGAGATCCCGTTCACCTCTAGCGACGGCGATAGCGTTAACACGGAATTCAAGGAGGCCTTCCTGGAACTGACCGTAACGCCGCAGATCACGCCGGATGACCGCGTCCTGCTCGACCTGGAGGTGAGCAACGACAGCCGCGGTGAAAACACGCCCGACGGACCGGCCATCGACACCCAGGCACTGGGGACGCAGGTCCTGGTGGATAACGGCGAGACGATCGTCCTCGGCGGTGTCTACGAGCGCAACAAGCAGCAGAGCACCGATCGCGTCCCCTTCTTCGGCGAGCTACCGGTGCTTGGCCGCCTATTCAAGCGAACAAGCAATACCGACGAGAAACGTGAGCTGCTGATCTTCGTAACGCCGAGGATCATGGATGAGCAGGTGAGTCTGAATAACTAGCTGGGCGTGCCCGGCGCGCGCCGGGCACGATGATGCACGGTCGTGCCCCTCGACGTTCAGGCGCTGGCGGGGCGCGGCCACTTCAGGCGACATGACGCCATGGCAGCGGCCAACGCTATCTTCCTAATCGGCCCCATGGGCAGCGGCAAGAGCACGGTGGGGGCCTCACTGGCCCAGCGTCTGGGGCTCGACTTTCGCGACAGCGACGACCGGGTGGAGGGCCTCACGGGCGCCACCATCCCGAGCCTCTTCGAGACCCTGGGGGAGGCCGGCTTTCGTGATCGCGAGGAGACCGCCCTGGAGGAGCTAACGCAGGCAGGCCCGATGATCCTGGCTACCGGTGGCGGCGCGGTATTGCGCCCAGCCAATCGCGGGCGCCTATCGGAACGCGGCACGGTGATCTACCTAACTGCCAGCGTTGCCACCCAACTCGAGCGCACACGGGGCAGCGACCGCCCCCTGCTACGCACCGACGACCCGGCGGCGCGTTTGGCCACGCTGCTCGCCGAGCGGGATCCGCTCTATCGGGCCACGGCCCACCACGTGGTCGACACCGATGACGCCGCTACCGAGTCGATCGTCGAGACCATCATCGAGCGCACCGAGAGATCGCATCGTGGCACCAACCGATAGTCCCGCCACCCCGCGCCATCTGGCTGTGGACCTGGGCGAGCGCTCCTACCCGATCCTGATCGGCAGCGGTCTCCTGGGCGAGGGCTCGCCACTGGCCGACTACCTTGCCGGACGCCAGGCGCTGGTGGTCACCAACGAGACCGTCGCACCGCTATTCGGCGACGCCACGACGCGTGCGCTGACTGACGCTAGCTTGGATACCGTCGTCCTGCCCGACGGCGAGCGCTACAAGGAATTGACCACCCTGGATCAGGTCTATGATCGGCTCCTCGCCGACGCGTTTGATCGCAGCTGCACCCTAATCGCTCTCGGCGGCGGCGTGGTGGGGGACATGGCGGGATTCGCCGCCGCCACCTATCAGCGGGGAGTCGCCTACATCCAGGTACCGACCACGCTGCTCGCCATGGTGGATTCCTCGGTCGGCGGTAAGACGGGCGTCAATCACGCCCGCGGCAAGAACATGATCGGCGCCTTCCACCAGCCGCGTTGCGTCATAGCCGATCCCGACCTGCTGGCCACGCTCCCGGACAGGGAGCTGCGGGCCGGCATCGCCGAGGTCATTAAATACGGCCTGCTCGGCGATTACGCGTTCTTCGCTTGGTTGGAACAGAACATGGCCGCGCTGCTGGCACGCGATCCGGCGACGCTGGCCGAGGTGATCGAGCGAAGCTGTCGCAACAAGGCAGCCATTGTCGCCGCCGACGAGCGCGAGGCCGGGCAGCGCGCGCTGCTCAACCTCGGCCACACCTTTGCGCACGCCATCGAGACGGCCACCGGCTACAGCAGCTGGCTCCACGGCGAGGCGGTGGCCGCCGGGCTCTGCATGGCGGGCCACACCTCATGGCAGTGCGGCTGGCTCAGCGATAATGACCGGGCGCGCATCGACAGCCTGATCGCTGCGGCCGGCCTGCCAACCGCGCCGCCTGCCCTCGAACCACAGCGCTGGCGCGAGTTGATGGGCATCGACAAGAAGGCCAAGGATGGCCGCATCCGCCTGATCCTGCTCCGGGCGCTCGGGGACGCCGTGGTAACCGAGGACTTCCCCGATGAGGCCTTGGCGGCTACCCTTAACGGGTTTTAGCTCCCGGACGGAATCATGGCCCCCACGCAGACCCCGGGCGAGCCGCCCTGGCTCGCCGATTACGCGGCAATGGCGGCGGCAAGCCGCGGCCGGCGCTACGATGAGGCCCCACCCAGCTACCGCAGCGAGTTCCAGCGCGACCGTGACCGCATCATCCACGCCTCGGCCTTCCGGCGTCTCGAGTACAAGACCCAGGTCTTCGTCAATCACGAGGGCGATCTCTTCCGCACCCGGCTGACCCATTCACTGGAGGTCTCCCAGGTCGCGCGCACCATCGCCCGGCAAATGGGCCTGAACGAGGAACTCACCGAGGCCATCGCCCTGGCGCATGACCTCGGGCATACGCCGTTCGGGCACGCCGGGCAGGACGCGCTCAACCGTTGCCTAGCGGAGTACGGCGGCTTCGAGCACAATCTCCAATCGCTGCGGGTGGTGGATCATCTGGAGGCCCGCTATGCCGAGTTCGACGGCCTGAACCTGACCTTCGAGACCCGCGAGGGCGTTCTCAAGCGTTGCAGCCGGCGACACGCGCAGCAGCTCGGCGAGCTTGGCACCCGCTTCCTCGAGGGTGGGCACCCCTCGCTGGAGGCCCAGCTAACCAATATCGCCGACGAGATCGCCTACAACAGCCACGATGTCGATGATGGCCTACGCGCCGGCTTCATCGACATCGACGAGCTCCAGGAGGTCGAGCTCATTCGCGAGCTATTCGAGCGCGTGGCGGCCTCCCATCCGGGCCTATCGCAGCGCCGCACCATCTATCAGGTGGTACGCCACCTCATCGGCGAGCAGGTCGGCGACCTCATCGAGGCCAGCCAAGCGCGCATCGCGGCCCATCAACCGCGCCATATCGATCATGTACGCACCGCGGACGCCGCGCTGATGGGCTTCAGTGAGACCATGGCGAGCCGCCATCGCGAGCTCAAGCAGTTCCTCTTGCGCCACCTCTATCGCCACTACCGCGTCCACCGGATGAATCGCAAATCCCAGCGCATTATTAACGACCTATTTGGCGCTCTCTTCGAGGACCTCCAACTCCTGCCGCCGCCGCAGCAGCACTACGCCGAGAGCCGCGCCGAGGCCGGCGGTGATCGCGGACGCGCCCGTGCCGTCGCCGATTACATCGCGGGCATGACGGACCGCTACGCCATCGCTGAGCACGAGCGCCTGTTCGACCCGCAGACGCTCACGTAGGGACACGCTGAACGATTCGCGCGAGCCTCTGGCCAGCGGGCCCATGCCTAGGTAGCGCCGGCGCGCCGCGCTGTACGGGGGTTAACGTCAAGCGCTGCGATGCCGACGGCACACGCGCCCAGCGGCCCACGAGGATTATTCAGTATCGGCCTAAGCGATCGGTCCGAAAGATGCATCAAAACTCCCCCTTTACGGCCGATCCCGTTCTAGCTAACCTATCAACCCATTTGTCCACTTACGGGAGCGCCGAGAACGGTCGCCCACTGGGCATCACCTTCCCGATCTCGCCCCCCGGTTCCCGTGAGCTAGCCGCTGTCATTGAGGGCAACCATGCATAGCCATAACGCCTCGATCCATCACCGCTTCTCTGAGCCGACGCTCTATCGCCCGTCGTTCGAGAAGGACAACTGTGGCTTCGGCCTAATCGCCCACATGGACGGCGAACCCAGTCACTGGCTCATCGAAACGGCCATCGGCGCCCTCGAGCGGCTGACCCACCGCGGCGCCGTCGCCGCCGACGGGCGTACCGGCGATGGTTGCGGGCTGTTGATGCGGCAGCCGTTCGCCTTCCTGCGTCAGCTGGCCGGCGAGGCCGGTATCGAGCTCGGCGAGCGCTTCGCGGTCGGCGCGATCTTTTTGAGCCCGGACGGCGAGACCGCGAGCGCATCGCGTCAAGCCGTCGAAGAGGCACTGCGCCACTACGAACTGATCGTCTCCGGCTGGCGGGAGGTGCCGATCGATCCCGAGGTCTGTGGCGAGCAGGCCCGCGCAAGCCTGCCGCGTATCGAGCAGGTATTCGTCACCGCGCCGGCCAACACGGACGAGCTGGAATTCGAGCGCCGTCTATTCATGGCGCGACGCCGCGCCGAGAAGGCCCGCGGCGACAGCGATCCCGATTTCTACATACCGTCGCTCTCGGGGCGCGTGCTCTCCTACAAGGGCTTGGTCATGCCCGAGTTCCTGACCAGCTTCTATAAGGACCTCGGCGATGAGCGTCTGGAGACCTCGCTGGTGGTCTTCCATCAGCGCTTCTCCACCAACACATTGCCGCAATGGCGCCTGGCCCAACCCTTCCGTTATCTCGCCCACAACGGCGAGATCAACACCATCCAGGGCAATCGCAACTGGGCCGTCGCTCGCGCGTACAAGTTCGACACGCCGTGGCTACCGGATATCGAGGCCATCCAGCCGCTGGTCAACCTCGAGGGCTCAGACTCCTCGAGTCTGGACAACATGCTCGACGTCCTCATCACGGGCGGCATGGACATCTTCCGGGCACTACGCCTGCTGATGCCGCCGGCGTGGCAGAACGTCGATACCATGGACGCCGACCTGCGCGCCTTCTACGAGTACCACTCCCAGCACATCGAGCCCTGGGACGGCCCCGCCGGCATCGTCCTAACCGACGGCCGCCACGCTGCCTGCGCCCTGGATCGTAACGGCCTGCGGCCGGCGCGCTGGGTGGTCACCAAGGATCGCCATATCACCCTCGCCTCGGAGATCGGCGTGTGGGACTACGACCCCGCCGATGTCGTCCGTAAGGGCCGCCTCAAGCCCGGTCAGATGCTGGCCGCAGACACCGAGACCGGTGAACTCCTGTTACCGGAGACCATCGATGAGCGCCTCAAGGATCGCCAGCCCTACAAGCGCTGGCTCCAGAACAACGCCCGCAACCTCGAGACGGGGCTCAAGCCGATCCAGAATCGCGAGCCGCTGGACGAACGGCTCGTAGGCACCTACCAGAAGCAGTTCAACGTCAGCTTCGAGGAGCGCGATATCGTGATCCGAACGCTGGCGCAGAGCGGTGCCGAGGCGGTCGGCTCCATGGGCGACGACACGCCCATGCCGGTCCTGTCCAAGCAGATCCGCTCGCTCTACGACAACTTCCGCCAGCAGTTCGCCCAGGTCACCAACCCGGCCATCGATCCGTTGCGCGAGCAGCTGGTGATGTCTCTCGAGACCTGCTTCGGCCGAGAGAAGAACCTGTTCGAGGAATCCGAGGGCCACGCCAAGCGCCTGGTGGTCGATTCACCCATCCTCTCGGATGTCAAGTATCAGGCCCTGCTGGCGCAAACGGACGACGAATACGCGCACCAGGTCATCGACCTCAACTACGAGCGCGACGAGGACCTGGCTGGCGCCATCGACCGGATCTGCCGCGAGGCCGAGACGGCCGTGCGCGATGGGTACGTGGTGCTGGTGCTGTCCGACCGGGAACTTGGCAAGGATCGCATCCCGGTCCACGCGCTGTTGGCGACGGGCGCGGTCCATCACCACCTCGTGGCGCGCGGGCTGCGCTGCGATGCCAACATCGTCACGGTGACTGGCACCATCCGCAATCCCCATGAGTGCGCGGTGCTCATCGGCTACGGCGCCACGGCCGTGTACCCGTATCTCGCCTTCGAGGTCGTCCAGGAGATGACCCGCACGGGCCAGATCAAGGGCGTGCCGCTGCCGGAGCTGCTGGAGAACTACCGTAAGGGGCTCAACAAGGGGCTCTACAAGATCCTCTCCAAGATGGGGATCTCGACCATCACCAGCTACCGCGGCGCCCAGCTCTTCGAGATCGTGGGCTTTCATGAGGAGGTCGTCGAGAAGTGTTTCCCGGCTACCGTCAGCCGCGTCCAGGGAGCCGCCTTCGAGGACCTGGAGTCGGACATGCGTCGGCTGCAGTTCGATGCCTGGCGCCAGAGCCAGCCGATAGCCCAGGGCGGCTACCTCAAGTACGTCCATGACGGCGAGTATCACGCCTACAACCCGGAGGTCATCCGCACCCTCCAGGAGGCCGCCCATACGGGCGACTACGAGAAGTACCAGGCGTATGCGCGCACGGTGAACGAGCGCCCTGTAGCGACCTTCCGGGACATGTTCCGCGTTAAGACCACGGAGCAGCCGCTGGACCTCGACGACGTCGAGCCGCTAACCGACATCCTGCCGCGCTTCGACTCGGCGGGGATGTCCCTGGGCGCCATGTCGCCCGAGGCCCACGAGGCGCTAGCCATCGCCATGAACCGCCTCGGTGCCCGATCCAACTCGGGCGAGGGCGGCGAGGACCAGGCGCGCTACGGCACCGAGCGCATGTCCAAGATCAAACAGGTTGCCTCGGGTCGCTTCGGTGTCACGCCGCACTACCTGGTCAACGCCGAGGTGCTCCAGATCAAGATCGCCCAGGGGGCTAAGCCCGGTGAGGGCGGCCAGCTTCCGGGGCACAAGGTCAACGAGATGATCGCCCGCCTGCGCTTCTCCAAGCCCGGCGTGGCGCTGATCTCGCCGCCGCCCCATCACGACATCTACTCGATCGAGGATCTGGCGCAGCTGATCTATGACCTCAAGCAGGTCAGCCCCAAGGCCCTGGTATCGGTGAAGCTCGTCGCCGAGCCCGGGGTGGGCACCGTTGCCGCCGGTGTTACCAAGGGCTACGCCGATCTGATCACGATCGCGGGCTATGATGGCGGCACGGGCGCCAGCCCATTGACCTCACTGAAGTACGCCGGCACCCCATGGGAACTGGGCCTGACCGAGGCACACCAGACCCTGCGCGCCAACGACCTGCGCGATCGCGTGCGCATTCAGACGGATGGCGGGCTCAAGACGGGGCTGGACGTCATCAAGGCCGCCATCCTCGGCGCCGAGAGCTTCGGCTTCGGGACCGGGCCCATGGTCGCCATGGGCTGCAAATACCTCCGGCTGTGCCATCTCAACAACTGTCCCACCGGTGTGGCGACCCAGCAGAAGGTGTTGCGCCTCAAGCACTTCGTGGGCACACCGGAGCGTGTCGCCAACTACTTCACCTTCATCGCCACGGAGGTCCGCGAATGGCTCGCCAAGCTCGGCGTGCGTTCGCTTGAGGAGCTCATCGGGCGCCTGGACCTGCTGGAGCAGATCGAGCCCGAGACCTCGCGCCAGGCCAAGCTGGATCTCGCCCCCATACTCTCGGATGGCGGGATCGATGCGGCGAAGCCGCAATCCTGCCAGGTCGCGCGTAACGAGCCCTTCGACAAGGGCGAGCTCGCGGAGCGCATGGTCGCGGACGCGCTACCCGCCATCGAGGCGGGCAGTGGCGGCACGTTCACCTACCGCGTCCAGAACACGGATCGCTCCATCGGCGCCCGACTGTCCGGTGAGATCGCGCAACGCTGGGGCAATTACGGCATGGCCGACACCCCGATTCGGCTCAACCTCACCGGCACGGCCGGCCAGAGCTTCGGCGTCTGGAATGCCGGCGGCCTTGAGCTCTATTTGGCGGGCGACGCCAATGACTACGTCGGCAAGGGCATGGCAGCCGGTAAGGTGGTGCTGCATCCCCACGAGACCAGCGGCTTCGCCAGCCATGAGACGACCATCATCGGTAACACCTGCCTCTACGGCGCGACCGGCGGCAAGTTCTTCGCCGCCGGCCTCGCCGGCGAGCGCTTCGGTGTGCGCAACTCGGGCGTTCATGCGGTCGTTGAGGGTATTGGCGACCACGGCTGTGAGTACATGACCGGCGGGGTCGTGACCGTCCTCGGCACCACGGGCCTAAACTTCGGTGCCGGCATGACCGGCGGCTTCGCCTTCGTGCTGGATCAGGATAACCACTTCGTGGACAGCTACAACCACGAGCTCATCGACATCCACCGCATCCGCGGTGAGAACATGGAGGCCCATCGCGAATACCTGCGAAGTATTGTCGAGGAGTTCGTCGCTGAGACCGGCTCCGCGTGGGGTCAGCACATCCTGGATAACTTCCGGGACTACGTCGGCCAGTTCTGGCTGGTCAAGCCCAAGGCGGCCGATATTAACGAGGTGCTGGACACGCTACGGATCGCCGCCTGAGGCAGCGACCCCAAACGATAGTCATACACGCGGCTCCATCGACGGGGGCCGCCCGGCGAAAAGAGCGCAATGGGTAACGTATTCCAATTCATCGAGGTACCGCGTCAGGATCCCGAAAAGGAGGGAGCCGGCGCGCGTGTGCAGATGTTTAACGAGATCTACGGTGACTTCACCGGCGACCAGGCCGCCCAGCAGGCCGATCGTTGCGTCGAATGCGGCAATCCCTACTGTGAATGGAAATGCCCGGTCCACAACTACATCCCCAATTGGCTCAAGCTCGTTGCCGAGGGCAACCTCTTCGAGGCCGCCGAGCTGTCGCATAAGACGAACTCGCTGCCAGAGGTGTGCGGTCGGGTCTGCCCCCAGGATCGCCTCTGCGAGGGCGCGTGCACGCTCAATGATGGCTTTGGCGCCGTCACCATCGGCTCGGTAGAGAAGTACATCACCGATGAGGCCTTCAAGCAGGGCTGGCGCCCCGATGTCTCCGACGTCGTCATGACCGACAAGCGCGTCGCCGTGATCGGCGCGGGACCGGCCGGCCTCGGCGCTGCCGATATCCTCATCCGAAGCGGGGTCCAGCCGGTGGTGTTCGACCGCTACCCTGAGATCGGCGGCCTCCTGACCTTCGGTATCCCGCCGTTCAAGCTGGAGAAGGAGGTCATCCATACGCGCCGCTCGATCATGGAGGAGATGGGAGTCGAGTTCCGACTGAGCACCGATGTCGGCACCGACGTCGGCTTCGATGAGCTTGAGCGCGAATTCGACGCCGTCTTCCTCGGCATGGGGACCTATACCTACATGCGCGGTGGCTTCCCCGGCGAGGACAAACAAGGCGTCTTCGAGGCATTGCCCTTCCTGGTGGCTAACATCAACCGGCTGATGGGCTTCGAGGAAGACCCGAACGACTTCATCGATATGGCCGGCAAGCGCGTCGTTGTCCTCGGCGGCGGTGATACCGCCATGGACTGCAACCGGACCTCGCTGCGCCAGGGGGCGAAGAGCGTGACCTGCGCCTACCGCCGGGATGAGGCGAATATGCCGGGCTCGCGCCGGGAGGTCTACAACGCCAAGGAAGAGGGCGTCGACTTCAAGTTCAACCGCCAGCCCATCGAGATCGTGGGCGACGGCAAGGTCGAGGGCGTGAAGGTCGTTGAGACGCAGCTTGGTGCCCCCGACGAGCGCGGTCGTCAGCGCCCCGAACCCATCCCGGGCAGCGAGGAGGTCATCCCGGCCGATCGCGTAATCATCGCCTTCGGCTTCCGGCCCAGTCCAGCCGACTGGTTCGAGCCCTACAACGTCGATGTCGATGACCGGGATCGGGTCGTCATCGACAAGGACGGCCGCTACCCCTACCAAACGGATAACGAGCGCATCTTCGCGGGCGGTGACATGGTACGCGGCTCGGATCTTGTCGTGACCGCGGTGTGGGAAGGGCGCGAGGCGGCCAAGGGCATCCTCGAATACCTGGAGGTCTAACCCGAGCCAGGGTGAGACCAACGTGGTTCCCCGGCGGGGGAGCGCGCCGCAGCAATTCTCATTTTGGCCTTTGAGGCGGTCGCGTTAGCCCCTGCCAAGGGCGTCTGCGGCCAGGGAAGGCCGCCGTAGAGGCTCCAAGGAAGGTTTATGGCGTCCCTTGGCGGGGGGTGACGCGACCAGGCGCGCTCCTGGGATCCCATGATGAGAATTGCTGAGCGCGCCGGGGCCCAGCCAATGCCGAGGCACGGTGCGCGCGTGCTACACTACGCGGTGTTTCCGTACAGTGGTATCACCGCCTTGAGCCAGCTCGACAACGATCTGCTGCTGCGTGCCCTGAACCGCGAGCCCGTGCCGCGCACGCCGGTCTGGATCATGCGCCAGGCCGGGCGCTACCTCCCCGAGTATCGCCGTATACGCGAACAGGCGGGCAGCTTTATGGCGCTGTGCCAGAACCCTGAGCTCGCCTGCCAGGTCACCCTGCAGCCCGTGGAGCGCTTCCGGCTCGACGCGGCTATCCTGTTCTCGGATATATTGACCATCCCCGAGGCCATGGGCCTGGGCCTCTACTTTGAGCCCGGCGAGGGACCGCGCCTGAAGCATCCGGTCCGCGATGAGCGCGCCATCGACCAACTGCCGGTGCCGGACGCCCGCGACGAGCTCGGCTACGTACCCGACGCCATCCGCCTGACGCGCCGCGAGCTCCAGGGCCGCGTGCCACTGATCGGCTTCGCGGGCAGCCCCTGGACGCTCGCCACCTATATGGTTGAAGGCGAGAGCAGCCGCGAATTCCGTCGCATCAAGACCCTGCTCTACGATCGCCCGGAGCTGCTCCACCGGCTGCTCAGCAAGGCCGCCGACAGCATCACGGACTATCTCAATGCCCAGACCGAGGCTGGGGCGCAGGCGCTGATGATCTTCGATACCTGGGGTGGCGCCCTGTCTCACGAGGCCTACCACGCCTTCTCGCTAGCCTACGCCAAGCGCGTGATCAAGGGTCTGACCCGCCAGCGCGAGGGCCGCCATATCCCCGTGATCTTCTTCACCAAGAACGGCGGTCTCTGGCTGGAGGCCATGGCCGACTCGGGCGCTGATGCCCTTGGCCTCGACTGGAGCACGAGCCTTGGCGAAGCGCGTCAGCGCGTCGGCGAACGCGTCGCCCTCCAGGGCAACCTCGATCCCTGCGCCCTCTACGCCCGGCCCGAGACCATCCGCACCGAGGTCGCTCGCACACTGGCCGATTACGGCACCGGTCCGGGACATGTGTTCAACCTGGGCCATGGCGTCCACCCCGAGATCCAGCCCGACCATGTCGACGCCATGATCGAGGCCGTCCACGAGCTTAGTCCGGCCCATCATGAGCAGCGATAGCCCCTCCGCCGAACGCGACCTCGGTACGCGTCACGGCAAGCGGATACGGGTCCTATCGGCCGGTGTCGCCGTGATCCGGCCGGAGGGGCACGAGTGGCGCCTATTGCTGTTGCGCGCCTACCGCTACTGGGACTTCCCCAAGGGCAAGGTCGAGGCGGGCGAGACGCCGCTGGAGGGCGCCTGCCGCGAGGTTGCCGAGGAGAGCGGTATCACGGACTTGGACTTCCGATGGGGTGAGACCTACTTCGAAACGGGACCGTACGGTCCCGGCAAGATAGCGCGCTACTACGTGGCGCAGACCCGAAGCCAGGACGTCGTCCTGGGCATCGCCCCGGAGCTGGGGCGCCCCGAGCATCACGAGTATCGTTGGGTCGGCTTCGATGAGGCCTTCCGCCTCGCCTCACCGCGCGTGCGACGCGTGTTGCGTTGGCTCAAGCGCCAATTACCGCCACGGCCCGACCAGCGTTAGGCGAGCAACCCCGCGATAACCCGCCCACTGTCCCAGACTAGCCGCCCTCACGGTACTAATCGCTGCAGCCAGCGCACCAGCCGCCGCGTACCGGCACTGAATAGACGCGGTGCGTAATGCGTATTCACTACGCGACGGTGGATCTGCGACAGCGTGGGGTAGGCGTGAATCGCCGAGCTCACGTGGCCGAGCCGTACCCTGGCCTGCATGGCCAGGACCACCTCATGGATCAGCTCCCCGGCATGCGGGCCGAGAATGGTCGCGCCGAGGATACGGCCACGGCAAATGACCAACTGCATGCGCCCGTGTGCCTCCCCCTCGGCGTGGGCCCGATCGAGCTGGTCGAAGGGGAACGTCAGGACCTCGGCATCCGGGTAGCGCTGCCTCGCCTGCGACGGCGTGGGACCGACCCGAGCAAGCTCCGGATCGGTGTAGGTAACACCGGGAACGACGCGATAATCGATGCGCCGCGGCCAACGCAACACGGCATTGCTGATGATGACACCGGCCTGATGCTCGGCCATGTGGGTGAACGGATAAGGCCCACAGACGTCGCCGCAGGCGAAGATGTGGCGCTGCGTCGTCCGCATCCGTCGGTCCACCAGGATACCGGCGCTGCCGCGGTCCACGCCCGCGGCGTCTAGGCCCAATCCCTCGACGTTGGGCGCCCGACCGGCGGCCACCAGCAGGGCATCTACCTCCACCGGCATACGGTCCTCGCCCCGCCGGGCGTAGACGCATTGGCGGTCACCGCTCGCCTCGACCCGCTCGACCCGCGTGCCCGGGCGCACAGCCACGCCCTCGGCGGCCATGATCGCGCGTAACTCGCCCGCGATAGCCCGATCTTCCCGGGGCAGGATCTCCTCGGCCATGTCGAACAGCGTGACGCGGCTACCCAGCCGCTGGAACGCCTGAGCCAGCTCGACACCGACCGGGCCGGCACCCATTACCGCCAATCGCGCCGGCAGCCGCGTCTGGTCGAAGACGTCCTCATTGGTCCAATAGTCGACCTCCTCGAGCCCAGGAATAGCGGGTACGGCCGGCCTGGAACCGGTAGCGATCACAAAGCGCCGGGCCCTCAGCCGCTGCCCCTTGATCGCGATCTCATACGGGTTGCAAAAACGCGCCTCGCCGAACAGGACCTCAACACCGAGCTCACGAAGGCGTTCCGGATCATCATGGGCCTCGATCGTCGCAATCACGGCGCGTACGCGCTCGTTGACACCAGCGAGAGCCACCTCGGGGCGACAGCTCGGAAGACCAAAATCCCCGCCTCGGCGCATCAGCGAGGCGACCTTGGCCGACTTTATAAAGGTCTTGCTCGGAACGCAGCCGCAACGGAGGCAATCGCCACCGAGCCGGGGCGATTTCTCGACGAGGGTTACACGCAACCCCAGTTGGGCGGCGACACTCGCGGTCACCAGACCGCCAACCCCGCCTCCGACGATGATCAGATCACGCAAATCGATCTTCCCTCACGACGTCTGTCAGGGCGCGGCCCGACCGTGGCCGCGAAGCCGGTGGCTACCAAACGGCATGATGACGCGCGATCGGAGCCCTATACATCCGTATTAGCGCGGAGCGAGCGATGGACCGGCTTGGGCGCGAACGTCGGCACAGGCATACTAAGCAGTCATCATACCCCCGTTGCACAGGGAGGCCGATTTGGCGAGCGAGATAACCGGGCGTTTCCCCCGAGCGCGGCCCCGGCGCATGCGCCGGGACGAGTTCTCTCGACGACTGATGCGCGAGCATGAGCTCCATTGCGATGACCTCATCTGCCCGGTATTCGTGATCGAGGGCCGCAACGACCGCCAGGCTGTGCCGTCCATGCCCGGCGTGGAGCGGCTCACCATCGATGCCCTCCAGGCCGAGGCGGAACGGCTCGCGCGCCTCGGCATACCCGCTATCGCGCCCTTTCCCGTCACGCCACCCGAGCTCAAGAGCGCCGATGCGGCGGAGGCGTGGAATCCGGAGGGCCTGATCCCGCGTGCCGTGAGGGCCGTCAAGTCGGCCGTCCCCGAGATGGGGGTGATTACGGATGTCGCCCTCGACCCGTTCACCAGCCACGGCCAGGACGGCCTGCTGGACGAAGCGGAGTACGTGATCAACGACGCCACGGTAACGGCCCTCACCCGCCAGGCGTTGGCCCACGCCGAGGCGGGCGCGGACGTCGTGGCGCCGTCAGACATGATGGACGGACGAATCGGCGCCATTCGCGACGCCCTGGAGACCGACGGCCACGTCACCACCCGCATCCTGGCCTATAGCGCCAAGTACGCCTCCAGCTTCTACGGCCCCTTCCGGGATGCGGTGGGCTCGGCGACTAGCCTCGGTCAGGCCGACAAGAAGACCTACCAGATGGATCCGGCGAACATCGATGAGGCCCTTCGCGAGGTCGCCATGGATCTCGACGAAGGCGCCGACATGGTGATGGTCAAGCCGGGGCTGCCGTATCTTGATGTCGTCCGCCGGGTCCGCGATCGATTCGCCGTCCCCACCCTCGCCTACCAGGTCAGTGGCGAGTTCGCCATGCTCAAGGCGGCCGGTGAGCGCGGTTGGCTCGACGAGCGGGCCTGTGCCATGGAGGCATTGACCTCCCTCAAGCGGGCCGGCGCCGACGCCATACTTACCTATCACGCCTCCGAGGTCGCCGCCTGGCTCAACGAGTAGGCCGCGTCACCGCCGTGGGAACAGCTCGCAGCAACCAGTAACGAGGGCGCGCCATGGATCACTACGTCGTCATGGGCAACCCCATCGACCATTCCAAGTCGCCGCCGATACACCAGCTCTTCGCCGCGCAGACCGATCAGGCCATGAGCTATGAGCGACAGCTCGTGGCCGAGGGTGGCTTCGCCGAGGCCGTCGCGGCCTTCCAGGACAGCGGCGGCCGCGGCGCGAATGTAACGGTGCCGTTCAAGGAGCAGGCCTGGCACCTGGCTGATCGCCGCAGCCACCGCGCCGAGCGCGCGGGCGCCGTGAATACGCTCGCTTTCGAGGCAGGCGAGCGCTACGGCGATAACACCGACGGCGCCGGCCTGGTCCGCGATATAGGCGTCAATCACGCGACTCGCCTGGCGGGCCGCGCCATCCTGGTCATCGGCGCCGGTGGCGCTGTACGCGGGGTCTTGCCCGCTATCCTGGCGTGCGGACCATCGTCCGTATGCATCGCCAACCGGACGGCGACGAAAGCGAGCGCTCTGGCACGCGAGATGGCCGACCTCGGGGCCATCGAGGGTGGTGGCTTTGCCGAACTAGCGGGCCGGGGCTTCGATGTGGTCATTAATGCCACATCTTCCGGTCTGCACGGCGAGCTACCGCCGCTGCCGGACGGCCTCCTGAGCGAGGGGTGCCTGTGCTACGACATGGTCTACGCCGATGAGCCCACGGCCTTCGTACGCTGGGCGCGTGAACAAGGCGCCGCCCAGGCCGTCGATGGCCTCGGCATGCTGGTCGAGCAAGCCGCCGAGTCGTTCCTGCTCTGGCGCGGCGTACGCCCAGACACGGCCCCCGTCATCGAGGCCCTGCGGCCGTCCTAGCCCGTCGCCGGCGTGCCAGCGACGGCCAGCGCTCACACGATGGGCGGCTCATCCTCCCAGCTCTGGTCCTCCTCCAGTTCGCGGCTAAAGGCCTCGACGTGGCGCGCGACCCGTCTCGCCGCATCGAAGCGCGCGAGATTGAACAGCGCCTCGCCCTCATGGACCAGCGGCAGATTGTTCCGCCCGATAACGATGCCGGCGGTTGGGGCGACGACGGTCATCTCGGACTCCCCAAAGGGATCCGCGATAAACCCCAGCGTCTGGCCCTCGGTGACGTGCGCCCCCAGTGGCACGATGGCGCGGAAGAGGCCATCCTGCTCACCGCGGACCCAGGCATTGTTATTAGCCACGTAGCTCTTACGACGCCCCTCGCGCTGGCGCTTGCTCGTACGCGGCGCCATCTCGAGCTGACGCATGACGCGCACGACCCCGCGCACCCCCGCCTTGATGGACTGCTCGTTAAAGCGCAATGCCTCGCCGGCCTCGTAGGTAATCACCGGCTTGCCGGACTCGCTGCACATATGCCGCAGGCTGCCCTCGATGAGCGGCGTATTCACGATCACGGGCGTGCCGAAGGCCTGCGCCATGGCTTCGCAGTCGGGCTCATCCAGATTGGCGCGGATCTGGGGCAGATTATCGCGGTGTACGGCCGCCGTGTGAAGATCGATCACGTGGCTGGCGTGCTCCACGATGCGCGTGCGGAACAGATAAGCCAGGCGCGCGGCGAGGGAACCGCGCTCGGTTCCCGGGAAGGCGCGATTGAGATCGCGCCGATCCGGCAGATAGCGCGAACGGTCCGTGAAGCCGAAGACGTTCACAATCGGCACCGCCAGGAGGGTCCCCCGCAGCTGCCTCATCACGGGGAGCTGGAGCAGACGGCGGATGATCTCCACGCCGTTGATCTCATCGCCGTGAATGGCGGCGTTGACCAAAACGGTCGGCCCCGGCCGCCGGCCGTGGACGACGTGGACGGGCAATGACACCGGGGCATGGGTATACAGCAGCGCCGCCGGGATATCGATGGTCTGGCGGCTGCCAGCCGGAACCGCGACCCCGCCCACCTCAATGGCAGCCCGCGACTTCGAGCGACGCCGCCTGGGGGAGCTCTCGCTCACGCGCTACCCTCGTGGCGTTGCTTCAGACTGACGTAGTGGCGCGCCGAGTAGACCAGCTGCTCGCGATCCTCATCGGTGAGCTCGCGTGCCTTGCGCACCGGCGAGCCGAAATACAGATGCCCCGACACCAGGCGTTTACCCGGTGGCACGAGGGCGTTGGCGCCCACGATGACGTCATCCTCGACCACGGCACCGTCCATCACCGTCGCGCCCATGCCCACCAGGACCCGATCGCCAAGCGTGCAGGCATGGATAATGGCGCGGTGGCCGATGGTGACATCGGCGCCGATGCGCGTGGCCAAACCACCGGGGGTATACGGTCCATCGTGGGTGACATGCACCACCGTGCCATCCTGGATGTTGGTGCGCGCCGCCACCTCGATGGTATTGACGTCACCACGCATGACCGTCGTCGGCCAGACCGAGACGTCCTCGCCAAGGCGGACGTCACCGACGACGACCGCGGTCTCATCGACCCAGGCACCATCCGACAGCATAGGTGCCATGCCCTCAAGCGTCCTAATCATGCCTTCGCTCCCTTAGGTCATGGTGACCAATTCCTCGGCGGCCGTGGGATGGATCGCCACGGTATTATCCAGATCGGCCTTGCGCGCGCCCATGCGGACGGCGACGGCGAAGCCCTGGAGCATCTCATCGCTCCCGATGCCGAAAAGATGGACCCCCACTACCTTCTCGTCATCGCCGACACAGACCAGTTTCATAAAGCTGCGGCGCTTGTTCTCGGGCGCCTCCAGGGCGAAATCCATGGGCGTAAAGCGCGTCTCGTAACAGCGTACCGCGGCGTCGCCGTACTGCTCGCGGGCCTGCGGCTCGGTTAGCCCGACGGTCCCCATGGGCGGATGCGTGAACACGACGGTCGGGATGGCGCTGTAATCCAGATAGCTATCCCCGGCCCCGCCATAGACGCGATCGGCCAGGCGGCGGCCCGCCGCGATGGCCACGGGGGTGAGCTCGTAGGACCCGATAACGTCGCCCAGGGCGAAGATATGGGCTTGGTTCGTGACCTGATAGCGATCCACCGGGATGGTGCCGTTATCGGCCAACTCAACCCCCGCGTTCGCCAAGCCGAGATCCTCCGTACTGGGATCACGCCCGATGGCCCAGATGAGCTTGTCCATGCCGGTGAGCTCGCGACCGTCCTCACCATAGAGGGTGAGCTTCTCACCGGCCTCGACACCCACGGGTTGGAACCCGGTCACGACCTCGATGCCATCGGCCTCGGCGGCCTCCATGAGGCCTTCCCGCAGGATAGGATCAAACGCGCGCAGCGGCTCCTGACGGCGGATCACCAGCCTCACGCGGCTCCCTAACTGGCGCAGCATCGAGGCGAGCTCGACGGCAATATAGCCCGCCCCCACAACCGCAACGTCCTCGGGGCGATCGCGCAGGGCGAAGAAGCCATTGGAATCGATGCCCAGGTCGGCCCCGGGGATCGCGGGCCAGCTCGGCCGGCCACCGACCGCCACCAGGAACCGATCCGCGCTGTACTGCTCGCCGGCGACCTCGATGGTATGCGGGTCCAGAAAGCGCGCCCGGCCGGTAATGGCAGTCACGCCGGCCTTGTCCAGGTTGCTCTGATAGATGTCGTTGAGGCGCTCGATGTAGGCCTCGCGCCGCGCCACCAGCGTACCCCAGTCCAGGCCGCGGCGAGCCACGTCGAAGCCAAAGGCCTCGGCATGCCCCAGGGCCGCGGCGTGATGGGCCGCGTTCCACATCACCTTCTTCGGCACACAGCCGACGTTAACGCAGGTCCCCCCGAACCGGTCCTCCTCGACCACGGCCACGCTCGCGCCATGGGCCGCCGCCCGTCGAGCCGTTGCGATACCACCGCTACCGCCCCCTATACAGATAAGATCGAACTGATTCGCCATGACCTACTAGCACCTCGTCGCCTGCGCCGTTATGCGGCACAATCTACGCGACCCACGACACTACGAGCAAAGCCCCGTCCATGACGAACCCCGTTACCGATACCAGCGGCCTACCTCGCTTCAGCGAGATACGCGCCGAGCATGTCGAGCCCGCCATCGATGAGCTCCTGGCCGAGAGCCGTCAGGCCGTCGAGGATCTCCTCGCACGCAACGGCGACTACACCTGGTCCAACCTGGTCGCCCCGTTGGAGGCGATCCATGACCGGCTCCACAAGGCGTGGTCCCCGGTCTCGCATCTCAACGCGGTGGTTAATAGCGACGAGCTCCGCGCGGCCTACAACGCGTGTGTGCCCAAGTTGACCGCCTTTGAGACCGAGCTCGCCCAGGACGAGCGCCTCTACCAGGCCTATCGCCAGGTACGCGAGCGCCGCGATTTCGCCGACCTCACCGCCGCCCAGAAGCGCAGTGTCGACAACGCCCTGCGCGATTTCCAGCTGGCGGGTGTTGCCTTGCCCCAGGCGGACAAGGTGCGCTTCGCCCAGATCGCCGAACGGCTCAGCGAGCTCAGCAGTCGCTTTAGCGACAACCTGCTGGACGCCACCCATGCCTGGTCGCTGGATCTCACAGACCACTCGCAGGTCGCGGGCCTGCCGGAGTCGGCGCTGGGAGTAATGCGCCAGAACGCGGCTAGCGCGGGTAGCGACGGCTGGCGCGTCACCCTGGACATGCCCGTCGTTCAGGCGATTCTGACCCACGCCGACGACCGCGAGCTGCGCTACCAGGTCTACCAGGCCTTCACTACGCGCGCCTCGGACGTCGGCCCCAACGCCGGCGCCTACGACAACGGCCCGATCATGGACGAGATCATGGCCCTGCGCTGCGAGCAGGCGCGACTGCTGGGCTATAACAACCCGGCCGAGGTCTCGCTGATCCCCAAGATGGCTGAATCCGTGGAACAGGTGCAGGGGTTCCTGGATGATCTCGCCGCCAAGAGCGTGCCAGCTGCCCAACGCGAGCTCGCCGAGCTCCAATGCTACGCCCGCGACGAGCACGGCGTGGACCAGCTGGAGGCCTGGGATATCGGCTACTACGCCGAGAAGCTACGCCAGGCACGCTACGACATCTCGCCCGAGGACCTGCGCCCCTACTTCCCCGTGGACCGGACCATCCACGGCCTTTTCCAGGTGGTCGAGCGCCTCTACGGGGTACGCATCGCCCAGGAGGCCAACGACGACGTCTGGCACCCCGAGGTCCGCTTCTACACCGTGCGCGATGCGGATGGCAGCCCTCGCGCCCATTTCTATATGGATCTCTACGCGCGAGCGAACAAGCGCGGCGGCGCCTGGCTCGCCATCTGTCGTAGCCGCCATCGCAGCGACACGGGCGTCCAGCTACCCGTGGCCTTTTTGACCTGCAACGTGACGCCGCCGGTCGGCGACGACCCCGCGCTGCTCAGCCACGACGAGGTCCAGACGCTGTTCCACGAGTTCGGGCACGGCCTGCACCACATGCTCACGCAGGTCGACACCCCCAGCGTCGCCGGTATTAGCGGGGTAGCCTGGGATGCCGTCGAACTGCCTAGCCAATTCATGGAGAACTGGACCTGGGAGCGCGAGGCGCTCGACCTGTTCGCGGCGCACTACCAGACCGGCGACCCCATCCCGGCCGAGCTGTTCGAGCGCCTCCAGGCCGCCCGCAACTTCCAGGCAGCCATGCGCATGGTCCGCCAGCTGGAGTTCTCGCTATTCGATCTGCGGCTGCATGCGGAGTACGACCCCGGGCATGGTCCCGGCATCCATGCGCTGCTCGACGCGGTCCGCTCGCAGATCGCCGTGGTCCGTCCGCCATCGTTCAATCGCTTTCCCAACACCTTCGGCCACATCTTCGCCGGGCCCTACGCGGCGGGCTATTACAGCTACAAGTGGGCCGAGGTGCTATCGGCGGACGCCTACGCGCGTTTTGAGGAAGAAGGCATCTTCAATGCCGAGACCGGGCGCGATTTCCGCGAGCAGATACTTGAGCGGGGCGGCTCCGCGGACGCCATGGCGCTGTTCCAGGCCTTCCGTGGCCGACCACCCAGCGTCGAGCCGCTGCTCCGCCACAGCGGCCTGGCCGCCTGAATCCAGCGCCCGCGTCCCGGGCGGGAACGCCGCTAACGCCAACGAGCCGAGGGGTTTGGGATCGTGAGAATAGCCTCCTGGAACGTCAACTCGCTGAATGTGCGCCTAAACCACGTCACGGCCTGGTGCCAGCAACAGCAGCCGGCCATCCTGGCCCTGCAGGAGACCAAGCTCGCCGACGAGCGCTTCCCCGTTGCCAGCATCGAGGAGGCGGGCTACCACGTCGCCTACAGCGGGCAGAAGACCTACAACGGCGTCGCCGTATTAAGCCGCGAGCAGCCGTGTGACATCGTTACCGATATCCCGGGCACGGACGATCCCGCCCGGCGGGTCCTGGCTGCCACAGTGGGCTCACTGAGACTAATCAACCTCTATGTGCCGAACGGCAAGGCCGTGGGCACGGCCAAATACGACTACAAACTGGGCTGGCTGGCGAGCCTTCGGGACTGGCTACGCGACGAGCTCGCCGAGCACGATCGGATCGCCGTGGTGGGCGACTTCAACATCGCCCCCGAGGACCGTGACGTGCACGACCCCGAGGAATGGCACGAGGGCATCCTCTGCAGCACCCCCGAGCGCGACGCCTTCCAAGCCCTCTGCCAGCTCGGCTTCAGCGACAGCTTCCGCGCCTTCGAGCACCCGGAGGCAACCTTCTCCTGGTGGGACTACCGCACCAACAACTTCAAGCGAAACCGGGGGCTGCGCATCGATCTCATACTGACGAGTCCAGCCCTAACGCCGGCGCTGACAACCAGCTACGTCGATCCCGAGCCGCGGCGCTGGGAGCGCCCCTCGGACCACGCGCCGGTCGTCGCTGAGCTGAGCTGAGGCTGACGGCGCCCCGGCGCGCACGGCGGCGCAACGGTAGCTCGCTCCGCCGCCGTGTTCGCCTAACAAGACGGCCCGAGAGGACCATGAGCTGGACCACGAATCCGCACGACGGTACGCGTTTATACTATGAGGCCCAGGGCCGCGGCCCAGCCCTAGTATTGGTTATGGGGCTGGGCGGCAGCGTTGCCGCCTGGGGCATGCAGTGGCCGGCCTTTACCCGCCAGCATCGGGTGATCGCACTGGACAACCGCGGCTCGGGCCAATCGGATAAACCGCCGTCCGGTTACGACAGCGCCACCATGGCGGCGGACGTCGAGGCCGTCATGGACGCCGAACACATCGAGCAGGCCGCTGTACTGGGGGTCAGCATGGGCGGCCTGATCGCCCAATCGCTCTACCATCGGGTGCCGGAACGTATTAGCCGCCTGTTACTAGCGGCCACTGGTCCCCCGGTTACCAGTCCCGGCCATGTGGCTCCCGAGCCAGTGGTGCGCGCCGCTCTCGAGCGCGACCGCTATACCACCGAGACTCGGGCACTGATCGAGGAGATGGTGGCGATCTTATATCATCCGGCGTACCGGCAGCGAATTCCGAACCTGGTGGATTGGCTGGTACGCTTTGAGCGCGACCAGGGGCAGCCGGCGCACGCGTATCATGGCCAGCTGGGGGCGGTCCTTGGTGATCGCTCGACACCGGATCGCGCCGAGGCTATCCGCGCTCCGACGCTGTTTATCCACGGCCGTGACGATCGGGTATGGCCGCTCGCTAACGCGCAGCGGCTCGTCGAACGGCTCCCCGACGCGGAGCTCACCGTCATCGACGCGGCTGGCCATATGGTCATGATGGAGCAGCCGCGCCGGTTTAATGCGTCGGTACTGGAATTCACCAAGAAGCAGGGGGCTAGTCTCGATGCCTACGACGATTAATGGACTATGGCGGCTTATCGGCATCACTGCGATGGCGGCCATGCTCGGCGGTTGCGCCACATCCACAACACCCGAGACCACAACGGCATCCGAAGCCGGACCCCAGTTCGCCGATGACGACGGCTCGGGTGATCCGCTAGAGGGCATGAACCGCCGCATCTTCGCGTTCAACGAGGGCGTCGACGAATACGCCCTGGCGCCCGCCGCCAATGCCTGGATAGCGGTCACACCGGCCCAGTTACGGCGCAACGTGGGCAACTTCTTCGACAACGCGGGCGCACCCGGGCAGGTGCTCAACAACCTCCTCCAGGCCAAGGGGCAGGCAGCCGCCACGGACGCGGCCCGTTTCTTCGTCAATACCACCATCGGCCTGGCCGGCCTGTTCGATGTCGCCTCAGGCGTTGGGCTCGAGACGCGGCCGGAGGATTTCGGCCAAACGCTGGGCGTCTGGGGGCTAGACTCCGGCCCCTATCTCATGCTTCCGCTGCTCGGCCCCTCGAGCACACGCGATGTCAGCCGCTACCCGGTCGACTGGTATACGGACGTGCTCACCTATCTGTCCCTGGAAACCGCTACCCGCGCCGGTTTAACCGGCCTCAACATCGTCAACACGCGCGCTCAGCTGGGCCGGGCGATCAGTATCCGCAACGAGGCCGCCCTCGATCCCTACGCCTTCACGCGCTCGTCGTACCAGCAACAGCGCCGCAGCCAGGTCTACGACGGCGAGCCACCGGCCGGCGAGGATGACCCCTACGGCGATTTCTTCGATCAGCAAGGCAGCAAGCCGTCTCCGCCGAACGGCGACTAACGCTGGTCCGCTGGCGGCTAGCCCAGCGTCGCGAGAAGCCGATCGATGAGCCGCTGCGCGGGGCTCTCGTACATGCGGCCGAACAGGTTGAGATGATTGAGGATGTGGTAGAGCTGGTAGAGATCCCGGCGCCGCTCATAGCCCGCATCCAGCGGCCAGGTAGCCCGATAGGCCTGATAGAAATCGCTCCCCAAGCCCCCGAAGAGCTCCGTCATGGCCAGATCCGTCTCGCGGTCGCCGAAATAGGTGGCCGGATCGAAGATCACGGGCCGGCCTCGCTCGTCGAACGCGACATTGCCGCCCCATAGATCGCCATGGAGCAATGAAGCCGCCGGCACGTAGTCCTCGAACAAGCCAGCCAGTCGTTGTTCTAGGCGCCGCCCGGCGCGAACCAGTTCACCGTAGCCACCGCTGGCGGCGACGAGATCGAGCTGATGGCCGAGGCGCTGCCGCGCGAAGAACCGAGCCCAGTCGTGATCGCTGCGGTTCGGTTGCGGGGTGCTGCCGATGGTGTTGTCTCGGTGCCAACCGTGTTCGGCGCGAGTAACGGCATGGATGCGCGCGAGCCCCTCGCCCAGGGCCCGCTCGCTACCCTGAGCCGCTCGACCAAAGGCGATATACGCCATGATCAAGAAGGCCCCCTCCGCGTCGACGCCCTGGCCGATGGGCTGGGGCACCCGAATAACCCCGGGACCGCCCAGCAGCTCCAGGGCCTCGGCCTCGGCAGCGAACATATCACCGGCGTCGACAGACCCCGTTTTGACGAAGACATCGCCATCGCCGACGGGCACCCGATAGGCGGGACTGATACTACCGCCGCCGACTCGGCGACGGGCCTCGATGTCGGGCCGAGCGCCACACTCGCGAGCCACGACGTCCGCAATCGTGGTCCAAAGGCTCATGCCAACGCCTCCTCGCGCTGCGCCGGCAACCGCTGGCAAAGGCTGCTGAGCTGGACCGGCAGCGAAAGCCGTTCGAGCGCCGCGGGGCAGACGCCCTCCCAGGCCAGCGACGAGAGGCTCGTGGCTAGGGGCACGCGGCAGCAGATCAGGCTCAGTTCACGCGACAACCAGGCCTGTTCCCGGTAGCTCGCCAGGAGCCGGCGGATCCGCGCCGCGCCGCGTAGGCGCAACGAGGCGACCGCGGCGAGATCATCATAGATCGCCTCCAACGACCCCATCGCCGTCAGCAGCGCTGCCGCCGTCTTCGCGCCAATGCCGGGTACCCCAGGGATGTTGTCGATGCTGTCACCGGCGAGCGCCAGCCAATCGGCGACTTGATGCGGGCCTACGCCGATATGATCGCGCGCGCCGTCGCCATCCAGCCAGCGATCACGGCCGGCATCCCACCAGTAGTCGCCCTCGCCGATCAGCTGCGCGTAATCCTTATCGGCCGTCACGAAGACACAGCCATCCACCTCACCGCGCAGCGACGCGGCCATCGTCCCAATGAGATCGTCCGCCTCGTAACGCTGGGCTGACACAGCCCGAATACCGAGGGCCTCCGTGAGGGCATGGCATTGCGCGAACTGGCGCTCGAGCTCCGGCGGCGGCAGGGGGCGATTGGCCTTGTAGGCCGGGTAGATCTCGTTGCGGAACGAGCTGGTCAGGCTGGCGTCGAAGGCGCAGGCCAGATAATCCGGGCGGCAACGCTCGATGAGATCGCACAGGAAGCGCCCATAACCGAAGACGGCATTGGACTGGCGGCCCGCCGTGTCGGTGACGTCCGCGGAGACAGCGAACCACGCGCGAAAGACGTAGACACTGGCGTCGACGAGATAGACGCGCGCCATCAGCACGCCCTCTGGCGATGGCTAGTCGTCATTACCACCCTTTTTCGGGTCGGCCGTCACCACGATGTCCTCGCGCTCGGAGACCACCACGCCGCCGGGGCGCTCGCGGGTCACGGCAAACAGCGATGGCTCACCGACGGTAACCTCTGGGGCAATCGGCACGATTACCGAGTCACGATCGGAGGGGACATTAAACACCCCGCCGTTGACGGGGTACTCGTGGCGCTCGCCATCGAAGATCCAGAGCTGATACTGGGCCTCACGGGGGTCATTAGCCGGCACGTTATCGAGCACCATATAGCCGCGTTGGCGCTGGTCGCTCCAGATAACCTCACCCGAGGCAGTGCGCTCGCCCATGGCCTCGCCGCTCTGCCACGGGGCCCGAACAACAGCCTCGTCCGACGCCAACAGCGACTTTAGGCCTTCCTTCGGGTCGTCGCTGGTCGCCATCCGCTCGGCCAGCGTCGGCCACCAGCCAAGGATGGCCAAGACTAGCCCCGCAGCCGCCAGCCAGTAGGCCGCCAAACGACTCCTGCGACCCCCCACCAACGTACCGCGGCGTTCGGCCTCCGAACGCGGCGCGGTGACACCGGGCCAGCGACGCCACTGGTCCATGAGCCGCTCGCGCACGGACTCAGGCATCGGATCGCGCCCAGCCACGGCCAGCGTCACCGCTGCGGCACTGCGTTCCAGCGCCTCGGGGTCGATATCCGTGACTTGTGCCTGCAGCGATTCCAGCTCGCTACACTCGGCGTCATCGAGTCGCCGGTAGGCTGCATCAGCCAGGAGCTCAACTAACCGCTGCCGCGCCGGCGCGCTCGCGTCGGCCGACGCCGGTATACCCGCCATTCGCTCGGCCACCACAATGAGCCGATCGCGAGCGACAGCCCCGATGCGGGCCTCATCCAAGCCGGTGATCTCGGCTACGTTCGCCGGCGCAAGCGCGTAACCGATAGCGAGCATGGCCGCACGCCGGCCATCACCGTCGCACTCCGTCAGGGCTTCCCGGGCAATGCGAGCGCCGTGATCCGACGGCTCAGTAGCCGGGAACTCGTTAATCGCCAGGGACGCGGGCAGATCAACCTCACCAGCATCCTGCCACCAGTCACGCAGGCGCTGGCGCGCGATCAGCGCCACTGTCAGCTCTTCGGAGGCGTTCACCGCCGTATAACGCCACGACTCACGGGCGATGGCAGAGAACAGCTCAGCCACAAGCTCTTCGCGGCCGGCATGGGACGGAGCCGCAGCCGTCACGGCCCAAAGCAGATCACCATGCCGTTCCAGCAACGACCACGCGGCATCGGACCGGCCTTGCGTTAGTGCGGCCATCACGGTTGGCCCGGCGTCGGCGCTTGTCGTCATATCAGCCTCCCGAATGCGAGCCGGCACTGTAACCGCTGCGGCCCGAGCCTGTCAGACGCGGCCGCTGGTAACGGCATCACGCTGCCCCAAACCAGGGGCGTTAGGAGTGGTCCGGGCGCTCGCGGGCAAGCTCTTCGGCCAGGGTCAAACGCTGGTGCAAGGGGCTCCGGCGGGGGAACTGAGCCCGCAAAAAGGCCATTTGATCGGCGAGAATGCGGCGTCCCTGGAGATAGATGTACTCCGCATGCGTCGGCGTAAACGGAACCGCGATAAGCTCGAGACCGGCCTGCTCCGGTCGCCGATCGCCCTTGTGGTTATTGCAGCGCTTACAGGCCGCGACGACGTTATTCCAGATGTCCTGACCGCCACGACTGATGGGGCGGACGTGATCGCGCGACAGCATCGAGGTCCGAAAGCGATTGCCGCAATACATGCAGATATGGTCATCCCGGCGGAACAACGTCTCGTTATTCAGGGGAGGCGTATAGCCGGGACTGACCTTGACGCTCGCTTGCGTTGCCCCCTCGGTCGCGATGATGGAGCTGAGGTCGATGGCACTGCGCTGCCCGGTAGCGGCGTTATAGCCACCGCGTACCCGGTACAGCGACCGACCGCAGGTATAGGCGACGTGGCCGAGATAATAAAGCCGAACCGCATCCTGGTAAGTAACCCATTCCAGGGGCAGTCCCGAGACATCCGTGCGAAGGATGTGGTGATCCAAGCTTGTCATGCTCCCACCCCTTTGGCGACACGCATCGCCTTTGCGGTTATGGCAGTATGCACCGTTATTCCACAATTCAAGGCTAAACTGCAACCATTACGCCTTGACGGGGTGGTGAGGCCGTTCCGCGATGGCATCGAGCGCGCGCGGGACGGTCCCACACTCGCCTCAGGGCGGTTTTGCCGTCTATACTCCCGCGATCGAGTGTCGGCGCCGTCCCACGGTCACGGACCGGCGGGACCATACCTGCGGGTATCACCACCGTGTGGTCTCGGTGTAGGGTGCCCGGCGTTGCCGGTTCCCACCGGAGGCGGCAAAAACCGGTGGCGATACCGCCCCGGTACGCCGGGAGCGCCGTTCATTCGGTTCTCCGCGGGGGAAAACCGTTCCCCATTCGCCAGAAAAACACGGGAGACAGGTCATGACGATCAAAGTTGCCGTGCCCAAGGAAACGGCCAGCGGTGAACGCCGCGTGGGCCTTGTACCAGGCGTGCTAAAACAGCTCGACAAGCTCGGCGTCGAGGTCCTGATGCAAAAGGGTGCCGGCCTCGACAGCGGCTTTCGGGACGAGGAATACGAGGGGGTCACACTTGTGGACTCCGCCGACGAGCTCTACAAGCAGGGCCAGGTCTTCCTCAAGGTTCAACCGCCCACGGTCGAAGAAGCCGGCAAGCTGCCCGAGGGCAGTGTCCTAATGGGCTTCATGGCGCCCCACGAAGGGGACAGCCGCGTCAAGAATCTGGTCAAGCGTAAGGTGACCAGCTTTTCCATGGAGCTGGTGCCGCGCATCACACGCGCGCAGAACATTGACGCCCTGTCGTCGCAGGCCAATCTCAGCGGCTACAAGGCCGCCCTCATGGCCGCCGAACGCAGCCCGCGCATCTTCCCCATGATGACCACCGCCGCCGGAACCATCCGGCCGTCGAAGGTGTTGGTCATGGGCGCTGGCGTGGCGGGCCTGCAGGCCATCGCCACCGCCCGTCGGCTGGGCGCCATCGTCGAGGCCTACGACGTCCGCTCGGCGACCAAGGAGCAGGTCGAGTCGTTGGGTGGTAAGTTCGTCGAGACTGGCGTTAGCGCCGAGGGCGAGGGCGGCTACGCGCGCGAGCTCACCGACGACGAGAAGCAAAAGCAGCAGGAGGCCCTGGCCGATCACGTCGCCGCCGCCGACGCGGTGATCACCACGGCGGCCATTCCCGGCAAACCGGCGCCGAAACTCATCGATAAGACCACCGTCGATCGTATGAAGGCTGGCGCCATCATCCTTGATATGGCCGCCGAGACCGGGGGGAACTGCGAGGTTACGCAGGCGGGCAAGGAAGTCGACCAGAACGGCGTCATCGTCTACGGCCCCAAGAACATATCCAGCGCGGCGGCTACGCACGCGAGCGAGATGTACGCCCGCAACCTGCTGAACCTCCTCAACCTGATCGTTAAGGAAAGCGAGCTGAGTCTCGACTGGGAGGACCAGGTGTTGGCGGATAGCTGCCTAACGCATGACGGTGAAATCAAGCACGGCCCCACGCGCGAGCGTGTGGAAGGAGGCAAGTAATGGAAATCGAGGGATTCATTGCCCTGTACATCTTCATGCTCGCCGGCTTTACCGGCTTCGAGGTCATCTCGCGCGTGCCGGTAATCCTGCATACCCCGCTCATGTCGGGATCCAATTTCGTCCACGGCATCGTGATCGTGGGGGCCATGGTCGCCCTCGGCAGCGCCCAAACGACCGTTGAGCAGATTATCGGCTTCATCGCGGTGCTACTCGGTGCCGGCAACGCCGTGGGCGGCTACGTGGTCACCGAACGCATGCTCGAGATGTTTAAGAGCAAGGACGAGAAATAACAAGGGGGCCGACTAAGCAATGGATACGATCGTACAACTAAGCTACTTCCTGGCGGCCGTGCTGTTCATTCTCGGCCTCAAGGCGATGTCATCGCCCAAGACCGCTCGCAAGGGCGTTATCTGGGCCGGCGTTGGCATGGTGCTGGCGACCCTGGTGACCTTCTTCCACGAGAGCGTCACCGGCGTGGCCAACTACATCCTCATCATCATCGCGATCGCGGCCGCCGGCGCGGGCGCTTGGTACAGCGCCAAGAAAGTGCCCATGACCGGCATGCCGCAGATGGTCGCGCTCTACAACGGCATGGGCGGCGGTGCCGCCGCAGCCATCGCGGCGGTGGAGATCTCGCATGCGCTGCACAGCGGTGGCGGCGCGATTAAGGCCAAGGTCGAGCAGCTGCTGGCCAACAATCCGGACATGTCGGAGAAGGCCGCCGTTGCCGCCGCCAAGGCCGATATCGAGGTGGGCGGCACCGTGGGCTCCTACCTCGGCACCGACGTCGGCATCCTTGCGGTGCTGGGCGCGCTCATTGGCACGGTTGCGTTCACCGGGTCGCTGGTGGCCTGGGCCAAGCTCGACGGGCGCATGCAGCGCAACTCCCTGATGCCCATGCAGCAGTACGCCAACGTCCTCGTCTTCGCCCTGGCGATCATCTTCGGCATCCTGACCTTCTTTACCACGAGCCCCGTGGTGGTGGTCCTCTTCTTCGCCCTCGGGCTGCTCTTCGGCCTCTTCATGGCCGTGCCCATCGGCGGCGCCGACATGCCGGTCGTGATCTCGCTATTCAACGCCCTGACCGGCCTCGCCGTGGGCTTTGAGGGCTACGCGCTGGGCAATCCGGCCATGATCATCGCCGGTACCGTCGTCGGCTCGGCAGGTACACTGCTAACCCAGCTCATGGCCAAGGCCATGAACCGGTCGCTGGCCAACGTGCTGTTCGCCGGCTTCGGTCAGGGAGCGGCCGAGCAAGAGGCAGGCCCCGGCGGCGAGATGAAGGAGATCCAGCCCGAGGATGCCGCCATCATGTGCACCTACGCCAGCCAGGTGATCATCGTGCCGGGCTACGGCATGGCGGTCGCCCAGGCGCAGCACAAGATGTGGGAGTTCGTCCAGATCCTGCAGGACAAGGGCGTGACGGTGAAGTTCGCCATCCATCCGGTGGCGGGCCGCATGCCGGGGCACATGAACGTGCTGCTCGCCGAGGCAGGCGTGCCGTACGACATGATCTTCGACATGGAGGACATCAATGCCGAGTTCGAGCAGACCGATGTCACCATCGTTATCGGCGCCAACGACGTCGTGAACCCGGCGGCCCGTACGGACGAGTCGAGCCCGATCTACGGCATGCCGATCCTCGACGTCGATAAGTCGGAGAACGTCATCGTGGTCAAGCGTGGCCGCGGTGCTGGCTTCTCGGGCGTGGAGAACAAGCTATTCTTCGCCGACAACGCCCGTCTGCTCTTCGGCGACGGCCAGAAGGTCGCGACCTCGTTGGTCTCTAACGCCAAGGAGCTCTAAGACCGGCCAACAAGCCGAGGCAGAGAAACGGCCGCTACCAGCGGCCGTTTCTTTTTTCGGCTCCCGCATTAGCATCCGCTAACGGCAACGCGGCTGGCGCTCTGTTACGATCTACCCAATGACAAACGCCGGCCGCATCACCCAGGAGGCCCTATGAGTACACCCGACGAGCAGACCCTTGATCAACTGCGCATGGACGGCGATAACCTTTATCGCGAGGAGAACTACACCGATCGTCGGGTCGGTAGCATACAGCGCATGGTGCCCATCACGAGCGACGGCGAGGACGACCCCGAGCGCGGGATCGTCTATCTGGGCCATACCCAGGTCATGACGCCCGCCGGTGCCCTGCCGCTCAACTTCGAGCTAGAGGTCGGCTCGTTGGCCGAGGCGATTGAGGCCTTCCCGACGGCGGCCAGCCGGGCACTCGAGGACACCATGAAGCAGCTCGAAGAGATGCAGCGCGAGCAGCAGGGCTCGGGCATCGTGACACCCGATCAGATGGGTGGCGGTGGCATGGGCGGCGGCCAAGGCGGCGGCATGCCGGGCGGCGGTTTCCAGCTTCGCTAGGCCGCTGGACCCATGAGCCAGGACATCGATGACGCCGCCGAGCGGCTCTGGGCCTTCGCCGTTGCCGTCTACGAGGACGACGCGATCAAGTCGCATTGCCTGAGCATCCAGGCGCGCTACGGACTCAGCATCTCGATCCTGCTCGGCAGTATCTGGGCCGGCGCCAACGGTTACGGACGCCTCGGGGCGACCCATCTCGAGATGGCCATTCGGCGAGGCGTCGAGTGGCACCGCGAGATCATCGAACCGATGCGATCCCTTCGCTGGCGTCTGCGTCAGCAACCCCCTCCCGGGCTTGAGGGGCGTACGGAATCGCTACGCCATCGGCTGCTGGACGAGGAGCTAGAAGCCGAGCGCATCGAGCAGCGCCTGTTGCTGGAGGATTTCCCGGCCGACGCCCCGGTTGCCGAGGAAGGCGAGCAGTGGCGTGACGCCGCCGCCAACGCCGCCTGCTATACCCGTAAGAGCTGCCCCCAACCCGAGCAGCCGGCCCTTAAATCGCTCGGGGTCATCTTACACAGCGTCTTTCCGGCCATAGCGGCCGAGGACCTGGAGCGCGAGGCCGAAGCCTTTTGGCGAGGGCGGTGACGGGTTCGACGGCCCTACAAACCGAGTTGGGCCATGGCGTCATGGATCTCCTGGATACGCTGAGTATCGCCACCACGGTCCGGATGGTGCTGCATGACCAAACGCCTGTAGGTCGCCTTAATCTCGTCATCGGTAACTGGATCACTAAGCCCGAGGCTAGCTAACGCTGACTCACGGCGCTCATCCCCGCGCTTGATGAGCCGCCAGAATTCCCCCATTAGCCGCTCGATCCGGTCGCGATCCAATTCCAGATTCGACCGATCCAAGTAGAAGGCGCGTACGGGGTCGGTCGTGTCCAACGAACCACCATCCGCTGCGGTTTGCGGCAGTGATCGTAGCCGACAGCGCAGACAGCCCACTTCCACTTGGCTGTCCGTGAGCGTCGCATCCAGGCAATACAGGACATGGAAGAGGATGAAATGCGTCCGATACAGCGACACGGGATCACTCAGAGCGTCGTCATCAAACTCGGCGAGATCGTCGTCGCGCTGCAGGGCACGGATCAGGTCGAACTCACTGAGCCCCTCGGGGTGCGCGCGCAGTAACGCGAGCAGCGGCGCCTCAATATGGGGCCATGGATGCGCTGCCTCTGCCATGCGATGAGTCTAGCATCTATCGGATGATAGGCATCGATAGCCGCCGAGTTATCCACTGGACTAATCGGTCGTCAAGACTTGACAAAGCCCCTGACCGCCTAAACCGCCATTTAGCCGGCGCTGCAACCCGGAATCTCGTAAGTCCCTGTTTTTAATAACTAACGCAACTACTGGTGGGTTTCTCGCCAATGCAAAGACCAGCTCACCACAACGGGGACTTACGTCATTCCCGCCCATTTTCTCCACATATTTATCCACAACTTCTGTGGACGAACGTGAGCTTGATAACCCACCGCGTGGCGGCGATCATCCACCCGCCAAACCCAGCGGTTGGAACCCATGCCTCAGCCCAACGTGCGCATCGCCGTACCCGGCCCTTTCTACGAGGGCTTCGATTACGCCTGGCCCCATGATGGCCTAGCGCCTCGACGCGGCATGCGGGTCCGAGTGGGATTTGGCCGCCGTGAATGTGTCGGTCTCATCGTGGCCACCGACGTCGAGACCAGCATCGCCGAGTCACGCCTGCGCGAGGTCAGCGATGCCCTCGACATCAGCCCCGTGCTCGCCGAACCGCTGCTGGATTTCATCCTATGGGCGGCGCGCTATTACCACTACCCACCGGGGGACGCCATTTATACCGCGCTACCCCGTTGGCTGCGCGAGGGCCGCCCGGCAGAGCCCAGTAACGAGACCTACTGGCAACTGACCGACGCCGGGCGTGACATGGACCCGGACACGCTCGCGCGGCGGGCGCGCCGCCAGGCGAGCCTCCTCGCCCGCCTCCAGGCCCGTGGCGAACTGGGCGCCGGGCATTTCCCCGAGGGCCAGGGCGATTGGCGCGGCGGCCTCCAACGCCTCACCGAGCGCGGCCTGGCCGAGCCCATCAGCCGCCCCGCCTACGCCCTCATACGTGGCCACGGCACCGCCAGCGCACCGGCGCTCAACGCCGACCAGGCCACAGCGGCCCGCGCCCTCAGTGGCGAGCAAGGCTTCCAGACCGTACTGCTCGACGGCGTCACGGGCAGCGGTAAAACGGCCGTCTACCTGGCCGCTATTGAGGACATCCTGGCACGTGGCCTTCAGGTGTTGGTGATCGTTCCGGAGATCGGGCTCACGCCGCAATTGGTAGACCGGTTCGCGGAGCGCCTGGACCACCCTCTCGTCGTGCTCCATTCCGGGCTCAGTGACGGCGAGCGCCTGGGGGCCTGGCTCGCAGCGCGCGACGGCGAGGCCGGCGTGATCATCGGCACCCGATCGGCGGTGTTCACCCCCCTGGCACGGCCCGGCTTAATCGTCGTTGATGAAGAGCACGACACGTCCCTGAAACAGCAGGAGGGCTTTCGCTATCAGGCGCGCGACATGGCCGTGGCTCGAGCCAGCCGCCTAGCCATCCCGGTCGCGCTCGGCTCTGCGACCCCTTCCCTGGAGAGCCTCGATAACGTCCGCCGAGGTCGCTATCATCATCGACGACTCCCTGCGCGCGCCACCGGCGCCGCCATGCCAGCATTTCGTCTCCTCGATATTCGCGGACGCTCCCTGCGCCACGGGCTATCGGCGGCCCTTTTGGAGCAGACCCGCGAGCACCTCGATCAAGGCGGGCAGGTACTGCTGTTCCTCAATCGCCGCGGCTATGCGCCAACGCTGCTCTGTCATGAGTGCGGCTGGGTTGCAGAGTGTCAGCGCTGCGATGCGCGCTATACCTACCATCAGGCCGGGCGCCGGCTCCACTGCCATCACTGCGATTCAGCGGGCGGCGTGCCGATCGCGTGCCCGGCCTGCGCCAGCCCGGATCTCAGGGCGGTGGGCGTCGGCACCGAGCGCCTGGAGGAGGTGCTGTCCGAAGAGCTCCCCGAGACTGCACTCGTGCGCATCGACCGCGATAGTACCCGCCGCAAAGGCGAGTTCGAGCGACGTCTGGAGCGCGCGCGCAACGGTGATGCTCGCCTGCTCCTCGGGACCCAGATGCTAGCCAAGGGCCACCACCTGCCGGCCGTGACCATGGTTGGCATCATCGACGCCGACCAGGGCCTGTTCGGTAGCGATTTTCGCGCCCCCGAACGCCTCGCGCAGCTCATTATCCAGGTTGCCGGCCGCGCCGGGCGTGCGGACCGCCCCGGCGAGGTCGCCATCCAGACCCATCAGCCCGAGCATCCCCTGCTACAACAACTCATCCAACGCGGCTACCCAGCGTTCGCCGCCGATGCCCTCGCGGAGCGTCAGCAAGCGGGGCTACCCCCCTTTAGCGCCCTCGCCCTGCTGCGCGCTGAGGCCGTCACCGAGGAGGCACCCGAGGCATTTCTGGCTGAGGCCGCCGAGCTGGCCGGCGCCGCGCGCGAGGTGGGCGTCCATTGCCTGGGCCCTATGCCAGCCCCGATGCCGCGCCGGGCAGGGCGCTATCGGGCGCAATTGCTACTCCAGAGCACCGAGCGTCAACCGCTCCAGCGCCTGCTCGCGCGCATGACCCCAATGCTGAAGGGGCTCGACCATGCACGGCGTGTGCGTTGGTCGCTCGATGTTGACCCCGCCGAGATGCTTTAGCGGCAGCAATTCTAATTATGTGCCCCCAGGAGGGCGCGTGGTCGCGTTACTCCCTGCCGAGGGCGTCTGCGGCCACGGAAGGCCGCCGTCGAGCCTCCAGGGAGGGTTTATGGCGTCCCTCGGCAGGGGTAACGCGACCACCTCGAAGGCCAACATGAGAATTGCTGCTGTAGCGGCCTCACTATCTTGCACACCGTTGGTGAGCGCGCATAATGGCGGGCTTACCCGAGCGCGGCAGCTGTGGCCCATGAAGCATCAGATCGCCCAGGACTTGCGCCAAGCCCTGGATCACCTCCAGAACCAAGGACAATTGCCGGCGGAAGCCGACGTCGCTGTTCAAGTCGAGCGCGGGCGCGGCGAAGAGCACGGCGATTTCGCCACTAATACCGCTATGCGCCTGGCCAAGCCAGCCAAGCGCTCGCCACGCGACATCGCCTTCGAGATCATCAATGCCCTGCCCGCTAACCCCTACGTCGAGCGCGTCGAGGTGGCCGGGCCCGGCTTCATTAATTTCTTCCTGACCGATGATGCCGCCCTGGCAGCGGTGGCGGCGGTCTGGCAACAGCGCGAAGCGTACGGTCGCTGCAACGCGGGTGACGGCCGCGATGTCCTCATCGAGTTCGTCTCCGCGAACCCCACGGGACCGCTACACGTCGGCCACGGGCGTGGCGCGGCCTTCGGCAGCGCTCTCGCCTCGGTTCTGGCGGCAGCGGGTTTTAGCGTCCATCGCGAGTACTACGTCAACGACGTCGGACGGCAGACTGACATCCTGACCGCCAGCGTGTTCGTGCGCTATCGACAACAGCTCGGTGCCGCCATCGCCTTCCCATCGAACGGCTATCAGGGCGACTACATTCGGCGTATCGCTGAGACCCTCGCGGGCGAGGAAGGCGAGGCCTATAGCCTCGATGATGCGGCGCTCACCGGCGAGCTTCCCCCGGACGAGGCGGCCGGCGGCGATCCTGATCGCCATGTCGATGCCCTGGTGGCAGCGACACGCCGCGAGCTCGGCGAGGCGCGCTTCGGCGAGCTACGCCAGCGCGCCTTGACCTGGATCCTCGACGATATCGCGGATGACCTGTCGAGCTTCGGGGTCTCCTTCGATCAGTGGTTCTCGGAGCGATCACTTGTCGATTCGGGTACGGTGGCGCACATGCTCGAGCGCCTTCAGGCCGCGGGGCATCTCTACGAGGCCGACGGCGCGACCTGGTTCCGCGCCACGGTACTTGGTGATGACAAGGACCGCGTCGTGCGCCGTAGCGACGGCGTTACCACCTACTTCGCCTCCGACATCGCCTACCACGTGGATAAGCTTGAGCGCGGCCCGAGCCAGGCCATCGACGTCTTCGGCGCCGATCACCACGGCTACATGGCGCGTGTCCGCGCGGCCGTCGAGGCCTTCGGCTATGGCCGCGACCGCCTCGAATTCCGCTTGGTACAGTTCGCCGTCCTCTACCGCGATGGCGAGAAGGTACCGATGTCGACGCGCTCGGGGCGCTTCGTCACGCTGCGTGAGCTCCGCGAGGAGGTCGGCAATGACGCCGCGCGCTTCTTCTACGTCATGCGCCGCCCGGAGCAGCACCTCGACTTCGACCTGGATCTGGCCAAATCGGAGTCTGCGGATAACCCGGTCTACTACGTCCAGTACGCCCATGCCCGTATCTGCAGTGTCATGGCCCAGCTCGCCGATAAGGGATGGAGTCATGACACCGAGGCCGGGCTAGCCGCCCTGCAGCGCCTGACCGCAGACCACGAGACCGCGCTCGCCACCGAGATCGGTCGCTATCCCGAGGTCATCGAGAATGCCGCGCTCGCCCACGAGCCCCACCAGCTCGCCAATTACCTGCGCGATCTGGCGAACGCCTTCCACACCTACTACAACGCCTACCCGTTCATCGTCGACGACACCGAGCTGCGCGATGCCCGGCTTAGCCTCATCCGGGCGGCACGCCAGGTGCTTCGCAACGGCCTAGACATACTGGGTGTCACGGCGCCGGAGCGGATGTAGTCATGGCGCAGCAGCGACGCAAGAGCGGCCAGGCGCGCAAGCGTAAGCCCCAGAGCAACAAGCGCAGCGTACCGGGCTGGCTCTGGGGACTCGGCGGCCTGGCAATAGGGCTTTTCGTAGCGCTGATCGTCAACCTGGAGCTGAACACCGATAGCGAGGATCTGGACGGCATCCTCAACGGCGAGCCCACAAGAAAGACCACCGATGGCAGCGGTGATAACGGCAACGACCGCGAGCGGACCGCCGACGGGCCGGATGCGAGCACGCCGAGCCAGAGCGAGGACTCGAAAAAGCCCGAGTTTGAGTTCTACAAGGTCCTACCGGAACAGGAGGTGGCGGTTCCTAGTAACGACGGCACAGCGGCTGATCGTGAACGTAGCGCTGCCGACTCACCCACGGGTGACGGCAGGGTCGAGCCAGCACCAACGCCACCCTCGGAATCAGCGGATTCAGCGACTGCCCAGGGTGAGGGCAGCGTCACCAACCTCGTGCTGCAGGCCGGTTCCTTTCAAGAGTTGGGTGCGGCTGATCGTATGAAGGCCGAGCTGGCGCTCTTGGGGGTCGAGGCCCGCATCGAGAGCGCCAGCCTGGAGGGCGGCGAGACCTGGCATCGGGTGCGCGCCGGCCCCTATAGCGACCAAAAGCGCGTCAACGAACTCCGCCAGCGACTACGCTCCAACGATATCGACACCATCATCTTAACCCGCAAGGAGTAGTGGAGCCGCTGGCGCTCGGTCGTTAAGGAGACGCAGAACAATTCGCGCGAGCCATTGGCGGCTGACCGCGAACGCCGAAAAAGCGCGGCGCGCCACGCTGCGCCGGCGGTACAGCCGAGCTTTGCGAGACCGACTGCGTACGCGCCCCGCACCCCAATAGGCGCGCGGGAATTATTCAGCGTTTGCTAAAGCGAGCGCTTGTTGCCCTCGCTGAAATACTCCTGCTTGAGACGATGTAGCGCCGAGATATCCTCGTCGCCATAGCCACGCGCCATGAGCTGCTCGTAGTGTTTGCTCGTCATCTCGACGATGGGCAGCGCGACCCCCAATTCATCGAGCATGCGCCGGCAGATGGCGAGGTCCTTGTGGTGGAGCGCACACTTAAAGCCTGGCGTATAGTCCTGCCGGACCATGCTCGGGCCGCGGTTGGTCAGGAACCAATTGCCCGCCGCGCCGCCGCCGACGACGTTAATCACCTGTTCCATATCCAGGCCCATGGCCTCCCCGAAGGCCAGGGCCTCGGTAACCGCCTGATTAATCCCGGCCGCCATGATCTGATTAACGGCCTTGGTGGCCTGGCCCTGACCCGCATCCCCCATATGCGTCACCGAGTTACTCACCGCTTCCAGCGCCGGCAGGGCCCGTGCGTAGGCCTCGGCATCACCGCCGACCATGAGCACCAACGCCCCGTTCTGAGCCCCTTCACGGCCGCCGGAGACGGGGGCATCGAGGAATCGGGCCCCGGTCGCCGCGACGCGCTCCGCCGCCTCGCGCGCGGCGTTGACGCTAATCGTCGAGGTATCGACAACCACCTTGCTGTCGTCGAGCGCTGGGATCATGGCATCCACCATCTCCAGGACGTCTTCATCGCCCCCCACGCTTGTAACGATGACGTCGCAGGCTACTGCCAGATCGGCCGGACTCGCGGCGGCCGAGACCGCCAGCTCCGAGGCCATCGCCTCGCCGGTAGCCGCGGTTCGGTTCCAGAGGGTCGTCAGCTGGTCCTGGCGCGACAGATTACGAGCCATGCCCGAGCCGATCGCCCCGAGCCCGATAACACCGACTTGCATCACGATCCTCCGTACTTAGGTTCGTTGTTGAGATAGGTATACCCCTGCAACCCCGCCTCCAGCTCCCGCCGGCATGCCGCGCGTGTAGCGTCATCCAGCGGCGCGTCAGCTACTCGCTGGCGGTAGGCCTGCAACAGGGCGCGCCCGTCGAAATGGACATGACGCAGCACGGCCTCGATGTTGTCGCCGTTGGCCGGCTCGGAGAGGTGCCAACCGTCACCGTCGACAACCACGTTAACGGCGTCCGTATCACCGAATAGGTTGTGCTGATCCCCCAGGATCTCCTGATAGGCGCCCACCATGAACACCCCCAGAAGCAGCGGATCATCGGGGTGATACGCCGGCAGCGGCAAGGTTCGCTCGACGCCATCCCGATCCACGTACAGATGAATCGCGCCGTCGGAATCGCAGGTCAGATCCTGGAGGATGTTGCGGCTAGTTAGCGGCTCGTCGAGACGATTGACGGGGAGGATGGGGAATATCTGATCGATGGCCCAGATATCGGGCATGGACTGGAACAGGGACAGATTGACGAACAGCTTGTCGGCGAGCCGCTCCTGGAGCTCGTCGAGGACCTCGCGATGGGCCCGCACCTGGGGTTCGAGGCGTGCCAGCACGCGACGACAGGTCGCATGGTAGATGCGCTCGGCCTCGGCGCGCTGGGCTAGATTGAGCAGGCCGTTGGTATAAAGGCCCTGAGCCTCACTAACCCAATGACAGGCGTCGTGATAGACCTCGAGCGGCGAGCGCTCGTCGGCCTCACAATAGCCACGCCATAGATCCTGCAGGACGACCGGGGCCGCCTCCTCGGGGGCGGCCGGCGCCTGCTCGCCGGGAACGCGATCGACATCGACGACATCGGTAACGAGTACCGCATGGTGCGCCGTCATGGCCCGCCCGGACTCCGTTATCAGATCCGGCTGCGGCAAGGCCTCGGCGTCGCAGACCTCGGCCAGGGTATGCACGATGTTGCGCGCGTACTCGCCGACGGTGTAATTCATGGAGCAAAAGCTCCGCGAGCGCGTGCCCTCGTAATCGACCCCGAGCCCGCCACCGACATCGACGCAGCTGATCGGGGCGCCCAGCGCCCGAAGCTCGGCGTAATAGCGCGCGGCCTCGCGCATGCCGCGCTGGATATCCCCGATATTGGGTATCTGGGAGCCGAGATGGAAATGCAGCAGATCCAGGTTGTTCAGTCGACCGGCCTCGCGCAGGCGCTCCACCACGGTCAGCGCCTGGGCCGCCGAAAGCCCGAACTTGGACTTCTCGCCCCCGGTATTCTGCCACTTGCCCTCGCCAATGGAGGCCAACCGCACACGCAACCCCAAAACGGGATCGACCATCAGCCGCTCGGCCTCCGCCAGGATGACCGAGACCTCGGAGAGCTTCTCGACCACGATGCGGCAATCGAGCCCAAGCTGGCGCGCGCGTAGGGCGAGCCGGACATACTCGCGGTCCTTATAGCCATTACAGATGACACAGCTACCGGTGGGGGCGACCGCCAGCACAGCCATGAGCTCGGGCTTACTACCCGCCTCCAGGCCGATGGCCGTGGCCTCGCTGGCCAGGATCTCCTCGACGACCCGCTGGTGCTGATTGACCTTAATAGGGTAGACCGCCGTGTAAGCGCCC
Organism: uncultured Ectothiorhodospiraceae bacterium; assembly: GCA_913055565.1. Taxonomy (GTDB): domain Bacteria; phylum Pseudomonadota; class Gammaproteobacteria; order Nitrococcales; family Nitrococcaceae; genus CAJXKP01. The sequence continues at coordinate 130,870 of CAJXKP010000001.1, forward strand.
CGATAGCCGTCGGCGCTCATGGCCTCCCGGAACGCGTTATCGAGCGCCTCGACCCGATCGCGCAGGATATCGACGAAGCGGACCAGGATGGGCAGCCGCAAACCGGCGCGCCTCGCGGCAGCCGCCACCGCTGGCAGGCTGATCGCCGCGCCGCAAGCGCCGCGGCGGGGTTGGGCGACGAGCTCACCATCGGCGATGTCGAAGTAGCCGTCGCTCCACTCCGGCAGATTGTAGGTGGCGCGCGCGGCGGCCGCGTAATCACGGGTCATGGGCGCTTCAAGTCAGCCGCTTTAGAGGCGAAAATGCTACTACCTCGCGTCCTGGGCGAACAGGACGCCCGCCGCAAATCGCATATGAGAGACCGCATGAGCCTGGACGAGCACTGGTTTAGCGAGGCCTTCGAGGCCGAAGGCATGGCCTTCTCGCTACGCATCACGGACAAGCTCCACGACGAGCAGACCCCCTATCAGCGCATCCAGGTCTACCAGACGAGCCATTGGGGCCGCCTCATGGTCATCGATGGCTGCATCATGCTCACCGACCGCGATAACTTCCTCTATCACGAGATGATGAGCCACCCGGGTCTTTTCACCCACGACAACCCGCGCGAGGTGCTCATCATCGGCGGCGGTGACTGCGGTACGCTGCGCGAGGTGCTGCGCCACCCGGGGGTCACCCGCGCGGTCCAGGTGGATATCGATGCCGGGGTCACCGAGGCCGCGAGGCAATTCTTTCCCGAGCTCACCCAAGCCAATGACGACCAACGCGCCGAGCTGCGCTTTGAGGACGGCCTGCAATACATCGCGGCCGCGGGCGACGCCAGCTTCGACGTCGTGATCGTCGACAGCACCGATCCCGTCGGCATCGCCGAGGGGCTTTTTGGCGCCTCATTCCTGCGCGGCGTCCATCGCGTGCTCCGGCCCGGCGGACTGGTCGTCCAACAAAGCGAGTCGCCCCTGCTGCACAGCGAGGGCATTATCCGCGATCTCCATACCGCATTGAGCGAGGCGGGCTTTAGTAGCCGTGCCACATTGCCATTCCCCGTGCCCAGCTACCCCAGCGGCTGGTGGAGCTGCACCATCGCGGGGCGCGAGCGCGATGTGCACAACTTCCGCGAGACCGCCGCCCGCGCCGCTGCTTTCCCGACGCAGTACTACACCGCCGGCATCCATTACGGTGCGCTACATCCGCCGGCCTTCTGCCGAGCCGTTTTCAACGACTAGGCGCCCACCCTAGCGCGCCAGCCGAATCGCCGCCTTGCCTGCCTTATCGACGAACACGAGCTCCTTATAGCGCCCGCGCGGGACGCTCACCACAAGACATGGCTGGGTGAGGGCCTGCGTCGTGATGGCAGCGGCGCCGGGCTGATGCCATTCGACGGCAACCGTGAGCACGCCATCGCTCAGGCGACTCGCCCCGGCCTCCAGACGCACGACATAACCACCCGTCGGCTGCGTCCCCATGCTGACGACCACAACCGCCCGCTCACCGAAATCGACGTCCTGGACGGCTGACCGATTCAGCCGGTTATCGTCCTGGCGAGCAAACGCCGCCACCGCCTTCGCATCATCAAGCCAGACCGCGCCACGGCGCTCGCTACCGCAATAGCCGCCGTGGTCGAGCGAGCGCACGGCAACGCTCGATTCACCGCCGATACGGGACATACCGACCCCGACGCCGGGTAGCAATAACGCCAGGCCGGCGACCATCGTGCAGTAGCGCATAGCCCCTCCGTTGAGCCAGACAACCAGCATCAGGCTAACGCGAGGGCTGCCGTAGCCGTTCTAACCTAAGATTGCTCACCCATCCACACGGCACGATGCGGGCGCGCCGCTACGTCGGGCAAGGGCTATTCGAAAGCGCCGAAATCGAGATCGCCAGCGCTCTCCGCACTAGCACTAGCGCTAGCGCCCCCTCTCATGCGCATACGCAGGCTGAGATCATTGCGTGAATCCGCATTCGCCAGCGCCTCCTCGCCATCGATCTGCCCAGCCTGATAGAGGTGATACAGGGACTCATCAAAGGTCTGTATATCGTCCTCGCCGCTGTTTTGCATCGCCTCCTTGATCTCGCCCAAACGCCCCTTGCTGATTAATTCGCTAATGAACGGGGTATTACGCATGATCTCCACGGCAGGCAGGCGCTCGCCATTGACGCCCGTGACCAGACGTTGGCTAATAATCGCCACGATCTGCTGCGATAGCTCCCCGTAGAGCTGACTATGCGCCGCTTGGGGGAAGAGATTGATGATGCGATCGAGCGCCTGATTGGCATTCGGCGCATGGAGGGTCGACAGGCACAGATGCCCCGTCTGGGCGTAGGCGATGGTCTGCTCCATGGTCTCCCGATCGCGCGCCTCGCCGATAAGCAACACATCGGGGGAGGCCCGCATCGCGTTGCGCAGCGCCTTGCTATAGCTATGGGTATCGAGGCCGACCTCACGCTGATCCACGATCGAGCGTTTGTGGCGGTACATATACTCGATCGGGTCTTCGATGGTCAGGATATGGCCCATACTATTGGCGTTGCGATAGTCGATCATGGACGCCAGCGCGGTCGACTTGCCGGAGCCGGTCGCGCCGACGACCAGGATCAACCCGCGCTCCGACATGATGAGATCCTTGAACGAGGCCGGCAGACTCAGCTCCTCCATGCTCGGAACGCTGGCTGTGATATAGCGTATCGCCATGGACGCCGCGCCACGCTGGCGATAGAGATTGACCCGAAAGCGCCCCAGGCCCTCCATACCTACCGCCAGATTGAGCTCCAGCTGCTCCTCGAATTCCGCGACCTCGGCCTCGTTCATGATCGAGTAGGCCATGGCCTCGATCTCTTGGGCGGCCATGGTCTTATCCGAGCGCACCGGACGGATGTTGCCCTGTAGCCGCAGTGCCGCTGGCGCCCCGGCACTGAAGAACAGATCCGAGGCCTGGTGTTTCGCCATCAACTTGAGGTAGGCGTTGAGGTCGTTATTCATGATGAACTGGATCTCACCGCGTTCACAAAATATTCATTGTTGCCATCGTTACAAGCATCGCGAACCCGCGCCGGTTCTGCAACCCGTCTAACGAGACCCCAGATAGCCATCGGCCACGCCGTCGTCAGGCCCCGATGCAGGGCGACGTGAGCCGCGCGAGGCCGTTATCTGAGCTACCATCGGTATCGGACACCAGCTCCACTAATCGGTACCGATCACAAGCCCCAGGAGGAGCCCGCGTATGCCCGTCACGTTCCACAGTCCAGCCCATGGCGACGTCCTTATGCTGGATCAACATGCCCGATATCTCATCGAGCTGATGGGCCACAGCGACCAAGTCCCTGGTGCCCTCGACAGCAGCGATGTCCCCGGCGCCCGTCAGCAACTGCGCGAGTCGCTGAACCAGCTCGACAGCGCGGACGAGGCATCGGACACGGCGGCGGAAGACGAGGACGAGGAGGCTAGCGATGAAGCCAGCATCGATTGGCATCGCCGTGCCTGGCCGCTGTTACAGATGCTGGACGCCGCCGCCGACGCCGAGAGCCATGTCCTTTGGTACTGACAGCGCCTCCCTAGCCATCGAAGCGGGCTAGCTCGTTAACGCGAATGACGCTGCGTATGATCTCAACGTACTGCTGCCCCTTCGCCGAATAACGATCGAGGCCGGCGGCCAGATCACCGCCCTGCGGTACGCGATCCGCCGAGCGAGCCATCGCCCGGCGCCGCCGCAACTCCTCATAAATGGGGTGGCTATTGAGATGGTGCATGTAGTCGCGCACCGCGGCGGCAACATTCGGGTAGGCGGCGACCTCATGGGTGGCTCCCGCAGCGCGGCGGGCGGGCACGATGCCGCAGCCCGGCTTGAAGCACCACTTGCCGAAGATATTGTTGCCGAGCAGCGCGAAACGCGACGTCCCCCAGGCGGACTCCAGCGCGCCCTGGGCCAATGCGAGTGATACCGGGATGACATCCACGCGCTGAAGGAGGCCGGCCACCTGGTCGCTAGGCTCGCTGGCCTTGACTCGATAGCGCTGGCTCAGCCGATGCAACCAATCGCGGCTAGCCACATCCAGTTCCTTACCCGCCTCAAACCAGCCTTGGACGCGTAGCAGCGCCGCGCGACGCTGGCGCATCTCATCGTTGACCTCAGCGACGATGGGCGCGAGATAGCCGATGAACATATTCTTTCGCGCCGAGCCGGCCGGCGCCTGCTTGAGCGGGGGCATGACGGGCGCCTCATACAGCGGCTCAAGCTCGGGGGGCACGGCCACCCGCACGCTAAGCTCAGCCACCGTAATACGGGCGCGGGCGTCATCCGCCGCTAGCGCCGCTGGCGCCCCGGCGAGCGCCAGAATCAATACCAGCCCCCAGCAAGCCCAGCCCGTAAGTCGGCAGCTGCTCACGATAACCTTTTGTGTCATCCTCATCTCCAACTAACCACGGTCATTGAGCCTGCAGCCTAGGCATGGCCTGGATCAACACGCCGTCGCCGAGCCGCTCACAGACGCGCCGGCAAACGCCATGGCGGACACGCGGTGGTGGCGACGTCGTACGGCGACGAGGCAAGCATGGATACAGTACGCGTAGATATCGTCTCGGACGTGGCATGCCCGTGGTGTGCCATCGGTTACCGCCGCCTCGAAGAGGCGATCGGGCAGCTAACCGAGGAACTCAACTTCGAGCTCCATTGGCATCCCTTTGAGCTCAACCCGGACATGCCACCGGCGGGCGAGCCCATCGTCGAGCATCTGGCAAGCAAATACGGCTGCAGTGAGGCGGATGTCGTCGATACCCAGCACGGCATCATGGAAGCCGCCGAGGCCCTGGGCCTGGACTTTAGTGCAGCCGATCAGCGCCACGCCCACAACAGCTTCGACGCCCATCGCGTACTAACCTGGGCCGCGGAACAGGGACGCATGCGCGAGTTCCAGCTGGCGTTGTTCGACGCCTACTTCGGGGCAGCGCGCAATCCCTCCGCTCGCGATGTCCTGGCCGGCATCGCCGGCTCACTCGGACTGGATAGCGGCGAGGTCGACGACATCCTGGACTCGGATCGCTACGCCGACAGTGTTCGCCAGGAGGAGGCCCGCTTCGCCGAGGCCGGTGTGACCGCTGTGCCGGCCTTCATCATCAACCGTCAGTACCTCATATCCGGCGCGCGCGAGCCGGATATGCTCGTCGATGCCTTCCAACGCCTCGCTCGCGAGGCCAGCGATGAGCCGTCGCCCACTTAGCCTCAGGCGCGACGCCTAACCAGACCGAGCCCGTCACCGATGGGCGCGAGGCACATATCGACGCGATCGTCCTCCTGGAGCTTGGCATTGAGCGCAGCGAGGGCGGCCGTGTTGTCGGTATCGTCATCGGGGTCGGCCACGGCGCCGCCCCAGAGGACGTTGTCGAGGATCATGATGCCACCCGGGCGCAGCAGCTTGAGGCCGTGCTCGTAGTAATCGTCATAGCCGGTCTTATCGGCATCGATGAAAACGAAGTCGAAACGACGCGCGTAGCCATCGGCAAGCAAGCCCTGCAACGTCTCCAACGCGGGCGCAAGCCGCAACGCGATCCGATCTTGCAACCCGGCCTCACGCCAATAGCGCTGGGCGACCGCGGTGTAGTCGTCGTTCACATCGCAGGTGATGAGCTGGCCGTCCTCGGGCAATGCCTCGGCGATGGCTAGCGCGCTATAGCCCGTGAAGGTGCCAACCTCCAGCGCCTGCCGCGCGCCGATGGCACGGACCATGAAGGCGATGAACTGCGCCTGATCGGCGCTAATCTGGAGATGGGCCTCGCGCATGGTCGAGGTCTGTTCGCGCAGCTTGGCCATGGCGGCCGTCTCGCGCGTTCCCTGTTCGAGCACATAGCGCGCCAAACGGGTCGAGCTCAGATCCACTTGCTTCATGGCGCCCCCTGATAGGTTGGTAGAAGTCGCTAGGTTGCGGCGCAGCGCGAGGTAACACAACCCGAGACCGAGTGGGCAGATCCCAGGGCCTCCCACCTGCCCAAGCCATCAGCCTGAGCACACCATGGCCTAGCAGCAAAGCGCTTTACAGGCCCTTAGCCGCCGCCGAAGATACGCATCCCGTGAACCCCTTCGCAGCCACTGCATCGAGCGACCATGTTGACCCTGTTACTCGTCGCCATTCTCAGTGTAACCGCGGCCCTGGCCGTCGGCCTCTGGCGGGGCTCGTACCGTCTGGCGCACCTAGCGGCCAGCCCCTGGCCGACGCGGGCACCCCACGTCGACTTGATCGTCGCCGCGCGCAACGAGGCGGCCACCATCGAGCCAGCGCTGCGATCGATGCTGGCGCAGGGCGGGCTCGCGGGCCCATCGCGCGTCATCGCGATCAACGACCGCTCCGAGGACGACACCGGCGGCATCCTGGAGCGACTAGCCAGCGAGTACGACCACCTCAGTGTCATCCACATCGACTCGCTGCCCACCGGCTGGCTGGGTAAGAATCACGCCCTGTGGGTCGGTGCTGGCGAGGCCGCTGGCGACTGGCTGGTATTCACGGACGCCGACGTCACGATGGCGCCGGAGACCATCGCCCGGGCCGTCGGCCGTGCTCAGCACCAAGGGCTGCAACACATCACCGCGATGCCGACCATCACCGCGCATTCACCATGGCTACGCATTATAATCGTGCAGTTCGCGATCAGCTTCTTGGGCTTCTTTCGACCCTGGCGCATGGACCGCGACCCGAAATGCTTCGCCGGCATAGGCGCCTTTAACCTGGTCGAGGCCGCTACCTACCACCGCGTCGGCGGCCACCAGGCCATTGCGCTGACACCCCTGGACGACATCCTGTTGGGCCGATTATTGCGCCGCGGCGGCGCCCAGGCGCGGCTGCTGTACGGCGATGATCTGCTACGGCTCGTGTGGTATCCAGACGCCGTCAGCATGATCCGCGCCTTCAGCAAGAATGGCTTTGCGGCCTTCGATTACCGGATGACCCGGCTGATCGCCGCAACGGCGTTGTACCTAGGCGTTGGCCTGCTGCCATGGCTAGCCGTGCTGATTCCCGGCGCAACCCATCAGCTAGTCGCCGCTGCCACGGTCGCCATCGCGCTATGGCTCCAGGGCTGGTTCGCGCACCACAGCCACTGGCCCTGGCAGACCGCACTGCTAGCACCCGTGGGAACCGTCCTCATCATCTGGATGTGGTGGCGCGCCGCGCTGATCACGCTGCGCCACGGCGGCATATCATGGCGTGGCACGCACTACTCGCTCGCGGAGCTGCGCAGCCACCACGACCGAATCGATTGGCGCTGGCCGCGGCCATAAAAAAACCCGGGGAACGCCCGGGTTTGGGATCTGGTGGCCGGGGAGAGATTCGAACTCCCGACACCGCGATTTTCAATCGCGTGCTCTACCTACTGAGCTACCCGGCCAAGGGGTTCGCATTGAACCCGATCACTCGACCAAGGTCAAGCGCTACTCCGGCGTGTAATCCGGCGGCGGGGCCGATCCGTCGCCGAAGAAAAAGCGCTCCATCTCCTCCTCCAGGAACTTGCGCGCCTTCGGGTCCATGGGGGATAGACGATACTCATTGATGAGCATGGTCTGATGCTCGCGCCACATCTCCCAGGCCTCGCGACAAACGTTGGCCTGAATGCGCTTACCCAGATCACCCGGATAGGGCGGCTTCGTCAGCGCCTCGCCCTCGCGGCCAAGCTTCACGCAGTTAACCGTTTCCGTCATGCGCCGAGATCCTCCAGGCCGGCTATGAGTCGGCTGACCGGTGCGGCCAGCCCCTTGGCTTGCGGTGCTTGCACGTTATACCAGACGGCCTCGGCATCTTCCATGACCGCCCGACCCGTGCGACCTAACACACGGGCCTGAACGGGCTCGATATCGAGATGGAAATGGCTGAAGGTGTGCCGCAAACGCGACCAGGGCTGGATCGCCGTAACGTCGAGGCCCAGCTCATCCCGGCAGTACGCGGCGACATCGTCACCCGGATCGCATTCCGGCGGTGACCAGAGCCCTCCCCACACCCCCGTGGGCGGGCGCCGAACAAGCAGTACGTGCGCGTCATCAACCAGCAACAGCATACGCGTCTGGCGTACCGGCTTGGCCGGTGCCGGCTTACGCGCCGGATAGTCCTCGGGATTACCCTGCTGATGCGCCACGCACTCGGCCGCTAGGGGGCAACAGGAACACAGGGGCTGTCGACGCAGGCACAGCGTAGCCCCCAGATCCATCATCCCCTGATTGAAGGCAGCTGGCCGATGCGTCGGGGTGTGGCGCTCGGCGACGGCCCAGAGCTCGCGTTCCACCGCGCTCCGGCCTGGCCAACCATCGATCGCGTGGTAGCGGGCCAGGATTCGCTTAACGTTGCCATCAAGGATGGCCTGCTTCTGGCCCTTAGCCAGTGACAGGATCGCACCCGCCGTCGAACGCCCGATGCCCGGCAATGCCCGAACGGCCTCCAGCTCATCCGGGAAGTCGCCATCATAGTCGCTAACCAGCTGCTGCGCGGCGCGATGGAGGTTGCGCGCGCGGGCATAGTAGCCGAGCCCAGACCACAGGTGCAGGACCTCGTCGACCGGTGCTGCCGCCAGGGTCGGGATATCGGGGAAGCGCGCCATGAACCGCTCGAAATAGGGGATCACGGTCGTGACCTGCGTTTGTTGCAGCATCACCTCCGAGACCCAGACCCGGTACGGCGTCGCCGGATTCTGCCACGGCAGCCCGTGACGGCCATGCTCGTCGTACCAGGCCAGGACTCGGTCGGCGACCTCCCCCACCGCCGGACCGCGCCCCGACTGGCCCGCCGCGGCGGCGCTCATCATCGATTGAGCAGCCCCTTGAGCTTGTCTTCTACCTTCTTCTCAGCCTTTTCTTTGGCTTTGTCCTTGGCCTTATCGCCGACCTTCTCCTGTACCTGTTCCTTGACCTTTTCCTCGGCCTTGGCCTTGAGCTCCTCCTTTTTCTCGTCCACGCGCTGCTTCGCCATGGCCTCGAGCTGCTCGCCCAGGGCGAGATCGAAGCTGGGCGCCATTATCGGGCCCGTGATTCGCAGCGGGATGGGCACGCCCTTGAGCTGACTCAGATTCGCGCCGCCCTGGCCCTGGAGCGAGCCGACCACATTGAGATCCAGCCGGTAATCGATCTCGCGCTTGATTACATTGGCGCTGCCGCCGCCGGTAACCCGCAACAAGGGCGTCTTGAGATTGAGATCATCATTGCTCAACGTACCGCCATCGATGCGAACTGTGCCGCCCAGGGTCGTGAAGTCCGTCTTCTGCGGCTCGTCGGCGCCGGCCTTGTTGCCCTGCAAGCGGGCCATGGCCTGGCGCAGGATCTGAGCCAGGTTGATGCCCGCGATGGTACCGTCCTGGAAACCGAACACGGCCTTGCCCTTGAGGCCGTCGAGGATCTCGGTGACGGTCGCCCCGCGGGTCGTGGCACCCAGGGTTAGATCGCCCTGACCCACCAGCCGACTAAAACCGGCCAGGTCACTCAGCAGCGGCTGCGCCTGCACACCCTTGACGCGTTCGTCGACCGAGATGCCGAGCTTATCGCCCGCCGCGTCCAGTCGGATATCGCCCTGGTAATTGCCTCCGTAGAGGTTGGCCGATAGGGGATTGAGGCGAATCGTGCCGTTATCGGCCGTCACCTCAACCGTGACCTCTTCCATCTTCGCACCGCTGACGGTGAGCGCACCGATACGGACCTTGCCGCTGTCGATATCCAGCGGGCGCAGGGGCTCGGTCGGTATCCTCGCCTCACCGCTGTCCTTATCGGAATCGCCCTCCTTAGCCGTCTCATCCTCGGAGGCCGGCGGGAGGTAGCGATCGACGTTGAGCTGATCCAGGTCGAGATCGAAGTCGAGCGCCGGCTTGGCTGGATCCCTAACGTTCACCCAGCCCTTCAGCACGGAGTCATCGAATTGGGCCTGCAATGGCTCGATTCGAATCCCCCCATCGGCGTACTGGAACGATAGTTCGGCACTAAGCGAGCGCAGGACGTCGCCATCCTTGGTCGCGGGCGCGGCCAGCCCCAGATTCGAGAAGACATCCCGCGGACTAAGCTCGGCGAGCGTCATGTCACCGCTGGCCGTCGGCGCCCCCGATGCGGGTACGCTCGCCTTGGCCTGACCAGTGAGTTCGGCGCCCCCCGCCTCGACCACCAGATCCTCGATACGGAACTGCGAGTCGGCCAGATCGGCTTCCAGGCCAGCGGCCACAGACAGGCTCTGCTCGCCAGCCGGGATACCATCGCCACTAGCCGTCAGCGCCAGCTCCATCGGCGCCACGCTAGCGCGGCTGAGATCCGGGGCTACATTCGCTGTGGCGTCCAGCTGACCGCCGACACGAGTGCCGTCACCCAGCACCACCTCCCAGTCCGCCTCGATCGGAACATCGCGACCGAAGCGCACGCCGGTGAGCTTGAGGTTGAGTGGATCCAGGGTGAGCTTCTGCCCCGCCTGGCGGTCGTCATAGACGATGCTGGCCTGCTGGACCCGAAGGCCAGCGAGCTCGAGGCCTCGTACAACCGCGGGGACAGCCTCACCACCACCCTGCTCGGGCGTCTTAGCCGGCGCCTGCTGACCCGCCGGGAACTGCTGCCAGTTGGCCTGCCCCTGGGCATCGCGTACCAAACGAATACGCGGGCGTTCCAGGATCAGCGTATCCAACCGTAGGTCGCCCGTGAGCAGGGGCAATACCTTGACCGCGAGTTGCGCCCGATCCAAGGCGATAAAGGGCTCGTCCCCGAAGCCCTCGGCCTCCGATAGGCGCGTCTCCCCCATCTCGATACCGAACCAGGGGAAAAAGGTCAGGCTGAGGTCACCTTCGATGGCGAGCTCGCGCCCGGTGCGCTGCTCGACACGGTCCTCAATCGTGGCCCGGTAATCATTGGGATCGACCACAAAGACCACCACGATGACCAGCGCGGCCAGGAGCCCGATCAGGCCACCGACACCGATCAGGGACCACTTAATCAGTCGTCGCATTTTTCCTCCCTGCGAGCGGATGCGCCAGCGACCCGGCGCCGATACCTTCGAACTATTCGTTAGCCTAACGCATAGCGACGGCGTGCGCTGCCGCTACGCTTTAAAGCAGACAGGCCACTCGCCCTAACTAACTCGTCAGAGTAGGGTTGAGGGTGTACACCGATGAAAACAGCACCGACCGCGGGAGAGGCCTTATGACGAATTCCTATGTGGTTGTAGCGGAGGGCACCCAGGCTCGATTCTTCACCCTGGAGCATACTGAAGTACCCGACCTAGAGGGCGGTCCCGACCTGGTTGAGCACGACTCGCTGCTCAATCCAGCGCACCGCGTCCACCATGATCAGATCTACGCCGACAGCAGCGGCCGCAATCGCACCCCCGGCGGCCAGGGTCATATCTACGATGAGCACCGCGACCAGCACGATGCCAATAGCGAGAAGCTCTTCGCGCGCCAGATCGCCGAACGCCTTGATCAGATCGGCCGCCAGGCCGGGGCGCGGCGGGCCCTCCTGTGCGCCGAAAAGCGCATGCTGGGCTTCCTTCGAACGAGCCTAGGCGAGCACACGCCCAGCGGTATCGAGATCCACGAGATCCCCAAGGACCTCGCTAAACTCAAGCCCCGCGAGATCCAGGAGCACCTAGCCAACGACGGCTACATCCTACGGCGCAAGGCACCGCAAGCCAACCACTAGGGAGACGCTAAATAAGTATCGCGAGTCTCTGCGCCCCGGCGGGGCTGCTGGGGGCGCTCGCAGGCGGCGCCGCAAGGCTTGCCTATACTGTCAGCACAGCTCAGCGGGCCGCACCTCGCCGGCGCGCGCTCAGCGGCCACAGCCTCGTGCGAATTGTTCAGCGTCTCCCTCAGGAGACGCCACGGGGTCGTCGGGCGCGGCGGGCCCGTGGCAGCCGAGTTGCCGGGGCGGCAACCGCGGCGTTGTTGCGCTAACAACGAGAGCCGGTCATGGATACGGTATCCGCCGCCATAACTCTATTCCTGATCATGGACCCCATCGGTAATCTGCCGGTTTGCATGAGCCTGCTACGCCGCGAATCAACCTCGCGGCGACGCTGGATCATCGTGCGCGAGCTCCTGTTTGCCTACGCCGTTTTGCTGCTGTTCCTGTTCGCCGGCCAGGCATTCATGGAGCTATTTGCGCTGACATCCGAGGCGGTGGGCGTCGCGGGCGGTATCATTCTGTTCATCATTGCCATCCGTATGATCTTCCCGCCCGCCCAAGGCGGCATCATGGGCGAGAGCGACGACCAGGGGATCTTCCTGGTGCCACTCGCGGTGCCGCTGATCGCCGGGCCATCCACCCTCGCGACCCTCATGCTGCTAGCCCGCCAGGATCCGAGTCGGTTAGGCGACTGGTTCCTGGCCATGACCGCCGCCTGGGCGGGGACCATGGCGATCCTACTCGCCGGCGACCCGATCTACCGACTGCTCCGCGATCGCGGCCTCATGGCACTGGAGCGACTGATGGGCATGATCCTGGTCGCTATCGCAGTTCAGATGCTGCTTGAGGGCTTCGCGGCCTTCCTCACCGGCATCGAACCAGCGACGGCGAGAACGATGACCGGTCACTAATTGCCTCATAGGCATTGGGGGGTTTACCCAGCCGCTACGTGCGCGCAGACTCGCGCGCCGTACTGCGCTGCCGCATGACGAATCGGCAGCGATGCAGTCGGCGGGGGTTACTAACGGCGCGACAGCGAGGGGCTGGAGGCAAAATGGCAGCCACAGCACAGCAGACTTGTCGGATCGAGTATCACCGCAACGAGATTGTGGTGCGCGGTCCTGGCGAGGACGCCAAGCGCGAGGCGCATCGCATCGTTCGGCGATTCGCCTGTAGTGCAACGCCCTATCACGTGGCATACCAGGCGAGTGATCGGGTCATTCTGCGACCGGAATAGGGCGCTAGACGGTGCGCCGCTGGCCATCCGGTGCGAACGGCCAGCTGGTACGGGCGCGCTAGTGGGATTGGAGCGGCTGACCGGGATCGAACCGGCATTGCCACCTTGGGAGGGTGGTGTTCTACCATTGAACTACAGCCGCGTTCTTGGCCTATTATGCGCACTCAGCGCCACGCTGCAAGCCTTTCTCGGTCCGATCCGAGCCTGCGATGCGTTAGACTGGGGCCAAGAGCTACGCAGGTGACACCATGCAGATCACGCTCAACGGCGAGGCCTACGATGTCCGCGAGGGTGCCACGGCCGCGGAGCTAGTCGCCGAGCTTGAACTGGGCAACCGGCGCATCGCCATGGAGGTCAACGAGGAGCTGCTGCCGCGCAGTCAGTTCGAGACCTACCAGTTCGCCCAGGGTGATCGCGTCGAGATCGTGCACGCCATCGGTGGCGGTTGAACCGGCATCAACAACTCAGCATGGGAGTGCTCGCCATGAGCCATGATAGCCTCACGGTCGCCGGCCGGACGTTTCACTCGCGGCTACTCCTGGGCACCGGCAAGTACCAGGATATGGCCCAGGCCGAGGCAGCCATCCAGGCCAGTGGTGCCGAAATCGTGACCATAGCAATCCGTCGCAGCAACATCGGCCAGGATCCTGAGCAGCCGAACCTCCTGGATGTCGTACCACCGGATCGCTACACCATTCTGCCCAACACAGCCGGCTGTTATACGCCGCGGGACGCGGTGCGCACGTGCCAACTCGCCCGCGAGCTGCTGGACGGCCACAACCTGGTCAAGCTGGAGGTACTGGGCGACGAGAAGACGCTGTATCCGGACGTCACCGGCACCCTTGAGGCCGCGGAGCAGCTGATTAACGACGGCTTCGACGTCATGGTCTACACCACGGATGATCCCATTATCGCCCGGCGCCTGGAGGACATCGGCTGCTGCGCCATCATGCCGTTGGCCTCGCCCATCGGCTCCGGGCTGGGCATCCAGAGCCACTATAACATCCTGTCCATTGTCGAGAACGCCAGCGTCCCCGTGCTCGTCGATGCCGGAGTGGGCACCGCCTCCGACGCTGCCGAGGCCATGGAGCTCGGCTGCGATGGTGTGCTCATGAACACCGCCATCGCGGGGGCGCAAGATCCGGTATTGATGGCCTCGGCCATGCGCAAGGGCATCGAGGCCGGTCGCGAGGCCTACCGCGCCGGACGCATCCCCATCAAGCGCTACGCCAGTGCCTCGTCGCCCATTGAGGGCACCTTCTTCTAACAGGCAACGACAGCGATACTGGCGACCGACAGGCGGGGTCCAACAGGAGACGGGCGTGACCGAACAGCAAGCGCCACAGCGTGCGGTTCGTACCTTCGTCCGCCGCGAAGGGCGATTGACCACCGGCCAACAGCGGGCCTTGGACGAGCTATTCCCGCGCTACGGGGTGGTGCCCGGTACTGACGCCCTGGACTTTAGCCAGCTCTTCGGGCGCACGGCGCCGGTTGTCCTGGACATCGGCTTTGGCGATGGCGAGGCACTCGCCGAGATAGCCGCCGATCACCCCGAACGCGACTACCTCGGCATCGAAGTCCATCGCCCGGGCGTCGGCCACCTTCTGCGCCAGCTGGACGACGAGGGCCTCACCAACGTCCGGGTAGCAGCCGCCGACGCTATCGAAGTCATGCGCACCAGCATCCGCGAGGCCAGCCTGGCCGGCATCCAGCTGTTCTACCCTGACCCTTGGCCCAAGAAGCGCCATCACAAGCGGCGCATGGTCCAACCGGCCTGGCTGGAGCTCGCTGCTTCGCGGCTCACAGACGGCGGGTTTTTGCATATGACCACCGACTGGGCCGATTACGCCGAGCACATGCTCGAGGTCATCGCGGCTAGCGATGCCTTCGACAACTTGGCCGGCCAGGGGCGATACGCCGCGGACGCCGGTGAGCGCCCACCCACCAAGTTCGAGCGCCGTGGCCTCGAGCGCGGCCATGTCGTCCACGACATCATTCTGCGCCGGCGCGAGCGCAGCGCCTAGGCCATGACCCCGCGGCGCCCCCTAATCGCGCTGGGCGCTCTGGCGATGGCGTCTGTGGCCAGCTTCGCTTTAGCCGCCGCCGTCGGCAGCATGAGCCTGGGGTGGCCCGATCTCGCCGCCGCCTTGACCGGCGAGGCCAATGGCCTAGCCCACTCCATTGTCTGGCAACTGCGTCTGCCCCGAGCCGCGACGGCCTTCATCGTGGGCGGCCTGCTCGGACTGGCCGGTGCGCTCATGCAGGTCCTGCTGCGCAACCCCCTGGCCGACCCCTACGTACTGGGCATCTCCGGTGGCGCGGCCGTGGGGGCGCTGGGCACCATCATCCTCGGGCTCGGCGCCGTGGCCGTCTCGGGTGGGGCGATGGCGGGGGCCCTACTGTCCATGGTGCTGGTCTTCGGCCTGAGTCACGGCCGCGGCGGTTGGACGCCGACGCGATTATTGCTCAACGGCATCGTCGTCGCCTCCGGCTGGGGCGCCATAATCAGCTTCCTGCTCTCCGTGGGACCGACACGGGAGCTGCGCGGCATGCTATTCTGGCTCATGGGCGATCTCTCCGCCAGCGGCGGCCCCGGCTGGGCCTTGCCCGTGCTGCCGATCGGGCTCGCCATCGCGTGGGCCCTGGCCCGGCCGCTAAACATCATGGCCCGCGGCGAGCTTCAAGCGACGGTGGTAGGCGTCAACGTCATCCCGCTACGCACCACGGTCTTCATCCTGGCATCGCTGCTCACGGCAACGGCCGTCACACTAGCCGGCAGCGTGGGCTTCGTGGGGCTCGTGGTACCCCACATCCTGCGCCTGGCCCTGGGCAACGACCACCGCCTGCTGCTGCCGGCCACCGTCCTGGGCGGCGGCATCCTGCTCGTGGTCGCGGACACACTCGCTCGAACCGTCATCGCCCCCCAGCAGTTGCCCGTGGGCGTGCTATCAGCCCTCATCGGCGTGCCCGTGTTCCTCCTCCTGCTCTACCGCGGCCGCACGGGATCCACACCGTGACACTACTGCGCACCCGCGGACTGACCGTCACCGTCGGCGAGCACACCATCTGCCGGGACCTCGATCTGGAAGTGGGCGAAGGCCAGCGCTGGGCCCTTCTCGGCGGTAACGGCGCCGGCAAGACGACGCTCTTGCACAGCCTTATCGGGCTCCATACGGAATTAACCGGGCGCGTAGAACTCGCCGGCGAGCCCCTGGACCGGCTCGCTCGGCGGCGCACCGCCCAGCTGGCCGGGCTACTGCCCCAGGACAGCAGCGATCCATTCCCGGCGACGGTACTGGAGACCGCCCTAATCGGCCGCCACCCGCACCTGGGCCCGTGGCAATGGGAGGGCGCCGCCGACTACGCCGCCGCCCGTCGCGCGCTCGCGCAGGTGGGCCTGGAAACGCTGGAGGACCGCGATGTTCTCACCCTCTCCGGCGGCGAGCGCCGGCGTCTGGCCCTGGCCACCCTGATGACCCAGGACCCGATCCTATGGCTCCTCGACGAGCCCACCAATCACCTCGACCTCCACCATCAGGTCACCCTCCTCCAGCGCGTCGCCGAGCGCCACAGCGGGGCGACGCTCATGAGCCTGCACGACGTCAATCTCGCCGAGCGCTTCGGCACCCATGCCCTGCTGCTCTTCGGCGATGGCGATGCCCTTGCCGGCTCCGTTGCTCAGGTATTGGATAGCGCCGTTCTGAGCCGCCTCTACCAGCACCCCATACGCCAGGTAGACGACGGCGCTAGGCGCCTGTTCATCGCGGAGTAAACCGTCGAACCGCGGCCGAGGGCATGGGCCCAAGCGGCTGGCGTCACGGAACCCATGCGCTACGCTCCCTAGTGATGGGTGCCATAACACGGAGGCGACCATGCCGAGCCATCGAGCCGTAATCTACCGTGACCCCTACACCGGCGACGAGACCGCCCTAACGGGGCCGGAAACGGCCTATTATCCCGAGGCCAGACTGGTCGAAGCGGCCGTCGCCGAGGCCCACGCGCTGGGGCTCATCGGCGAGGAGCCGCCCATGGTCCCGGAGCTGGTACTCAGACGGAACGTCTACATCGGTGCCGCCGCAACGGCCGGCGCCGGCTAGCCAGGCTACCGATGCACCCGTGGGATGGCCGACTGACGGATCCTCCGCCGCCGGCCATCCCAGCCCTGATCCGCCCGGCGTTCGCCCTCTAGCGTCAGTTGCCTTAGGCTTGATGCCGCGTACTGGAGGCATCTATGGCACTAGCCGTCATCACGGGCGCGGGCTCGGGTATCGGGGCCGCTACGGCTCACGCCCTGGCAGCGCGCGGGCACTCGTTAGCCCTCGTCGGGCGGTCCGGGGCCGTCGAGGACACACGTGACGCCATCGCTCGCGAGACCGCTGGCGTTCAGGTCTACTGCCACCAGGTCGACCTCGCGGTACCGACCGATCGCGCCGCCCTGGTCCGGGCAATCCAGCGGATCATCCGGGATGATGGGCATCAGCTCACCGGCGTGGTCCACGCGGCCGGCGTTGGCACACCCGCCGCTAACTTGGCGTCGCTGGTTACAGGCGATCTCGAGCATGCGATGGCCGTTAACCTCACCGCACCCCTCGAGATCACACGCGATCTACTGCCGGCCCTTACAGGCTGCCCGGGCGGCGCCCGAGTACTGCTCATCGGCGCCGGCATCGATGAGAGGCCACAGCCTGGGACCGGTAGCTACGGCATTAGCAAGATGGCGCTCAAACGCCTAGGGCATCAGTTACGCACCGACCTCGCCCACGAGGGTCACGAACACGACCCGGCGGTCGGTCTGTTCCAGCCCGGCGTGGTCGACACCCCGGGGCTGAGGGCCCATATCGCGGCCGCCCGCGACTGCGCCTTGCCCCATGCCGACTATCTGGCGGAGCGATTGGCCCAAGGCCAGGCCTACACCCCAGCCACCGTAGGCGAGGCCATCACCAGCCTGCTACTGGACACCGCGGCTGCCGCCTTCGAGGGCCAGGAGTGGCGCCCGCACGATTGACTGCCCTCGTCACATCGCGCCTAGAGAAACGCTGAACAACTCGCACGAGCCTCTGGCCGCGCACAGGCAAGGTGCGGGGGCACCACGCCGTATTGGCAGTACAGCCAAGCTCTGCGACGCTGACTGAGTGCGCGCCCAGCGGCCCCGGTGGGCGCGCGAGGGTTATTCAGCGTTTCCCAGGCATCAAGCCAGCCTCGAGCGCCGCAGCCGTAGGGCATTGGTGACCACGCAGATGGAGCTCGCGCTCATGGCGGCCGCGGCGATGATGGGCGAGAGCAGCACCCCGACGAACGGGTAGAGGACGCCGGCGGCCACCGGCACGCCAGCCGTGTTGTAGGCGAAGGCGAAGAACAGGTTCTGGCGGATGTTGCGCATGGTCGCCGCGGAGAGGCGGCGCGCGCGGGCCACGCCGCGCAGATCGCCCTTAACAAGGGTGACCGGCGCCGACTCAAGGGCTACATCCGTGCCGCTACCCATGGCGATACCGACATCCGCCGCCGCCAGCGCCGGGGCATCATTAACGCCATCACCGGCCATGGCCACGGTACGGCCCTCGCGCTGGAGGGCCTTCACCAGCTCGTGCTTATCCTCCGGCGAGACCCCGGAGCGCACCTCGTCGATGCCGAGCTCAAGGGCCACGGCGCGGGCGGTGGTCTCGTTGTCACCGGTGCACATGACCACACGTATGCCGGCCGAATGCAGCTGCTCCAGGGCCTCCGGTGTGGTCGCCTTAATGGGGTCGGCGACACCGAGCAGCCCTGCCGGCGCGCCATCAATAGCCACCAGCACCACGGTCTGCCCCTGGCAGCGCAGGCCATCGGCGCGTTGCTCCAGGGAGGCCGTCGCCACCCCAGCGCTGGCCAACAGCTCGGCGTTACCGATGAGGATGGTCCGCCCGTCAAGCGTGGCCCGTACGCCCTGGCCGGTCACCGCCTGGAAGTCCGTGACCATCCCCGGCGTGATGGACCGCTCGCGGGCACCGGCCAGGATGGCCGCGGCCAGGGGATGCTCGCTACCCTGCTCCGCGGCAGCGGCCGCGCCGAGGAGCTCAGCCTCGGCCGTATCGCCAAAGGGCTCGACGCTGACCAGGCGCGGTCGCCCCTGCGTTAGCGTCCCGGTCTTATCACAGACCAGCGTATCCACATCCTCCAGGAGCTGGAGTGAGGTCGCATCCCGGATCAGCACGCCCTCCTGGGCGCCGCGCCCAACGCCGACCATGACGGACATGGGCGTGGCCAGGCCCAGCGCGCAGGGGCAGGCGATGATGAGCACGGAGATCGCCGCAACGAGGGCGTAATTCAGGGCCGGCTCAGGCCCCACCGCTGCCCAGGCGATGAAGGCGACCACCGATACCGCGATGACCGCTGGCACAAACACCGCCGCCACGCGATCCGCCAGACCCTGGACCGGGGCGCGCGAGCGCTGGGCCTGAGCGACCAGATCCACGATCCGCGCCAGCAGCGTGTCGCTGCCCACCCGCTCGGCACGCATGATGAAGCCGCCCTCGGCATTGACCGTGCCGCCAGTCACCGTATCACCAGCGGCCTTGGCCACGGGCATGGCCTCGCCGGTGATCGTCGACTCGTCCACCGACGTGCTGCCCTCCAGGACCTCGCCATCCACCGGGACCTTCTCGCCCGGTCTTACTCGCAGGCGGTTACCCACCTGCACATCGGCCAGGGCAACGCTCGCCTCAGTGCCGTCGTCGTTGACGCGCGCCGCCTGCGGCGGTGCCAGATCCAGCAGCGCCTTAAGCGCCCCCGAGGTCTGCTCACGGGCGCGGATCTCCAGCATCTGGCCGAGAAGGATCAGGGTTACGATCATGGCCGCGGACTCGAAGTACAGCGGCACCTCGCCGCCGGCCTTAAAGGCATCCGGCAGGATACCGGGGAAGACCAGGGCCAGCAGGCTGAAGGCGTAGGCCGCTCCGGTCCCCAGGGCGATGAGCGTGAACATGTTCAGCCGCCGCGTCTTGAGCGACTGCCAGCCGCGGGCGAAGAAGGGCGCGCCCCCCCACACCACGACCGGCGTGGCCAGCACCGCCTGAAGCCAGCCGGCGACATCAAGCCCGACGTGACCGCCCATGCTCAGGATAAGCAGCGGCAACGAGAGCACTAGCGAGGCCCAGAACCGCCGCGTCATGGCCAGTAGCTCTTCGCTGCGACCCTCATCGGCGGTAACCGTCATGGGCTCCAGCGCCATGCCGCATTCGGGGCAACTGCCAGGTTCGTCCCGGACTACCTCCGGGTGCATGGGGCAGGTGTACTGTGTCTTGGCCTCGGAGCGGCCGACGTGCTGCAGTGCCATGCCGCAATGGGGACAATTACCCGGCTCATCCGAGGCGACGCCGGGGCAGCAGGCACAGATGTAGTCACCACTCGGAGGCGCCTCGGCGGCCGCGCCGTGATGGCCATGGTGGCAGCAGTGACCACTCCCTTCGTGCTCTGGGCTCGCGTTGGCGGCCTCGTCGCGGTCAGTCATTACACGCCTCCCCATTCAATGTCTCGATGATCGGACAGCCTTCGACCGGCCCGTGGCCCGAGCACTGCCGCGTGAGCTCGCCAAGGGCACGACGCATGCGCTGGAGCTCCTCGATGCGGCGCTCGATCTCGGCTAGCTTGTGCTCGGCGACCGCCTTCACCTCCGAGCGATCACCGTCGGGTGACGCCAGGGCCAGGAGCTCGCGGATCTCGCCCAGCGAGAAGCCCAACGCCTTGGCCCGGCGAATAAAGGCCAGCCGCTGCTCGGCATCCGGGTGGTAGACGCGATAGCCATTGGCTCGGCGGCCGCTTGGTTGGACTAGCCCCTCGCGCTCGTAGAAGCGGATGGTCTCGACCCCGACATCACTCGCCCGCGCGAGCTGGCCGATGGTCAGTTCTGGTTGCGACGCAGTCATGACCCGCTCGCCTTTGCTATCGCTGGTATGGGATTAGGTTAAACCCTTTAGTAGGGTACAAGGTCAAGCTCGAATCATGGGCCGGTAGGTCTGTGAGAACTCGACCGCGTCCCGACGATCCCGGCCCATGAATCGCCTGCCCCACCTCCGCGTTGACCGGCTATCAGTCGCGCGCATTGCCAGGGGCCGATCTAAGCAATCACCAGCGCTTGGCCTAAGCCCCGGGCGCGATAGCCCATCGTCGTTGACCCGCCCAATAGCCTCGGTGTTTCCTATCCGCCCTCCAACAGACTACTCGTCCGCAGGGCTCGCCGATGAATCAACAACTGAATCACCTTGCCGATTGCCTCAAGCGCCTCGAGCGCGCTGGACCCGATACCTTCGCGGCCGAGCTGTTGTGGTCCGATATCC
The DNA here is from genome assembly GCA_913055565.1 of uncultured Ectothiorhodospiraceae bacterium. Classification (GTDB taxonomy): domain Bacteria; phylum Pseudomonadota; class Gammaproteobacteria; order Nitrococcales; family Nitrococcaceae; genus CAJXKP01. The sequence continues at coordinate 152,034 of CAJXKP010000001.1, forward strand.
CGTCCCTAATGGTCTCGCGCGATGTCGCCCGCGACCTCGTGGCGGAAGTAGCCAGCCTCGAAGCAGCACAAGCCGACGAGTCCCCGGCGCGACGCCTGTTGGAGGCTCTGCTCGACGAGGCACGCCGCAGCGCCGAGGACGGCAAGCCGGAAGGGAGGGACTTCCTGGACGCGGCCGAGCAGCACTGCCGATCGGTAGCTACCAAGAATGTCACCAGCATCGGGATCATGTGTCTGGGGCAAGCCTATAGCCGAGCAGACCTAGCAGTGCCGTCCGCGATCATGGAGACCCAGCGGGACCAGCTCGGTGGCATGGAAGGCGACGGCGACGCCGAGCTCCAGGATCCATCAAGCGATATCGCGCAACATCTACGGAGCCTCCTTGCGGAACTCGGCGACGACGTCGCCATCGTCTACGAGCAGCTGAGCGAATTAATCTCGGCCATGCCCGACGATGGCTGCCAGAGGCTCATCCGTGAGATCGGCTCATGGGAGGGCGGGCACCATGCCCGACTCTGCGCCTACTGGGTCCTCGACCCGCGCGCCGCATTGGCACAGGCAGCCGCGGAGACACTCCAACAGCGCGCGAGCAACGGGCGACTCGACGGTGAGGCCGCCGGCGTCCTGGCATGGCTGCGGCCCTTCTTACCGGAAGGCACGACCCGCGAGACCATCGATGAGGCATTGGCCGCCTATCGTCGACGACATCGCACGTGGCCGGAATTGCCTACCCATGGCAACGCCGAGGTGGCCTATCTGTCCGTGCCTGACGGTGCCGGCGCCCAATACATACTCCTCAACGAGCCACGCAACGATGGCGCCTGCTGGTCGTTCGTCCTCGCCAAGCTCGGCTACGGCATCCGCGACGCCTACGTGCGCGCGGATCTGGACGAGACCGAGGAATCCGAGCTGCTGGGCCAGCTCGGGCGAGTCAACGACGTCTACATGGTACCGCTGGCAACGGCAAAGACCCTTATCGCCGTCGCAGCCAGCGAGACCGTGGCACGTGGCGAGGCGCCGCCCCCCGGCTTGCTCGATGTCGCCGCCGCGACCGATCTAGCCGACCTGCGTCCACGCGCCATCAGTGGTCGCGCCTGGCTGACGACCTGCCTCGATCCGGGCGACGAGATGTCGCAGTTGACGCCGCAAAAGCGCGGCCGCTGGATCAATCAAAGCCGCAACTGGGACGACCACCTAACGCTGACCTCGACGTGGTTCACGGATAACGAGCGCGTACGCCAACTGCTAGACAGATCGCCCAACGAGGACACCATGAAGCGGCGTCTGCGCGCCGAGCTCGACGAGCAACGCGCCTGGTGGGCCGAGATCTTCTATCGCAGCGCCCTGGCGACACTCGGCGGCAGCGACGCCGGCTTGAGGAATAGCATGGCCGTAACGGCCACCGCCCTGCTGGAAGGCCGCGAGATACGGCGCATCCCGGTCATGGAGACCATCATCGAGCGCTCCATTGACGCCTGGTCCGAGCGATTCGGCCCGCCCAACCTGCATGACGCCGCGGCCAGCGGTGGACCGCCCCCCAACACGGGCCAGATCGTCATCTATCCAGACGATCACCGCGGCGTGCTTGAGGCGTTCTGTCAACGCGCCCGGGCCAACGGCACCTGGCTGACGGACTACTACGGCCTGCACGGTTACCTCTTCGGTATCGCCACCAATCCCGAACTCATCCAACCCTCGGAATGGCTAACGCTTCTGCTCGGTGACCCGGAGTCGGCCGACGCAGCCGTCGACAATAACGCCCAGGCCCAGGAGCTCATCCAGGCGATCATGGAGGCCTACAACACCATCAACGAGTGCCTTATCGAGGGCGAGCCCGCCCTGCCCGACGGCGCGCAACCAGCCGAGGACCCTAAGCGCGATGGCCAGCCCGAGGCCCCGATTCGCCAATGGGTAACCGGCTTTTGCATCGCCGTTGAGACATTCGGCGACGCCGCCGAGCGTAAAGCAGCGAGCGTTGCCGAAGGCGACGCGGAGGGCGACGTGGTCGAGAGGGCCTACCTAACGGCACGCATGCTCGCCGACCCGGAAGCGCTCGCGAAGACCGCCAAGGCGGAGGGCAACGACATCCCGACGGAGCAAGTCGTCGACAGCGCCGTGCGGCAAATGCCGAGGGCGCTGCTGGAGCTGGCAGCCGTCGCGCAACGCTACCGCCAAACCGATGGCGCTGGGCTCGACCAGGAGCCGGTTATGCCTACCAAGCCAACACCGCCACGACCCGCCCGCAGCGAGAAGGTTGGCCGTAACCAACCCTGCCCCTGCGGCAGCGGTAAGAAATACAAGCGCTGCTGCGGCAATCGCGCCAGCCGGGGCTGAGATGCCGGCATGGGGAAATGCCCGGTCATCCCGGCAGGGTCCAAAGGCGCCCTATGATCCAGAGCGCGGACGCCATCATCGTACGGCAACCCCCTCCGATCTGGCAGCGGTTTATCCCAGCGCTCTGGGTGGCCTAACCCATGCGCACTAACGCCACCCCTGTCTCAATTGCCAGGGCGGATCAATCCAGCCCAAGACCCCGGGGTGGGCCAAGCGCCTATCAGACAGCCATTCCCATGTTGGCCTTCGAGGTGATCGCTTTAGCTTCTGCCGAGGGCGTCTGCGGCCAGGGAAGGCCGCACTCGAGGCTCCAGGGAAGCTCGAGGGCGTCCCTCGGCAGGGAGTAACCCGGCCACGCGCCCTCCTGGCAATCACATAACTAGAATTGCTGCCCATCAGAGGCACTGTTTAGCGTCCATCCCACCGGAACGCTAGAATCTCGCATCTCCTCACCGCCGACAACATTGCAGGGGTCAGCATGGCAGCCGTGGACGTGGACTCAGGTCGCCGGAAACTCGATTGGGCGCGGGCGCACATGCCCATTCATGCGCGCCTTCGCCAGCGCTTCGGCGAGACCCAGCCGTTCGCCGACACCGTGGTCGCCGTGTGCTCGCACGTCGAGGCGAAGACCGGCGTCTTCATCGAGACCCTGGCCGCCGCCGGGGCGGAGGTGGTCTTCACGGGCAGCGAGCCCATGTCCAGCCAGGACGACGTCATGGCGGCGCTCGCCGAGCAAAGCGGCATCACCGGTCATATGCGCCATGGCGTGAGCGACGACGAGCTCGCCCGGTTACACGAGACCGTTCTCGACCATAGCCCCAACTTCATCCTGGACGATGCCGCCGAGCTGACCGCCCGCTGGGTCGCCCGGCATCCGAACGCGGCCGCCGGTCTAGTCGGCACCTGCGAGCAGACCACCACCGGTGTGCAACGCCTGCAGGCGATGGTCGGGCAGGGCGTGCTGCATTTCCCCGCCTACGCGGTCAATGACACGCCCATGAAGCACTACTTCGACAACGTCCACGGCACCGGCGAATCCACGCTCACCAACCTCTGCCAGGCCACCAACCTGTTGCTCGCCGGCCAGCGGGTGGTTATTGCCGGTTTCGGCTACTGCGGCCGCGGCCTGGCCGAGAAGGCCCGGGGCTGGAATGCTCGCGTGATCGTCACCGAGGTTGACCCCCGCCGAGCGCTAGAGGCGCATATGGCCGGCTTCGACGTCATGCCGATGAGCGAGGCCGCGCGCTGGGGTGATTTCTTCATCACCGCCACCGGCAACCGCGATGTCCTGCGTGACGGCCATTTCCGGCAGATGAAAGACGGCGCGGTGCTGGCCAACGCCGGCCACTTCAACATCGAGATCAATGCCGATGACCTGGCCGGGATGGCCGAAACCCGCCGCGAGGTTCGCGACGGAGTGGAGGAGTTCACCCTCAACGACGGTCGCCGGCTCAACCTGCTGGCCGAGGGGCGTCTGGCCAACCTGGCCGCGCCCACGGCCATGGGCCACCCGGCGGAGGTTATGGACCAGACCTTCGGGACCCAGTTAATGGCCGCGGTGGATCTGATGGAGCGCCGGAACGATCTCAATGCCGGCGTTCACCCCGTCCCGGACGCCGTCGACCGCGAGGTCGCCGAGATCAAGCTGGCAACCCTGGAGGTCGGCATCGACGAGCTTACCGAGACCCAGCAACGCTTTGCCGAGGCCTGGCGTACCGAAGACATCAAGGCCTGACGGGCGGCGCCAGCCCGGCCAAGCGCGGCAAGAGCCGGTATAGTAGCGTCGGCGATGAGCGTCCCGTTACCGAACGGCGAGGTGGCCTGTACCGGCAGCCGGCCGTTAATCGGGTAACTGTGCAGCGCCCGTTGGATCATGGGTGACTAAGGTTACCCGCCACGGCCCCAAGGAGTCCGACCCATGGCACCAATTGACGCGCTGCCCGCCGCGCGATGGCAGTACGACCCGAACCAGCCGCACCTGAGCGCCTACGCCACGGCCCTGTCCAACGAGACGGTCACGCCGGATCTAACATCGAGCCTCACGACCATCGGCGAGCACCAGCGCCGCTTGCGCGCCCAACGTCGGCGTGGACTATTGCTCGTCCTCCACGGGCTCGACGCTAGCGGCAAGGACAGCCTCATCCGCGTGCTGGCGCGCTACATGGATCCGGCCGCCTTCCACGCCTGGTCCTTCGGTAGGCCCATCGGCACCGAGACCCAACACGACTTCCTCTGGCGCATCACCCCCTGGCTACCCGCCTACGGTGACGTCGCCGCGTTTAATCGTGGCCACCACGAAGTGGTCATCGCCGAGCGCGCCTGGCCCGTCCATACGGCGGATCACTACGACTGGCCGACGCGCTACGCCGCCCTGCGCCACTTTGAGGCCCATCTGGCGCAGGAGGGCACGCGAATCCTTAAATTCTGGTTGCACCTATCTCAAGAAGAGCACCGCCAACGACTGCTCAAGCGCCTTGATCGGCCCCACAAGCGCTGGAAGTTCGACGCCGCCGATATCGATGCCTGGGACCGGCGCAGCGAGCTGCTGGGCTACGTCGAGGACGCGCTCACCGCCACCCACATCCCCGAGGCCCCCTGGTTCGTCATCCCCGCCGACCACAAGCCAACCGCACGCGCCGTGGTCGCCGCCATCGTGGCCCAAGAGCTTGAGACCCTGGCCCCCGACTACCCCACGGCGGACGACCAGATCCTGACCAGCTATCGGGAGCGGCTGACTGAATGACGCGAGCGGGCACCTCTCGCAACCCCCGCGGCGACCTGGCCTGACGCTAGCTCGCGGGGGCTTCGTCGCAGACGCGCCCAATAGCCCGCAGCGGCGGGTGGGCGCCGCCTCCGACGCCTGCTCGCTAGCGAGACAACCGCGCCCGCCCTGTCACTGTCGTGCCTTAAAGCCGTCTAACACCTTTCGGCAAGGCTCGCGGACCGAGCTTGTACTGGTGTATTCCCGCCCGATGGCGTCCTGGATTTTGCCCCAGGCGGGCCCAACCCGGTTGCTGACGCTACGGCATGGCGACTCAGCGAGCGTAATGGCGGAGAGACCCAGGCCGGCCACCGCCTAACAAACATCCTGAGTCCCCGGCGGGAGACCTCGGTGGATGGTTCGCTTGGCCTAGGACAAAAGTTGTATTAGTTTGCCATTAAACAAGGGAATAAAGGGGTAGGCCGTGTGCCGACTGGCTGCCTATAACGGCGAGACACTGGGACTTGAGACCTTTCTTCTATCGCCTCCGCATAGCCTGATCGAGCAGGCCCACGCGCCTCAGGAGGCCGTTTCGGCGACGGTCAATGCCGACGGCATCGGTTTCGGCTGGTACACGGTAGATGGCCAGCCGGCCATCTACCGCAACGTATTGCCCGCTTGGGCCGATCCCAACCTGGAGGGCCTGGGCCGATCGTTGGCGAGCCGGACTTGGCTGGCCAATGTACGCAGCGCCACCGACCCCCTATCCAACGGCTACGCCAACACCCAACCGTTTAGCGGTGACGGCCTGCTATTCCTGCATAACGGCAATATCGAGGGCTTTAACGACGCCGTACGCGGGCCGTTGCGCCACCACCTCTCGCCGGATTTGGAGCGTGAGATCCACGGCACCACGGATTCCGAGTACCTGTTCGCCTGGTTACGACAGGCGCTGGCACAGCACAACGACGATCTCATCGCCGCCCTGCGCGCGGCGATGAAGGATGTCGAGCGCTGGCTCGACGACACGGGGCTCGGCGCCCTTCTCAACATCGTCGTCGCGCGCGGCGACACCCTTGTGGCGCTGCGCCACGCCGTTCGCCGACCGTGCCCCAGTCTGCACAGCCATGCAGCCCATCCGCGGTTCCGTGGCGGACGCTTGGTGGCTTCCGAGCCACTGGACGACGACACCGGTTGGCAAGCGGTACCACCCCATCACATCGTTGTCATGGAGCCGGGCCATGAGGCGACAACCTTCCCCCTCTAGTATTGGCCAGCGTGACCAGCGGGAAGGGCCGCTGGACGCGTTGGCACGACACCAGGCATGGGGCCTGGCGCTGGCGCGCCAACTGGACGACGAAACCCTGCGCCGACAGTACCATCCCGAGCTCAGTCCTATCGGCTGGCACATCGGCCACTGCGCGCTGGTAGAACGCTACTGGATCGACGAATCGATCCTCGGATCACCCGCGGATCCGGATGACCATGCGCTCTACTTCCCCGAGAACAACGCCAAGGAAGAGCGGGCGGGGCGTCTTCCCAGCGGCGACACCCTGGTGGGATGGGCCGCCGCCATCCACCGCCTTACCTTGGAGCGGCTGGCGGAGCCACCCCCTCGTCTGGCCGAACATCCCCTAATGGCGCGCGACTATCTGGCGCACTTCCTTGAGCAACACTACGCCCAGCACCGCGAGACGCTTTGCTACTGCCTGGCAGCGATGCGGACCGGTGATCCGGACACGGCAGCGCTCGGCCTATCGCGCGCCGTACTGCCGCAACCAGTACCGCCGGATAGCGTTCGCCTACCGGCGGGCAGTTACCGCGTCGGCACGGACGACGTGCGTGGCTACGACAACGAGGGGCCCGCGCAGACCGTACGACTCGACGGTGTCGACCTGGCGCGCCGGCCGGTAACCAACGCACAGTGGCTGGCGTTCATGGACGCCGACGGCTACGACCCGGCGGCGCGCTGGTGGTCAGCGGAAGGCGCCGCCTGGCTGCGCGAAACCGCTACCCGCAACCCGGCCACTTGGCGCATTGATAGCGCGGGGCGCTACGCCTGGTACGGCGCCTACGGCCCCGAACCCCTGGCCGCCGATGCCCCGGTCAGCGGCATCAACCATCACGAGGCGCGGGCCTTCGCCGCATGGGCCGGCGCCCGCCTCCCCCACGAGCACGAATGGGAGGCCGCGACCCAACGGGGTCAGCTCGTTGATGTAGGCGACGTCTGGGAGTGGTGTGCCAATACGCTCGAGCCCTATCCGGGGTTCCAGGCCTTCCCCTACGAGGGGTATTCGGTGCCATGGTTCGACGGCAATCACTACGTGCTACGCGGCGGCAGCCGGTTCACCGATCGGCGTCTACTACGGCCCTCGTTCCGCAACTTCTTCGAACCGCACATCAGACATCAGTTTGGTGGCCTGCGCTTGGCGTGGGATGCCACCGACAGCCATGCATGAGGATCCGACGATGGCCGAGCCAACGACGACGGAATCCGTTTGGTCCTATCCGCGGCCACCGCGCGTCGAGCCTGTCGAGGCCCGGCTGCAGGTGGTGCACGACGATCAGCTACTCGCGGATGCGGTGGGTGGCTACCGTGTCCTCGAAACCTCCCATCCACCCTGCTATTACCTGCCGCCGGACGCGGTGGACTGGAGCCGCCTACAGCGCAGCAACACGCAGACCTTTTGCGAGTTCAAGGGCAGGGCGCGCTATTGGAGCCTCCAGACCGACGACGGCCTCATCGACGACGTGTGCTGGGCCTACGACGACCCGGTTGCCTCGCACGCCGCTATTGCCGGCTACGTCTCCTTCTATGCGGGCCAGGTCGATGCGTGCTACGTCGGGGGTGAACGCGTGCAGCCGCAGTCTGGACGCTTCTATGGCGGCTGGATCACCAGCCGTATACAGGGACCTTTCAAGGGCGAGCCCGGGACAGAAGGCTGGTAGACTGCTTGACGGGAAGAGAGTTCGGCGCCCGCGCTGGCTCACACACAAAGCCGGACGGCTTCCGTTAGCCCTTACGGGGCGTCCAAGCGCGGCGGCCTCAGGAAGAGGGTATATCAGCCTCGATTATCACCCCCTAAGACCCTAGGATTGCCAGCAGCTGGATCGCCATCGATTCGCGTCCGTCAGGCACCATCGCCCGAACTCTAAAGGCAGTGGAGGTTGCCATGCTCGTCGAGATGGCTATTGGCGACGCCTACGGTGCGGGGTTTGAGTACGCGCCGGCGGATTTCGTGCGCCGCTACAACGATCTGAGCCATTACGTACAGCATCCGCGTCACCCCTTGCCGCCCGGCAACTATACCGACGACACCCAGATGGGGCTCGCGGTCACGGAGGCCATCATCGACGGCGATGCCTGGACGCCGCAACGTCTGGCCGAGCGCTTCGTCGACGCCTTCCATCGGGGTCCACGCCCGGGATACGCCAAGGGCTTCCATCAGCTGCTGCAACAGATTGACAGCGGCAACGAGCTGCTAGCCCGCATCCGGCCCCGCAGCGACAAGACCGGCGCCGCGATGCGCGCCCCACCTATTGGGGTATTCACCGACCCGCAGGAGGTCATCGAACGCGCGGCCGTCCAGGCCGCTATTACCCACGATACGGACACGGGACGACGAGCGGCGCAGGCCTCGGCCCTGTGCCTGCACTTTTGCCACCACCGCCGCGGGCCACTCACAGACCTCGGCCGTTTTCTAGACCATCACGTCGCGGGCGATTGGACGCCGGTCTGGCGCGGCAAGGTCGGCTCGCGGGGCTGGATGGCCGTACGGGCCGCGGTCACGGCACTCATGGAGGGACAGTCGCAAGCCGACGTCCTCCGGCGGTGCGTCGCCTACACCGGTGACACCGATACGGTAGCCGCCATCGCCATGCCGGCCGCAGCCTCTTCGGCCGAACTGGCCTCGGACCTACCGACGCCGCTTGTCGATCACCTGGAGGACGACCCCTACGGCCTAACCTATCTCAGAGGAGTCGACTCGGCCTGGCAGGCTGAGTAACCCGACTTATTCCGCAAACAGGTTTATGATCAGTGAAGTCTCGACAGCTCGTGCTGCGCCGCCGCTTTATTAGACCAAGGGTTGGGAGCTCAGCTCTAGCAGTGCGACCCGGCTCCCTCAAATCAGGCTAACCTCTACGCAAATAAAGCTCGCGATGGCACAAGAACAACGGGAATGCGAACGCAAACGCAATAGCGGTAGCCAGGTAATAAACCCAGAGATGGGGCATCTCCAAACGCCGGGCCTCCCAGCTCATCCAAACGACCCCGGTTGCGGCCGCGATGAGCAGGTCGACTGACAACGACGCGGCTGCGTGGTTTACGAAACCCGCTTGGAAGAAGGCCCAAAGCGAAAGGCCGACACCGTCGCCCAACATGAAAGCGAGATTGTGATACCAGGTTGCCGTTAGACCGGCCACTGCCAACGCCAAAAACACCATCCGTTTGCCGCTCATCCCAAAGCACCTCTGCGCTTCACCGACGTCAATAGAGAGCCAATCCCGCGCGCCAGCCAGCCGAGACACGGCGCTTCTGCCACGGTCGTCAGCGTAAGCACCCGTCCCGATTCTGGATAGCTACACCCCCTGATCAACGACCTGGGGGGCACGACCTTGCAGCCTCCATGGCGACCCAGCATCTTTGAAGACGCCTTCCACCAAACCTCCAAGGGGGGACGTGATGTACGTCAAAGCAGCCAAGACCAAGGTCAGTAACCGCAAGCCGATTGACCAGCTCGACCAGGCCAATGCGACCCCGAACAGCGTCAGCGATGCACCGCAGCCACCGACCCTTGCAGAAATGGAATTCGTCGAGGACCGTCAACAGGGTATCTTCTGGGAATACATGGCCCCCAAGGGCCGCCCCAGCTTTACGCTTCGCCTCCTACGCGAAATGAAACAGATTCACGGCTACCTCCAGCGTCTAGCCGCTAACGAGGGCGAATGCCCCTTCCGCTACTACGTAACGGGGTCCCGACTGCCCGGGATATTCAACTTGGGTGGCGATTTACCGCGATTCGCGGAACTCATACGAGCAGGTGACCGCGATCGCCTACTGCGCTACGCACAAGCCTGCATCCAGGTCCAGCACGGGCGGGGGACCGATCTTCAACTCCCCATACGCACGATCTCGCTGGTTCAGGGCGACGCCTTAGGCGGCGGCTTCGAATGCGCCCTTGCCGGTGACGTCATCATCGCCGAACGCAGTGCCACGTTCGCCCTACCGGAGGTCCTGTTCGGCCTCTTTCCGGGCATGGGAGCCTACAGCTTCCTGACACGTCGACTCAGCCCCGTGGAGGCCGAACGGATGATGCTCAGTGGCCGCCTCTACACGGCCCCGGAGCTGCACGAAACGGGGCTCGTCGACGCCATTATCGACGATGGCGAGGGTGAGAATGGGGTCTACGACTTCATCCACCGCGAGCGTAGGCTCTGGCACACCCAACGCGCCTTCCATCAGATGCGTGAACGCGTCAGGCCGGTGACGGAGTCGGAGCTTATGGCGATCACCGAGCTATGGGTCGATACAGCCCTAACTCTCGGCGAGGGGGAGTTGCGCAAAATGGAGCGACTCGCACGAGCGCAGGACCGACGACTGGCCCAATCCCGCGGCCCATCTACATCGGAAGGGGGGCCCCAATCCACCGGCTAAGCGCCGCCGGAGCGCTATTGATAAAGCGGGTGAGTTCCAACTGGAGCTCACTCGCCAGATTACGGCCCTCGTTACGCAGATACTCCGGGCTTGCCTCCAGCAGGCTCCGGCTAATGCTCTCAACGCGCCAGGCGCCAGCGTTGCCCGAGATACCAGCCAGCGCGTGAATCGCCTCGCGAACCTCGCCAAGATTCCCATTGCTGAGCGCGGTCTCCAGGCGAGCGATCTCGCGCTCCGCATCGCGCTGATAATCATGGAGGACGTCCCTAAGGAACCCAGGATCATCATCGAGCTCGACCAGCCGCCTCATCGCCTCGTCATCGACCACCGGTCCGGTTGTCGCCGTGTAGTCAGGATGGCTGTCGATGGGCGTGACGGTGTCGCCCTGTGCCGCCAGCGGCACCGATGGCGGCGGCAAGTTAGCCCGTTCCACTGACGGCGGCTCGTCACCGCTATCCGTCAGCTCATTAAGCGTATCCAGGAGCTTGGCTGTCTCAATAGGCTTACCCAAAAAGCCTGCCATA
>CAJXKP010000002.1 GCA_913055565.1 uncultured Ectothiorhodospiraceae bacterium
AGTTGAACCACGGACCCAAGGGTGGGTGGCTGCTCGGCCCTTCCGTGGGCCTCGCCCGTTGGGCTCGCTTCGCTCGCTCGGATTCGCTGTCCTTGCGAATCCGTCGAGTCCACTCGCGCCTACCAAGTATTGGAAGAGGCACCGCTTTGGCGGTGCCTTTTTGTTTGGGGCCCGCTCGGTGGCGGGCCGACATGCATGTGGCCCCTCGTATCGGTCACCACTGGGGAGCAGACGATGCCCACGATTACCCTCCCGGACGGCAGTCAACGCGCCTACAACGATGCGCCCTCCATTATGGCGGTCGCCCAGGACATCGGCTCGGGTCTGGCCAAGGCCACGCTCGCCGGCCGTGTCAATGGCGAGCTCAGGGATGCCTGCGACCGCATTACCGAGGATGCGGAGCTGGCGATCATTACGCCTAAGGATGAGGCGGGCCTGGAGATCATCCGCCACTCCTGCGCGCACATGCTCGGTCAGGCGGTGAAGCAATTGTATCCCGAGGCCCAGATGGCTATCGGGCCGGTGATCCAGGATGGCTTCTACTATGACATCCGCTATGACCCGGGCTTCACGCCGGACGACCGTGAGGCCATCGAGCAGCGCATGGATGAGCTCATCGACCAGGCGTACGACGTTATCAAGGAGGTGAAAACGCGCGATGAGGCGCGTGAGATCTTCCGGGAGCGCGGTGAGGACTACAAGGTCGAGCTCATCGACGCCATGCCCGAGGTCGGTGAGATGGCGCTGTATTTCCACCAAGAGTACGTGGATATGTGCCTGGGCCCGCACGTGCCGAACGTGCGTTTCTGCAAGGCGTTCAAGCTGACCGCGCTGGCGGGCGCCTACTGGCGCGGCGATTCCAGCCGGGAGCAGCTCCAGCGCGTCTACGGCACGGCCTGGGGCGAGAAGAAGGCGCTCAAGCAGTACCTCCACAACCTGGAGGAGGCGCGCAAGCGCGATCATCGCCGCATCGCGCGCAATCAGGACCTGTTCCATATCCAGGAGGAGGCGCCGGGGATGGTGTTCTGGCACCCGGCGGGCTGGACGATCTACACCGTCCTCCAGGATTACCTGAGGGAGCGCTTGCGCGGTCACAACTACCAGGAGATCCGCACCCCGGAGCTGGTGGACCGCAGTCTCTGGGAGCGCTCGGGCCACTGGGCTAAGTTCCGGGACGATATGTTCGTCACCGAGTCCGAGAACCGGGACTACGCGGTTAAGCCCATGAACTGCCCGTGCCATGTGCAGGTGTTCAATCAGGGCCTGAAGAGCTATCGGGACCTGCCGCTGCGGCTGTCCGAGTTTGGCAACTGCCATCGCAACGAGGCCTCGGGCACGCTCCACGGGCTGATGCGCGTGCGCAACTTCACCCAAGACGATGCCCATATCTTTTGCGAGGAGCGCAGCGTCCAGCAGGAGGTCTCGGATTTTCTCGATCTGGCTTTCGAGGTGTACTCGGACTTCGGCTTCGATGACATCGTCGTGGCCCTGTCGACCCGGCCCGAGGAGCGCGTCGGTTCGGATGCCGCCTGGGACCGTGCCGAGGCGGCGCTGGCCGAGGCCCTGGACGCTAAGGGCTATGACTACACCACCAACCCGGGCGAGGGCGCGTTCTACGGGCCGAAGGTTGAGCTGGCGATGCGCGACTGCCTGAATCGGGTCTGGCAGTGCGGGACGATGCAGGTCGATTTTGCGATGCCGGAGCGTCTGGGCGCGGAGTACGTGGGCGAGGATGGCGACCGCCATACGCCGGTGATGCTCCACCGGGCGGTGTACGGCTCATTCGAGCGTTTCTTCGGCGTGCTCACTGAGCACTACGGTGGTAACTGGCCGCCGTGGCTGGCGCCGACGCAGGCCGTGGTGGCCAATATCACGGATAATCAGGCGGATTACGCCCGCGAGGTGCAAAACCACCTGACGCGGCAGGGGTTTCGCGCCGAGGCCGACTTGAGGAACGAGAAGATCGGCTTTAAAATCCGCGAGCACACGTTGCGCCGCGTCCCGTACATGATCGTTGTGGGGGACCAAGAGCGCGAATCCAGCGCCGTGGCCGTGCGGACTCGGGACGGGGATGATCTCGGGTCGATGCCGTTCGAGGCGTTCGTCGAGCGTCTCAACGAAGATATCGCACGGCTGGGCCGAACCGCGTCGGAGGGTTGAAAGCATCGCTGCACGTAAGAAGCCAGGCGCCCAGCGCCAGAAGGGCGATCAGCGCTCGATTAATGAGGATATCGATTCATCTAACGTCCGGTTAATCGACTCGCAGGGCGAGCAGGTCGGCATCGTTGGTCGCGACGATGCGCTCGAACGCGCGGGCCAGGAGGACATGGATCTCGTTGAGCTCGACGGTAATGCCGATCCGCCCGTGGCGCGGATCATGGATTACGGCAAGTGGAAGTTCGAGCAGCAGAAAAAGCAGCAGGCCGCTCGTAAGAAGCAGAAGCAGATCGAGGTCAAGGAGGTTAAGTTCCGCCCCGGGACGGACGCGGGCGACTACCAGACCAAGTTGCGTAACGTGCGGCGCTTCCTCGACGACGGCGACAAGGTGAAGTGTACGCTGCGTTTCCGCGGGCGCGAGATGGCCCATCAGGATCTGGGCATGGATCTGCTGCAGCGCGTGGAACAAGACGTCGAAGACGTGGCGACGGTGGATCAGCGCCCGCGCATGGAAGGGCGGTTGATGGTGATGATGCTGTCGCCGCGTAAGAGCAAGTAACGCGAGGCGGCCGGCGCCAACGCTCGGCGCGCCGGGCGTTTGTTTTGCGGTATCGGAGAGAATCAATGCCAAAGATCAAGACCAATCGGGGCGCGGCGAAGCGCTTCAGCAAGACGGGCAAGGGCCACTTCAAGCGCGCCCACGCCTATAAGAGCCATATCCTGACGAAGAAGGAATCCAAGCGTAAGCGCCGACTTCGGCATGCAACGCTCGTTCACAAGAAGGACGAGCACAGCATCCAGCGCTTGGTGCCTCACATCTAAACCCACCCTCCTCAGGAGCAACGACGATGAGCCGAGTCAAGCGCGGCGTTACCAAGCGTCGCCGCCATAAGGAGGTCTTGAAAAAGGCGAAGGGCTACTATGGCGCCCGCCGCAAGACCTACAAAGTGGCCAATCAGGCCGTCACCAAAGCGGGGCAATACGCCTACCGTGACCGGCGGCAACGCAAACGCCAATTTCGGGCGCTGTGGATCCAGCGCATCAACGCGGCTGCCCGAGCCAACGGGCTGTCGTACAGCCGGCTGATTAATGGCCTGCACAAGGCCGAGGTTGAGGTGGATCGCAAGCTCCTCGCCGATCTAGCCGTGCACGACGAGGCCGGCTTCGCCAAGCTGGCCGAGCAGGCGCGCGCCAACCTCGACTGAGGCGGCGGGCCGCGGCGTGGTCGCCACGCCGTGTCGGTTTGCTAAAGGGAAGGGGCCTCGGGATCCTTCCCTTTTTTTATCGGTTAACGGTAGCGAGCGATGACGCAAGACCTGGAACAGCTCACCCGTGAGGCTGAGGAGGCCATTAATGCGGCGCACGATCTTGAGGCGCTGGAGCAGCTGCGGGTCGGGTACCTGGGCAAGAAGGGCGAGCTCACCAAACGGCTGAAGTCGCTCGGCCAGCTCCCGGCCGATGAGCGCCCGGCGGCGGGGCAGGCCATCAACGAGGCTAAGCAGCGCGTCGAGGGCCTGTTGCAGTCCCGGCGTGAGGTGCTCGAGGCCGAGGCGATGGAGGCCACGCTGGCCGCCGAGCGCGTGGACGTTACGCTGCCGGGGCGCGGTGAGACGGTCGGGGGGCTGCATCCGGTCACACGGACCATCGAGCGCATCGAGGATCTGTTCGTCAGCCTTGGCTTCGGCGTCGCCGAGGGCCCGGAGGTGGAAGACGATTACCATAACTTCGAGGCGCTCAATATCCCGGCGGACCACCCCGCCCGGGCGATGCACGACACCTTCTACTTCGATGCCCATCATCTGCTGCGCACGCACACCTCGCCGGTCCAGATACGGGTCATGGAGGATGAGGGCGCGCCCGTTCGCGTGATCGCCCCGGGGCGGGTGTATCGCTGCGATTCGGACCTCACCCATACCCCGATGTTCCATCAGGTGGAAGGCCTGCTGGTGGACGAGGGCGTGACCTTCGGGGACCTCAAGGGCGTGCTCGACGATTTCGTTAAGCGCTTCTTTGAGCGCGATCTGGCGGTTCGTTTTAGGCCGTCGTATTTCCCATTTACCGAGCCCTCCGCCGAGGTGGATGTGGCCTGCCTGTTCTGCGCCGGTGACGGCTGCCGTGTCTGCGGGCATAGCGGCTGGCTGGAGATCCTGGGCTGCGGCATGGTCCATCCGAAGGTCTTCGAGGACGCCGGCGTGGACGCCGAGCGCTTCACCGGCTACGCCTTCGGCATGGGCGTCGAGCGCCTGGCGATGCTGCGCTACGGCGTGGACGACCTGCGCATCTTCTTCGATAACGATCTGCGCTTCCTGCGCCAGTTCCGCTGATCGGGCTGGCGGGATAAGGACGAAGGCATGCGAATTAGTGAACAATGGTTGCGCGACTGGGTGGCGGAGCCGGGCAGTACGGCGGAACTCAGCCACCGGCTGACGATGGCCGGGCTGGAGGTGGACGCCATCGAGCCGGCCGCGCCCGGGTTCAGCGGCGTGGTCGTTGGCGAGATCACTGCCTGCGAGCCCCATCCCGAGGCCGAGCGGTTGAGCGTTTGCCAGGTTGCCGGCGCCGGTAGTCAGGACGTTCAGGTGGTCTGTGGCGCGGCTAATGCGGCCGTTGGTCTGAGGGCACCACTGGCGACCGTGGGCGCGGCGCTGCCGGATGACACGATCGTCACGCACACGGAGCTGCGTGGCGTGGCGTCCGCGGGGATGCTCTGCTCGGCCCGTGAGCTGGGCCTGAGCGAGGATGCCTCGGGTCTGATGGCGCTTCCGTCGGACGCACCCGTCGCCGAGGATCTATGGCAGTACCTGGATCTGGACGACAACGTCCTAGAGGTGGATCTCACCCCCAATCGCAGTGACTGCCTGGGGATGGCGGGCGTGGCCCGTGAGGTTGGCGTGCTGGCAAGGCAGCCGGTCACCGGCCCTGAGGCGGAGCCGATTGCCGCGGAACACGGTGATGAACTAAACGTTACCGTGAGCGACGTCGCTGCCTGCCCGCGCTACCTTGGTCGCATCGTGCGCGGAATCGACGCCACGGCCGCGTCCCCGCTGTGGTTGCGCGAGCGTTTGCGCCGCGCGGGCGTGCGCCCGCTCAACGTCGCTGCGGACGTCACCAATTACGTCATGCTGGAGTCGGGTCAGCCGATGCACGCCTTTGATCTCGCCACGCTGGCGGGCGGGATCGAGGTGCGGCGGGCGCGCTCGGGCGAGGAGCTCACCCTGCTCAGCGGCGACTCCGTCTCGCTCGATGGTGACACGCTAGTGATCGCCGACCATGCCAAGCCGGTCGCCATGGCCGGGATCATGGGCGGATCGGCGACGGCGGTCGGCGAGCACACCAACGATGTCTTCCTGGAATCGGCGTTCTTCGCGCCCAGCGCCATCGCCGGTCGCGCCCGAGCGTACGGGCTGCACACGGATTCCTCCCATCGCTTCGAACGCGGCGTCGATCCGGAGGGTCAGCGTTGGGCCATGGAGCGCGCCACCGCGCTGCTGGTTCAGATCGCCGGCGGGGAAGCTGGTCCCGTCACGGAGGTCTGCTACAGCGAGGCCTTGCCCGAGCGTGGGGCGGTGCATCTGCGCGCGAGCCGCTTGGCGTCGGTGCTCGGGGTCGAGCTCGCGGCCGATGAGGTGCGCGGCATCCTGGAGCGCCTCGGTATGGGCGTTGAAGCGGCGGACGATGGCTGGCGGGTGGCGGTGCCGAGCTGGCGCTTCGATATTGAGCGTGAGGTGGATCTCATCGAGGAGATCGCGCGCATCCATGGCTATGAGGCGCTGCCGGTCAGCCGGGCGGCCGTGCCAATGGCCATGGCGGCATCGCCCGAAGGGCATCTGCCGCGCCGGCGGCTGCGGCGCGCGCTGGTGGACCGTGGCTATCAGGAGGCGATCACCTACAGCTTCGTCTCGGCCGCGTTGAACGAGTCGCTGGATCCGGACCAGCGGCCACTGGCGCTGGCCAACCCGCTCTCGGAGGAGCTGGGCGTGATGCGCAGCACGCTTTGGCCGGGGCTAGTGGGGGCGCTGCAGTACAACCGTAACCGCCAGCAACAGCGCGTACGTCTGTTCGAGACGGGGTTACGTTTCCGCGGCGAGCTGGGCACGTTGGAACAAACGCCCATGCTCGCGGGCATTGTCGCGGGCCGCGCGCAGCCCGAACACTGGGACGCGGGCGCCCGGGCGGTGGATTTCTTCGACGTCAAGGCCGATGTGGAGGCGCTGCTCGCCTTGGGCGGTGGCGTTGACGCCTATCGCTTCGAGGCCGCGGCGCATCCGGCGCTGCATCCGGGCCAGAGCGCGCGCATCGAGCGCGACGGCGAGGTCGCCGGGTGGTTGGGCGCATTGCATCCAGGTTTGGTCCAGCGGCTGGAGCTGGAGGGGCCGGTCTACGTCTTCGAGCTGGCGCTACCGGTGCTCCAGCGCGCCAAGCGACCGTCGTTCCAGGCACTGTCACGCTACCCGGCGATTCGGCGCGATCTGGCCCTGGTGGTCGATGAGGCCGTCAGCGCTGGCGAGATCGCGCGCCTGGCCGTCGAGGCGGCTGGCGAGCGCGTGCGCGATTGGATGGTGTTCGATGTCTATCGGGGCCAGGGGGTCCCGGCGGGCTGCAAGAGTGTGGCTATGGGATTGATTTTGCAGGATGTCTCCCGCACGCTGACGGAATCTGACATTGAGGCTACGGTGACGGGAGTGGTCTCGCGCCTGAAGCAGGAACTCAACGCCGAGCTGAGGGAGTAACAAGGGTATGGCACTGACCAAGGCCGATATGGCGGAGCGGCTTTTCGAGGAGGTCGGGCTGAATAAGCGCGAGGCCAAGGAGCTGGTGGAGTGTTTCTTCGAGGAGATCCGGCAGGCCCTAGAGGATGGGCGACCGGTTAAGCTGTCGGGGTTCGGTAACTTTGACCTCCGCGACAAGAACCAGCGCCCGGGCCGTAATCCCAAGACGGGGGAGGAGATCCCCATCTCGGCGAGGCGTGTAGTTACCTTCCGCCCGGGGCAAAAACTGAAGTCGCGGGTCGAGGCCTATGCTGGAAACGTCGAATAACGACGAGCTACCGCCCATACCGGCGAAGCGTTACTTCGCCATCGGCGAGGTCAGCGAACTCTGCGGGGTGAAGCCGCACGTGCTGCGCTACTGGGAGCAGGAGTTCCCGCAGCTCAACCCGGTCAAGCGTCGCGGTAACCGGCGCTACTACCAGCGCCATGACGTCATCCTGATCCGCCAGATCCGGGCGCTGCTCTACCATGAGGGCTACACCATCGGCGGGGCGCGTCAGAAGCTCGAGGGCGAAGAGGCCAGCGAGGACGTCAGCCAGCGCCAGCAGGTGATTCGCCAGGTACGCACCGAGCTCGAGGAGGTGCTGAGCGAACTCAAGCGCTGACGGGTTTAAATGGCCGAGCCGCTGCGGCATAATAGCGGTTGTTAACGGGGTGTGGCGCAGTCTGGTAGCGCACCTGCATGGGGTGCAGGTGGTCGCAGGTTCAAATCCTGCCACCCCGACCAATTATCAAGTAGTTACGGCCCGCCAAAGCGCGGGCCTTCTACATTGTGGGCCGTCTTCGACAATGAGTCTGTCTCGCCCCCGCTGTTGGGGTCGACTGGCTGGATACAGATGGCGGATAGCATGGCGACGCCCGCCGCCGTGGCCGTCGCCTGCGCCCGCGGACCTACTTATCTTTCGTGAACCGACCGGTTTCACGCTTCCCACCACGAGGCTTGCGCTCTTTTGCCTGGATTCAGCCCCCGCTGGCCCTTTGCCCGCACCGGCTCACGGGACGCGGAGGCCTATGGCTAGAGGTACGCTCTGATGCCGTATCGGCGTAGGCTGACCGTGGTTGCTCTGCCCCTGGGTCGGCGCTCGATCGGGAAACGAGTGTAGGTACTGGATCCGCTGGGTGTAGCCTGCCTTAACGCCCTTTGACGTCCTCCGCGTTGTCTTCCGGGCGGGGAATACGCCCGTCATCTGGTCTTGGGTGCCGAAGCCGTTGCGGTGCGAACTCACGACCGGGTGTCGGTATTCTTAACAGTTGCCTCGCGCTGGTTGCCCCTGTGAACCTCTGGTGATCAGCAGTGCTCCCACATTTTTCGTCGTGGCATCAATTTTGCTCGCTCACAGGTGGGGCATAGACGAAAAGTGAGGGGGCAATGGTCCACCATCGGTTCGTAGCAAGGGCGGCGATCCCCGGTCTACTGGTAGTAACGGCAGCGGCATTCGCGCCGACCGCCGGGCCGGATCGTGGGGCGCCAGCGAAGGATCCGGCTGCCTTGCCGTCACAGGGGGACACGTTCGATCAGCCGCGGCGATCAGGCCGAAGCGTTAGTTCCAGTCGTCCCGGGGCGCTCGACAGTGGGAGTCAGCTCGATGGCTTTCGGGAGAGGGGCGCGTCTCAAGCGGTGGGAAGCAGCGCAACGCCGGCGCTAGGCACCCAGGTTACGGGCAATGACGCGTTTAGCCTCGGCCTCGAGCGCTTGGGTCCGTATCCGAGTAGCGCTTCCATCCTGGACGGTGTCTCCCGGGGATTCTCCGGCGGTCCCAATAATGACGACGGTAACGCGGACTCAGTGTTCGCAGGCGTGCAGACGCCGGCCGATGCGGACAGTGGTTTGGCGGTGAGCGATTACGTCGACAACACACCGCTTGGTACTGAGGCGCTGTTACAGCTCGCCACGGCCAGCGACGGCC
Source organism: uncultured Ectothiorhodospiraceae bacterium (assembly GCA_913055565.1). GTDB lineage: Bacteria > Pseudomonadota > Gammaproteobacteria > Nitrococcales > Nitrococcaceae > CAJXKP01. The sequence continues at coordinate 8,834 of CAJXKP010000002.1, forward strand.
TCAGCGAGGCAGGCTCCCGGGTCGCCGACCGGTCAGCGAACGTTGCCGGGGCCATTAATGATGCTAGCGATTCCCCGATCGACGTCGTATCACTGCCAGTCGAACCGTCCGAGTCCGGTGTAGATGGCCAGCAGCCGTTCCGGGCGGCTGGCCATCGCTTTACCGAAGCGCGTTCCGAGGTCCCGGCCCCTGGAATGCTCTGGCTCATGGCGCTAGGGCTTATGCTGCTAGCGGGGATTGGTTGGCGCCGATGTTCGCCGCTTGTCATGGCGCGAGCTGACATCGCCTAACGTCAGCCCGTTTATCGGCGTTTGATCGGCACCGCCCTTAAACGGTGTGGCCTGCGGGCGTGCCGACGGTGACGGTGCCCTCAAGCAATTACCCAGGTTGTTACCACCGCTGCGATTGACCTGACGACGTGTCAGCTTGCCCGGTGCCCGCGCTGATCTCAGGTGCTAGCGGGGGCATGTTGTGTCGAGTGGTTCGTTTGAGTAACATAAGTTGCACAATAAGAATTAAAGCAGGAGGCCCGCACCCCCCTGGGACGGGCTCAAACGAAATCGACCAGCCGAATGGAGTAACCCATGATTTGGATGAAGCGACAGCTACTTGGCCTCACAGCAGCCGTTGGCCTGTTGGCCATGACGACACCGCTGGCTACGGCGGCAGCCGCTTGTGATGATCTACCCGGCGACGCGGCCCTAACAGACGCCCTCAGGGATGCCATCGCACCAACCGGTGGCCCTACGAATGGCGGTCTGGAGACCCATATGTGGGCCACGCTCGTGGATCGCAGCGGCACGGTTTGTGCGGTGACCCGGTCCGGGGATTCGCCGGGTGATCAATGGCCGGGCAGCCGTGCCATCTCCGCCCAGAAGGCCAATACGGCCAACTCCTTTAGCCTGCCGACGCTGGCCTTGTCGACGGCCAATCTTTGGGCGGCGACACAGCCTGGCGGTAGCCTCTATGGGCTGCAGCACAGCAATCCGGTCAATACGGAGGCCGCCTACAAGGGATCCTTCAAGACCTATGGTACGGCTGAGGATCCGCTCGTCGGCAGCAAGATCGGTGGCGTGAACGTGTTCGGTGGCGGCTTGGCACTCTATACCGACGAGGGCGACCTGATCGGGGCGCTCGGGGTTAGCGGTAATACCTCCTGCGCCGATCACAATATCGCTTGGCGTGTGCGCTCCGCGCTTGGCCTGGCGAATGTTCCGGCGGGCGTGAGCCCGGACAATAACGACGCCGTGATCTACGACGTCAATGAGGACGACGACAGCGCCAGCGGGTTCGGTCATCCTCAGTGCGGTAATTCCGAGCACGAGGTCGCCTCGCAGATCGGCGCGGGCGTTAACCCCTAACGGGGGATGGCGCAAGTCGGGGCCGGCTGGGTGCGGGGTCGGGCTCTCACCGCGAGCCTGGCCCCAATCCATGCTGGGCCCCGGCTACCGGCATGCCCCACCAGCCCTCTCCCGGCGCCTTCTCGTTGCGCCTTACCCCGTTGTCTCCCCTATGCCTCTCGATTGGTGCATTTCTTGCAACTTTGTTTAGTCACTGACGCGGCCGATGCCGATTCAGACCAGCACCGCGTGGGAGGGGCAAGACCATGGCGAACGTTGATATTGCCGAGCCCGAAACGGGCCTCAGTCATCCCCTGACGCCGTTAACGGCGGCGGAATTGGAGGATGTGGTACGCATCGTCAGCACGGACGACCGATTCGACGACGATACGATCTTTCATACCGTCACCCTCAAAGAACCGCCCAAAGAAGATGTTATCGCGTGGCGCAGTGAGCGACCGCTGGCGCGCGAGGCGTTCTGCGTGTTGATGGTGCAGGCTCGCACCTGGGAGGCCGTGGTATCGCTGGATACCGGAGCGATCCGCTGGCTTGAGGAAAAGCCAGGCGTCCAGCCCGCCATCCTGCTCGAGGAGTTCGTTAACTGTGAGCAGGCCGTCAAGGCCGATCCCCAGTGGCGGGCGGCGCTGCATGAGCGCGGTATCGAGGATGTCGATCGCGCCATCGTCGATCCCTGGTCGGCGGGGTGTTACGGCGATGAGCGCTGGCCCGACCGGCGGCTGGCGCGGGCCTACACCTGGCTACGTGGCAGTGACGCCGATGTTGGCTACGGCCGGCCCGTGGATGGGGTTCACGCCATTGTGGATCTGGAGCGCATGGAGGTGTTGCGCGTCGAGGACTACGGCGAGGTGCCCCTGCCGCCGCTCACGGGCTACTACACCCCGGACAGCGTGGGGCCCGTTCGGCCGGATCTAAAACCGTTGGAGATCGTCCAGCCGGAGGGGCCCAGCTTTAGCGTCGAGGGCAATCGTGTGGATTGGCAGGGGTGGGCCTTTCGGGTGGGTTTCACCCCGCGGGAGGGCCTGGTCCTCCATCAGATCAGTTACCGGGATAAGGGGCGTGAGCGACCGGTGCTGTATCGCGCGGCCCTGTCCGAGATGGTGGTGCCTTACGGCGATCCGGGGCCGGTCCATAACCGTAAGAACGCCTTTGATGTCGGCGAGTACGGCGTCGGGCGCTTGGCCAACTCGCTGACCTTGGGCTGCGACTGCCTGGGGACGATCCAGTACTTCGACGTCGATCAGGTCACGGCGGCCGGCGAGGTCATGCGGATGCCCCGGGTGATCTGCCTGCACGAGGAGGATGCCGGTACCCTGTGGAAGCATACGGATTGGCGCAGCGAGCATTGCGAGGTGCGGCGCTCGCGGCGCCTCGTTATCTCGTTCTTTGCCACAGTGGGCAACTACGACTACGGCTTCTACTGGAACTTCTACCAGGACGGGAGCATGGACACCGAGATCAAGCTCACCGGGTGCCTGTCGGTGGGGGCGCTACCGCCCGGTGAGCAGCCGCAGTATGGGACGCTCGTCTCGGAGCAGCTCTACGCGCCGATCCATCAGCACTTCTTCAACTTCCGCCTAGACCCTATGATCGATGGCCGCGCGAATACGGTCTATGAGCAGGATACCGTGGCTGAGGCCCCGGACCCGTCGGTGAATCCGCATCTTAACGCCTACTACCCGGTGAGCCGCGCCATCCGTAACGAGCGTGAGGCAGCGCGGGATGCCGACCCGCTGCGCGCGCGGACGTGGCAGATCACCAACCCGTCGGTGACCAATGCGATGGGGCAGCCAGTCTCGTATAAACTCGTCCCTGGTGAGACCGTGCAGCCATTCGCGCATGACAACGCGCCGCTCATGCAGCGGGCGGCGTTCATCGGCAAGCCCTTCTGGGTGACGGCTCATGACGAGCGTGAGCAGTTCGCCGCGGGCGACTACATCAATCAACATCCAGGCGGCGACGGCCTCCCCGCCTACCAGGCTCACGAGCGCGACCTGGAGGATACCGATGTGGTGGTGTGGTATACCGTCGGGCACCATCATATCCCGCGGCCGGAGGACTGGCCGGTGATGCCGGTCCTCAAGGCGGGCTTCGCCTTGCGCCCGGTGGGCTTCTTCGATGGCAATCCCGCCATGGATGTACCGCCGCCGGGCTCGAAGCAGAGCTGCGAGGCGGGCTGCTCGGGTAGCTGATCGGCAGGCCTGGCGTCCGGCCCCGCGGCCGCGGGGCCGGGCGGTACCGGCGGGCTACATCTTCAATCGCTCTTTTTTGGGGTCGAAATGGGGGAAGGGGACGACGGTTGCCGGTAGGCGCTTCTGCTGGCCGTCGAGCTTGCCGACCTCCAGGCGAGTGCCGGATGCGGTGTATTCAACCGAGGCCCGGCAGAGGGCGATATTCTTGCTCAGAATCGGGGAGCGCACGCCGCTGGTGACGACGCCGACCTTTTGCCGGCCGACATAGACGCAGTCGCCATGATCCACGGGCTCGTCGGCGTCGATCTCGAGCCCGACGAGTTGGCGCTGCGGCGCCATCCGACGGCGGGCGAGGGCGTCCGATCCGATGAAGGCATCCGTCTTGTTCTTGGGCACGACGAAGCCGATGCCCGCCTCGAAGGGGTCGGTTTGATCATCGAATTCGTGGTCCGCGGCCACCAGGCCGGCCTCGATGCGCAGCATGTCCATGGCAGCGGTTCCCATGGGCGTCACACCGAGATCGGCGCCCGCCTGCTCGATCTCGCGCCAAATCGTGTCGGCGTCGTCGGGATGGCAGAACACCTCGTAGCCGAGCTCGCCGGTGTAGCCGGTGCGCGAGACGATCATCGGCCGCCCATCCTCATGGTGTAGCCGGGCGATAGCGAAACGCATGAGGCCCATCTCCGTTACGGTGGGCTGATCGGGGCGGGTCCAGACGATGCGCTCGAGGATCTCGCGGCTCCGTGGGCCTTGGACCGAGACGTTGTGCAGCTGATCGGTGGCGGTCTTGATGATGACGTTAAAGCCGCCCTCGTTCGCCTGCTCCCGCAACCAGTCCCCGCAGTAGTCACTGCCGCTGACCCAGCGGAAGTTATCGCGCCCGAGCCGGAAGAGGGTGCCGTCATCGATGATGGTGCCATTGGTGTAGCTCAGAACGGCGTAGCTGATCTGCCCGGTACCCAGGCGCCGGACATCGCGGGTAAAGCAATACTGACACAATACCTCGGCGTCGGGCCCCATGATCTCGAACTTGCGGAGGGCGGAGAGGTCGATCATGGCGGCCTGCTCGCGGCACGCCCAGTATTCCGTGGTGGCGCCGTACTGTGGGAAATCGACAGGCAGCCAATAACCGTTGACCTCGCCGAAGTTTCGGGTCAGTTGCGATGTGCGGGCATGGAAGCCGGTCTCCCGGGTCATGACTACCTCCGAGTCGGGGCGCGGGCGAAAGCCGATGGCGCGGCGCGCCGCCAGGTTGGATTCGTAAACGCGGACATGGATGTCCGTTGGGCGCCAGCCGTTGGCCGGGTCGATGTCATCCGGACACGCCGATGACACGCAGACGAGGTCGGTCAGGGCCCGCAGCAGGACGTAATCCCCCGGCCGGGACCACGGCTCGTCCAGCGCCAGGACGTTGTTGTCGAGCTCAGTGTTGTAGAAGAAATTCATGGACGCCCAGCCGCGCCGCGGCGCCACGTCGTAGGGATCGAGTTCGGCATTGAAGTTATCGGTGCAATTGCGGTGCCCGAAGTAGCCCATCTCCTCGTAGTACTTGGGATTGCAGGCGAGGGCGAAGGCATCATGGCGGTTGCAGGTGTCCTGCACCGTCTCGACCAGCGGCTGGAAGTCGGCGTCGTAATACTTGGCGTGCAGCCCCGGCTGCGGCGAGCTCATGCCCATCAGCGTTCGCGTGGTCGTGACATCGAGGCAACGCTCGATCCCACTCTCTAGTGGCTGGGTTCGGAATGCCTGAAAGTCCGAGCACTGCCGGCCGGCTACATCGATGATCTGGATCCATTGGCCCGCCTTAACCTCGTAGGCGCGAGCCGTAGCACTGTCGACGCGGATATCCTGTATCGGTTCGGCGAGCGGCTCGGGCAGTGCCTGTTGATCGGCCTCGCCGCGTGCGGGGTCCGCCCGCTCGACGAAAACGGCCAGATCCGTGGGTGGATTCTGCGCGTCCACCGCCATGGGGCCGCCCACGGCTACCACGACGCACACACCATCAGCCGATGCCGTCAGTGATGCCTGACCGCCCGCCCGTGTACCGGCGCCCAGGAGACGGCTCGCGCTTGCGCCGTTAGTTGCGAGGCCACGCGCGTGGAGGCGTTCGCGCAACCGTTTAGCGTCCGGACCGGTCCCGGCCATCAGGCCGTGCAGACCGTCGGCGCTACTATTGGGTTGCTGCTCGAACACGCCGGGATCGGCCCGGCCATTCACGAAACCGATGACCTCGGCTGTTTGCTCGCCTTCGATATCGACGATCCGGATTCGATCGCCGGCGAAGATCGCAAAGACCGTCGCCGCGCCGCCCGTCACCGGGTAGCGCTCAGTGCCCGGCGGTAACACGGGCTCGCCGGGTCGTTGCGTGCGCTCCAGTGGCGTGGCGGCGGGCGACGTTAAAACGCTCGCCATAGGAAATCTCCGTTGAAGGCGGCTCGACGCGTCGGCACCGTCCGCCGACGCGTCGCCGCTGGTGGGTTCAGGCGGACTGGGTCTTCTGCATGCCGTCCCCGATGTAGGTGGTCATGCGGTCGTCGAGTGCATACCACCAGTCGGTGTGGTGCGGTGTCGACGTTGTCCCGGTGACCGGCGACTTGAATTGGTAGTGGTCGCGATAGGTCACGATGTTCTCGTCCTTGTGCTCCTCCCACTGCTTGAACATCTCGCGCGTGAGATCGATATCGAAGGCCGGATAATCGGTCAACTGGGTCATGTCGGCGATGTGATCGGCCTGGAAGTCGATATCATCGAACGCCCCGTCGAGCTGCGTCTCATACTCGCGCCACTTGCGGTAATCCTGCTCCCGCTCGGTATAGCCCGGCATCGCAAAACGGCCAATGATGTAGTCCCGCGCCAGCCAGGCCTCGGCATCGAACATGGTGAAGGTGTAGTACTGGTCCTGCATGCCGAGATACATCACGTTCGGGTCATCGAGCCAGAACACGCCCTTATAGAGGTTGTCCGGATACAGCCGGTTGCTGGTGGTGAGCTTGAGATCCTCGGCCATGAACGGGAAGCTGTGTTGGTAGCCGGTGCACAGAATAATGGCGTCGATCTCGCGCGTTGAGCCGTCGCGGAAGTAGGCCGTGGAACCACTCATCTGAGTCAGTTGCGGCACCTCCTCGATACCGTCGGGCCAATCGAAGCCCATCGGGCTGGTACGATAGCTGATCGTAATCGGCCCCGAGCCGTACTTCTTGCACTGCAAGGCGATGTCCTCGGCGGAATAGCTGCTGCCCATAACGAGTAGGCGCTTGCCGACGAACTCGTTGGCATCCCGGAAGTCGTGGGAGTGGAGAATCCGGCCCGGGAAACGGTCGAAGCCGGGGTATTCCGGGACATTCGGAATGGAGAAATGCCCCGTGCCAACGATGACGTAATCGAAGTACTCCGTCCGGCTGTTGCCGGTATTGAGCTCCTCGATCGTTACCTCGTAGCCGCTCCCGCTGGTGTCGTTGTCCACCCAGCGCACCGCGGTGTTGTACTGGATGAAGCGACCGACATCGTTCTTCTGGGCGCGGCCGCTGATGTAGTCATAGAGGACCTCGCGCGGGGGGAACGACGGTATGGCCCGACCGAAGTGGTAATCGAAGCTGTAATCGGCGAATTCCAGCAGTTCCTTCGGGGCGTTGGACCAGAGATAGCGGTACATGCTGCCGTGCACCGGCTCGCCGAACTCGTCCAGGCCGGTGCGCCAGGTGTAGTTCCACAGGCCACCCCAGTAGCTCTGCTTCTCAAAGCATTCCACCTCGGGCGTGGTAGCCCCCTGTTTACGCGCCTCTTCAAAGGCGTGTAGCTGCGCCAGGCCACAAGGCCCGGCGCCGATGATGGCTACTCGTTCGGTCATGACTGCTAACCTCCACTGCACTGTCGGTCGTTGTTGAGTAGTTCGAGTAACCGGCGATACCAGCAAACGGCGCGCCAACCGTGCTGGTGCGCCGCAGCTAGTAGCGTTCGCCGTTATTCCGGGGCTGCCCCCGGCGTGAGCTCGGCGCCGTCGTCGAACGGCGCTAGGTAGTCGACGACCATGGGCCGATAGCCGATAAAGCCCTTGTAGTCGGCAAGGTCTTCCGGGAGCGTCTTGATGACGCGGTGCATGCGCTTGGCCCACTTCGGGATCGTGACGAGCTCGTTGAGGCTGATCAGATAGCAGCGGATGCTGAATAGGACGGCGTTGCTCCGCGGCAGGCGATAAAGGCTCTGGAGCTCGACGCGTAGATGGGCGTAATCGCCCACGTTTTCGGGCGTGACGGTGGCGCGGTCGATGCCCCACTTGTGGTAGTTCTCGGGCGAGGTGTCCATGCGCGGATGCACCGTCATGGTCCAATTCAGCCGGCGTACGGGCTCACCCACGCGAAGATTGAGCAGATATTTCAGCGCGCGCTCGAACACCCCCATCTCATGGGCGCGCGGGACGGGGCCATGCCACTCATAGAAGTTCATGCCGAGATCGAACTGCAGCGACCAGTCCGCCTGGCACGTGAGCATGCCGCCATCCATGTAGAGCATGTTGTCGCGCTGGTCATGAAGGGTGAAATCACCCTGGACCTGGCGCGTGATGTACTCGAACGGCTCGTAGGGCAGGGTATCGGGATCGCCGAAGGTGAACGTGTCCTTAATCCCCAGCAGACGATTCTCCCAGGTCCACTGGTCGCCATCGCGCGTGAGCACGAAGTAGTCCGGATAGTCGGTGGATAGCGACTCCATGAGGAGCTCAAGCGTGTCCCACTGGGCCGGCATCATGTGCTCGAGTACGGTGCAGCGGCTGGGGTCCTCCGCGAGGACCTTACGGCGCTCCTCAACCTCTGATAGGTAATGCTCGTCGATATCGAACGCGGGGGCGTAGGGCGACCCCGCTGGTCCGCCGTTGTGGGGCTCGATGTTCACCGAGTACATGTACGAGTCCTCGGTGAAGGGGAACGGGAAGCGACGGATCGCTTTCGGACTATTGGCGAATGTGAAGTCGTCCCGGAAGGTCTCAACGGGCTTGACCTCCGGAACCGCAACGCTGGCTTCGTTACCCATAAGTGCCTCCTCGCCGGTTGGCTGATGGCGTTGCTGTACCTATAGATCCAGAACGACGCGATCCGAGCGCGCCCGGGAGACGCAGATCATCATGCTACTGTTCCGGGCCTTGGCCTCGTCGGATAGGAAGTGGTCGTTGTGGTCGATGTCGCCTTCCAGCACGGTCTGCTCACACTGGCCACAGGAGCCACCACGGCAGGAGCACGACGGCTGGATGCCGGCTTCCTCGATGGCCTCGAGCGCACTGGCGTTCGCCGGTACTTCCACCTCGCGCTGACTTCGCTCAAGGACAACCTTGAAGGGTTTACCCGGCGGTGGGGCAGCGAATTCCTCGGAATGGACGTTGCGTGCCGGCCAGCCGAGCTCGGCTGCGGCCTCGTGGACCGCTTGCGTGAGTCCCGCGGGGCCGCAGACGTAGGCGTGCGTGCCAAGCGGCTGATCGGCCAGGATCGCGGTGGGATCGACATACTGATCGCGCCCACTCTCGTAGAAGCGGGTCTGATCGCCGAAGCGCGCGGCGAGGCGGTCACGGAACGCGGCCCCCTCGGCGTCGCGATACTGATAATGCAGCTCGTAAGCGAGGCCGCGCTGGCGTAGCTCGTGGAGCTGGGCCAGGAAGGGGGTGATACCGATGCCACCGGCGATGAGCACGTGGCGGGGTGCTGTGACCGTGAGCGGGAACAGGTTGGCCGGGCCCGAGATGGTCATCTCGTCGCCCTCGCGTACCCGCTCGTGCATGTACTGCGCCCCGCCACGGCCCTGATCATCACACCGCACCGATATCTGGTAGGCGCTGGGGTAGTCCTCAGGCGGCGACATGAGCGAGTAGGGATTGCGATAGGTCCGCTCACCGCCGCGCATCTCGACGACGATGTGGCTACCGCCCGAGAAGGAGGGTAGGGGGGCACTATCCTCGCGCTCGAACGTGAAGGTCTTGATCGACGGCGTTACCCGCTCGACGCCGGTGACCCGCACCGGGATCTTGGCTTGCTGTGACAGGATCATGGCTCTAGCTCCTCAGGTTCCGGGACTTCCCCCGGTGCCTCGGCATCCACACACACGCCCTGATAAACGCCCCAGCGGCGTGAGAAGTGATCGCGAACGAAAAGATGCAGCTCGCAGCCCGGGCACTGGTAGATCGTGGTACTAACGCGCCAGGCCGTCGTCTTGCAGTGGACGCAGATCACCGATCGGCCCATGAGGCCGCACCGCTCGCGCTGGATGGCGGCCTCTGCCATGCCCAGCTCGCGCGCGGCCCGGATGACCGCCCAGATGAACGGCTCACTGCCGGCCACGTACATCCGTGTGCCCATGCGGGCGTCACGCAGTACGCCCTGCATGGCTGTAATCACGTCTTCGAGTTGGGCGCTTATGGTTGGGGTCGGGTAGCGGGCCGCCGTTAGCGTGCTTGAGTGGTCGCTCCCGTCGCCCGGCGTATAGAGCACCGTTATGGTGTCCTCATTTGCCGTGCCGATCAGGCCATCCAGCGTGCGAGCCAATGACCCCGCCCCGTCAGCCTCACCGATCAGCAAGTGCTGACGTGCTGAGGTGTCCGGCTCAAGACCCGGGTAGTTCGGTTTGCTTTTAATGCCAGGTTCTGACATAGCGGCTGTCCTCACATGCATGGCTTCCGGGATCGCGGTGTCTACGACCGCGAATCCGCATGGGGAGGGAGGGCCTTAGCCCTCGCCCTCCCTGCGTTGACCGCAGAAGAATCCGATACCGTAGTCATCGGTCTCGAAGGTGATGCGGGTGCCGGCCGGGAAGTAGAAGACATCACCTCGCTTGGCGCTCACGCTGTTACCGCTCTCGTCGGTGATGGTGAAGGCGCCATCGACGATGCACTTCATCTCGTCGTAGGTGTAATCGTAGACGAGCGGCTCGTCGGACTTCTTCATATGGAAAAAGCCGCTTACGATCGTCTTGTCGGGGTCATTGGAGACCGCGACGTCACCCAACCAGGCGTTGCAGCCCTCCGGGCCCATGCTCGGGAAATCGCCGTTTATGGCGTTGGGATAATGTTTCATCGTCTGCATCGTGCTGCCTCCCTTTTCGTGTGAAGAAACAAACTTTCGATATAAGAATGCAAGTACTCTGCCAAGCCGGCTCCTCCCTAGCGATGCGAGGTTCGGGAGACGCCCTTAGCGGGTTATAGGTCGTTGATTTTTAGGTACTAAACGGAACGATCCGGGTCTTGATGCGTTAGCTCGGCCCCCACCGCATGAGCGACGGCCATAGCAAGCGAGGCGACTTACGCTGGTGCAGGTGCACCACGCCTTTCTGCAGTGCGGCCCGACGGCAGTGACATAGGTCCTCGGCCACTAGGCGGGGGTGGGGCAGAGCTTTGACTGGAAAACGCGGCGCTGCGATGGCACGGCTGGTCTCATCCGAGCGAGGCAGGTCCCTTCTATAGGCTGTCTAGCGCGTCTAGACACGCCTTGGTATCGGCGCTGACGGGGCGTCCGGTCGTTGCGGCCAGCCTGCCGATGACCTTATTACCTCGTGACACCCGTCACTAAGGCGGGGGCGGTGCATGTTGCGCTGCCATAGTGCAGCGATACTGCGCGCTGCGTGCGACGCCGGTTAGTCCCTATGGCGTTCGGCGCGCTCTGAGCCCCGCTCATCCGGGCCGATCATCCAGTCGATGAGGCACTGACCCCTAAGCTGACGCTGGCGTGGCATGGGGGTTGCATACATGTTTCATGGCGAAACTATGTTTCGTTGAAAGAAATGCCGCTATCGAAGCCTTGCAGGAGAGGTCCGATGGAAGCTGAGTTGAACGAACTGCAGTCGACGGTCCAGCTGATGAGCTCCATCAGCATGGAGATGTTCTATTGGTGGTGTACCGCTTTGATGATCATCATCCACGCGGGATTTCTGGCCTACGAAATGGGCGCTTCGCGCGTCAAAAACTCACTCGCCGCCGGCGTTAAGAACATCCTGGCGCTTGCCTACCTGATTCCCGCCTTCTATTTCTTCGGGTGGTGGATCTACAGCGCGTTCCCGGGCGGTTTCACGATCGCCGAGGGGGCCTCGGCGGCGGCGCCATGGAGCGCGAGCATGGGCCCCAACCTCGAGAGTAAGGGCACCGGTATCTTCTGGGCCGCGTTTACCCTGTTCGGGGCTACCACGGCATCGATCTTCTCGGGCGCTGTGATCGAACGGATTCGGCTGAGTGCCTTCGTCATCCTGGCGGTCTTGCTAGGTGGCGCCGTCTGGATCCTAGGCGGCGCCTGGGGATGGCACCCGGATGGCTGGATGCTGAATCAGCTGGGCTACCACGATATCGGTGCCGCCGGCGTCGTCCACACCGTAGCCGGGTTCTTCGCCCTCGGCGTGCTGTTCAACCTGGGGCCGCGTGTCGGCAAGTACGGTGCGGGCGGCAAGATTAATGATATCCCGCCTCATAACCTGCCCATGGCCATCATCGGCCTGATGCTGATCATCGTCGGCTTCTTCGGCTTCCTGGGTGGCTGCATTATCTACAACGTGGGCAGCGACTGGACGACAATCTACGGCAACCCGTCCAATCTGTCGGCCTTCGGCTTTAACACCCTTATGGGCTTTGCGGGCGGTGTCATCGGTGCGTATGCCATTACCCGTGAGCCGTTCTGGATGATGTCCGGCGCTCTGGCCGGGATCATCTCGGCGGCGGCCGGTCTCGATGTCTACTACCCGCCGGTCGCGTTCGTGGTGGCGTTCCTTGGCGGTCTCATCGTTCCCGCCTCGGGCCGGCTTATCGAGCGTTGGGGTATCGACGATGCCGTCGGCGCGGTCGCCGTACACGGTGTTGCCGGGTTCTGGAGCCTGGTTGCCTCGGGGATCTTCCTCCATGGCTACCCCAACGTTGGGGGTGCCCCGGATATCACCTTCTGGGGTCAAACGATCGGTGGCGTGGTGATGGTGCTGCTAGGGCTTATTCCGGGGTACTTCGCGTCCCTGGGTCTTAAGGCCTGCGGCATCCTGCGTGTGCCGTATGAGGTGGAAGAGGCGGGTCTCGATCAGGTTGAGATCCCCTCGGAGCCCTATCCGGAGACCGTTCCGCGGGCATCGAGCCAGTAATCGGCGTTAGCAAGACCGAGGTCGTCGCCTGCTTGAGGCAGCGGCGGCCTCGCCAGTGAGCAACCGTGAGCGTTGAAAGGAGTGTAACGATGAGTCCAATCAGTGACTGGGAAGGGGCGAGTGTTGTCTTCACCTTTGGTGCCGACTCCGTGGGCATGTGGCTCTCGCTGGCCGTGGCCCTAGGGATCGGGGTCGGCGTAATCGCTCGCATGATCCGTGACGAGAACCGAACCTTCGCCTCGCAGTCTCCCAATCTCACCCAGCGTGGTGCCCTGGAGGGGGCCAACATCTAATCCTTCCGGTTGAAGGATCAGCTCGACAGCTCCGCCTTGTGCGGAGCTGTCTTCGTTTGGGGTCGGGCAGCCAGGGAACCGCTCAGCGCTGGCGCGCTGCCACGATCATCTCGTCAGTTGACATGCTGCCCCGCGAGGCAGCCCGTTACCTTCACTGGTGCCTGTTGGGCCATCAGGGTGCACAGCCCTCCCGTGAGTTCGCTCAGAACTCGGCGTAACACCCCGCTAACGAGTCACAAGCCGAGCAGCTGCTCGGCTCCTAGTTGTGGCGAAAACCCCGATGGCTGGGGACTTACTCCCGCCTTGTGACGTCTTTGCCTGGCAAGGGCGGGGGCGTGGCACGCTGTTTGCTTAGTATCGCCTTACGAAACTATGTTTCGTGAAAATAATTAACGCATTTGAGCTTTGCTACGGGGGTGTCCCATGGAAGCCGAGTTGAACGAGCTGCAGTCGACGGTCCAGCTGATGAGCTCCATCAGCATGGAGATGTTCTATTGGTGGTGTACCGCCTTAATGGTATTAATCCACGCCGGGTTCCTTGCTTATGAGATGGGTGCCTCGCGCGTTAAGAACTCGCTGGCCGCTGGCGTTAAGAATATCCTCGCGCTGGCGTACATCATCCCGGCCTTCTACTTCTTCGGGTGGTGGATCTACAGCGCGTTCCCTGGCGGTTTTACGATCGCCGAGGGGGCCTCAGCGGCGGCGCCATGGAGTGCGAGCATGGGCCCCAACCTCGAGAGTAAGGGGACCGGTATCTTCTGGGCCGCGTTTACCCTGTTCGGGGCCACCACGGCATCGATCCTCTCGGGTGCCGTTATCGAGCGCATCCGGCTGAGTGCCTTCATCATCCTGGCGGTGCTACTAGGCGGCGCCGTCTGGATCCTCGGTGGCGCCTGGGGTTGGCACCCGGATGGCTGGATGCTGAATCAGCTGGGCTACCACGATATCGGTGCCGCTGGCGTTGTCCACGCCGTGGCCGGGTTCTTCGCCCTCGGCGTGCTGTTCAACCTGGGCCCGCGTGTCGGCAAATACGGTGCGGGCGGCAAGATTAACGATATCCCACCTCATAACCTGCCCATGGCGGTCATCGGCCTGATGCTGATCATCGTCGGCTTCTTCGGCTTCCTAGGTGGCTGCATTATCTACAACGTGGGCAGCGACTGGACAACCATCTACGGCAACCCGTCCAATCTGTCGGCCTTCGGCTTTAACACCCTTATGGGCTTTGCGGGCGGTGTCATCGGGGCATACACCATGGCCCGTGAGCCGTTTTGGATGGTCTCAGGGGGCCTCGCCGGCATTATCTCGGTGGCCGCCGGTCTCGACGTCTACTACCCACCGATCGCGTTCGCCGTGGCGTTTGCGGGCGGCCTGCTGGTCCCGGCCTCGGGGTGGTTGCTCGAGCGCGTTGGTATCGATGATGCGGTTGGTGCCGTTCCGGTCCACGGCTTCGCCGGATTCTGGAGCCTGATTGCCTCGGGGATCTTCCTTCATGGCTACCCCAACGTCGGTGGCGCCCCGGATGTGACCTTCTGGGGCCAGGCCATTGGTGCTCTGGTGATGGCAGCGCTGGGGCTTATTCCCGGCTATTTGGTGTCCCTGGTCTTAAAGAGCCTCGGCGTTCTACGCGTGCCCTATGAGGTCGAAGAGGCCGGTATCGATCAGATCGAGATCCCCTCGGAGCCCTATCCGGAGACCATGCCGCGGGGTTCGAGCCAGTAATCGGCGTTGGTAGACGTTAGGCCGTCGGCTGCCTACGGCAGCGGCGGCCTAGCCAGTGAGCAACCGTCAGCGACGACAGGAGTGTAACGATGAGTCCAATCAGTGACTGGGAAGGTGCGAGCGTTGTCTTCACCTTTGGTGCCGATTCTGTGGGTGTCTGGCTGTCATTGGCCGTGGCCCTGGGGATCGGCGTGGGCGTGATCGCTCGCATGATCCGTGACGAGAACCGAACCTTTGCCTCGCATTCGCCCAATCTCACGCAGCGGGGTGCCCTGGAGGGGGCCAATATCTAATCGTTCCAATCTAGGGTCGGCCCGACAGCTCCGCCCGGCGCGGAGCTGTCGTCGTTTGGGGCCCGGCCTGATGGCGGTTGGTGCGTACGGCTTTGGCCGTGAACCCGCTTGTTGATGCCCATCGGCGGTGACCCTTGCCTCGCGGCGCTTGGGGCGCGGCTGACTAAGCCCAGATAGAGGCGCCGCGATGGCCGCTGGTGTGGATGAATTTGCACCTAATGGTTGCACCAACAAGGCCGCCCTCTGTCAGTGAACGTTCCAGCTCGGTGCAAAAGCGGCTTGGCTAGGACGAGCCCAGGGCTCGACTGGCCGCCCAGTCTACGATGACTGCCGCTATCTTTTACTTTCTGTTTGATTTAAATCAGTGGGTTAGCAGTTTTTTGTCGAGCCCGGTGCATCCATCCCGAGACACGCGGGGTGTTGGCAGGCCTCTTGCATTCTCTTAAAGTGAAACAAAGTTGCGTTGGATGAAACTTCTGGCGAAGGCAGCTGATCAAAGGCCGATAAGGTGGCCGGCGCTTATGCCCTGGACCGGGACCCTCAGCGCTTCGACGTCCGGCTAGCTCGCTGTGGTCGGTGGGGCCGGGATCGATCAGCCGCAGGAACCGATGGGTGATGCCCATCGAACCGCTCCTGGCTAGCCGTCGCCGCCGGTTATTACGACATCCTGATATGAGCTGCATAGGTGATTCATGCCGTTACGATTAATCAAACTGGGATTGAAGGGGACCAAGGATGAGCCACGCTTCTTTCCGCCCAGTAAGGAACTGGAGTCGCATTACGACGTCGTCATCATCGGTGGGGGCGGTCACGGGTTGGCCTGCGCGTATTACCTTGCGCGGGATCATGGCATCCGCAATGTGGCCGTACTGGAACAGGGGTACCTCGGGGGCGGTAATACGGGCCGCAACACCACGATCGTCCGCTCCAATTACCTGACCCCGGAAGGCGTTAAGTTCTACGACGCCAGCCTCCGACTGTTCCAAGACCTATCCACCGATCTCGACATCAATCTGTTCTACTCGACCCGAGGGCACTTCACGCTCGCCCACTCGGACGATGCCATGCGGACGATGCGCTGGCGTGCCGAGGTCAATAAGCATTACGGCGTGGATAGTGCCGTGGTGGACCGCCAGGCGGTCGCCGACGCCGTACCGGGTATCGATCTGGAGTGCGGCGGCTCGCCATCGGTGATGGGCGCCCTTTATCACGCCCCGGGAGCGGTAGCCCGACACGACGCCGTGGCATGGGGCTACGGGCGCGCGGCGGCCCAGCGGGGTGTGGAATTGCACCAAAAGACCCGGGTTACCGGGATCCAGCAGCAGGGCGGCCGCGTGGTGGGTGTCGACACCGACCGCGGATCGATCAGTTGCGGTGCGGTCGTCTCCATGGTTGCCGGATCGACGCCTCGCATCGCGGATATGGTCGGCCTGCCGACACCCATCGAGGTCTTCCCGCTCCAGGCCTGTGTAACGGAGCCGGTCAAGCCGTTCCTCAACACGATCGTCGTCTCCGGCAGCCTCCATGTCTACGTCAGCCAGTCCTCGCGTGGCGAGTTGGTTATGGGATCGGCCGTCGATCCCATGGTGCTGCATTCGACGCGCTCGACGTTCGAGTTCGTTGAGGGGCTGGCCGATCACATGGTCGACCTACTGCCGTTTACGGCGCGCATGCGGGTCAACCGTCAGTGGGCAGGGATGAGCGATATGACCCCGGACTTCGCACCGATTATGGGCACGACGCCGCTCGACGGCTTCTACCTTGATGCCGGCTGGGGGACTTGGGGCTTCAAGGCAACGCCTATTAGCGGCAAGACCATGGCGGCGACGGTGGCCAACGGCGTCAACGACGAGCTGATCGAGCCGTTCCGCTACAGCCGGTTCGCCGATTTCCAAATGGTGGCGGAGAAAGGCGCCGCCTCAGTGGGGCATTAAGGCTATGAAACATATCGACTGTCCGGGCATTGGCCCGCGACCCATCGTTGAATTTATCTACGACGGCGAGGTGCGACCGCCGGCGCCGGAAGACGCTTCCCTGGAGGTCCTGGCCGACCGGGTATTCAACCGTTCTGGCGCACCGGGTGTGCTGCGCGAGTGGTGGTACCACCGGCCCACGGGGAGTTGGTACGTGCTCGAGCGCGACACCGTTACCAACGAGATCCAGCGCGCCGTCGATCCCGAGGAGGTGGCCTATGCCATTCCGATGCTCTGACGCGGGTTCGCGCGAATGGATCGACCGCTCGCGTCGAATCGAGTTTAGCTTTGAGGGCCGGCGCTACAGCGCGCATCCGGGCGACACCATCACATCGGCGTTGCTCGCCAATGGGGTAGTGGTGCTTGGGCGGAGCTTTAAGTATCACCGCCCGCGCGGTGCGTTCTCGCTGGCCAATCACGACATTAACGCTCTGTTCAGCACCGCCGAGGATACGAATATTCGCGGTGACGTGACGCCGGTGGAAGACGGCATGGCGCTGGAGGCCGTCAACGTCCGCGGCACTGCGGCCCGTGATAAGGATCGCTACCTCGATTGGTTCGGGCGTTTCATGCCGGTGGGCTTCTACTACAAGGCCTTCCATCGCCCCAAGGCGCTGTTCCCGTGGTTCGAGAAGGCGATCCGGCAGCGTGCCGGACTTGGAACCGTGGACACCTATTGGCGCCCGCGCCGCCGGCCCAAACGCTACGCGCATTGCGATGTGCTCGTCATCGGGGCTGGGCCGTCGGGGATGACAGCGGCCCTCGAGGCGGCCGAGGCCGGTCTTGAGGTGCTGCTGGTCGACGAGAATCCGCACATCGGTGGAAGCCTCGATTACCAGTGGCCGCTGGATACCGCTGAGGCGGCCTGCCCATCGCTCGCGGAACGGGTGGCGGCGCATAGCGGCATAACGGTGCAAACCAAGGCGCTTGCGGTGGCGTATTACGCCGGCCAGTGGGTCCCGGTGGCGACGGATGAGGGCATTATTAAGGTGTGTGCCCGCGGGATTGTCGTTGCGACCGGGCTGCTGGAGCAGCCGCCCATTTGCCGCAACAACGATCGTCCGGGCGTGCTGCTGGCCTCCGGGGCGCAGCGCTTGCTGCGTCGTTTTGGGGTGGCGCCGTGCCAGCGGGCCGTTGTCCTGACGGCAAACGCCGAGGGCTATCAGGCGGCGCTCGATCTGCAGTATGCCGGTGTTGAGGTGGCCGCGGTGGCAGCACTTACCGAGGCGGGAGCGGATTCGGAGGCCGCCGCCGCGCTGACGGAGGCCGGTGTGCCTCGTCTCGCGCATCACGCGCTCTACCAGGTGCACGGCGACAACACGGTCACGGGCGCCAGGCTCGGGCCGATCGACGGCAGTGACGCTGATGCGCAGGACTACGATTGCGATGGCGTCATCGTGAGCACCGGGTGGGCACCGGCGGCCCATCTGTTGCACGAGGCCGGCGGTAAGGTTCGCTACGACACCGAGCTTGCCATGCACGTGCCGTCCTCCTGGCCGGCATCCGTTGTCCCGGCTGGTCGCGTTAATGGCGCGTTCACCCTTGCCCAACAGACCGCCGACGCCGTTAACGCGGCCCGACGACTGGTAGCGGCCCTGACTGGCGCGACGGTGCCGGCGGTCGAGGATTGGCGGGACCATCAGCCGCATAGCGCGGAATGGCCGATCGTGCGGCATTCACGGGCGCGGGAATTCGTGGATCTGGACGAGGATCTCCAGCTCAAGGACCTGGAGCAGGCCGCCCGAGAGGGCTTCGACAATATCGAGTTGATGAAGCGCTTCTCGACGGTGGGCATGGGGCCGAGCCAGGGCAAGCACTCGAACATCAACGCCATCCGTATCCTGGCGGCGAGTAACGGTCAGGGCATGGATGCGACCGGTAGTACAACGGCGCGTCCGATGTACCACCCGGTGCGCATGGAGGATCTGGCGGGCCGCCGATTCCGCCCGCAGCGCTATACGCCGATCCACGACCGGCACGTTGCGCTATCCGGTTGCCTCTTCGAGGCGGGGCCATGGCTTCGCGTGGGCCATTACGGTGATGAGGCCAGCGCTGACGACTGCGTTGCCGCGGAGGTGAATACCGTGCGCAACGGTGTGGGTCTGATCGATGTATCCACGCTCGGCAAGATTGAGGTGGTAGGCCCCGATGCGGCCCGGCTGCTGGAGGGCACGTATACCGCCCGGATGGCGAACGCCAAGGTCGGTGCCACCCGCTACGCGCTCATGGTCGACGACACCGGCGTGATCATCGATGACGGCGTTGTGGGTCGGCTGGCCGAGGACCACTACTACCTCACTGCGGGCAGCGGTCACGCCGCCGCGACGGCGCGCACCCTCAAGCGGCATGCCGTGGAATGGGGTCTGGACGCCCATGTCGTGGATCGCACCGGGCAGCTGGGCGCGCTCAACCTGGCTGGCCCCTTGAGTCGGTCGGTGCTGGCCCGGGTCAGTGATATGCCCCTCGATGAGGCGTCTTTCCCCTACCTGAATATCCGCGAGACGCGGCTTTGTGGCTATCCGGTACGCCTGTTGCGGGCCGGATTCGTGGGCGAACTGGCCTTCGAGATCCACATGCCCGCCGCCGGCATGGGCGCCGTCTGGGATGCCCTGATGAGGGCCGGCGCTGACGCCGGTATTGCGCCGTTCGGTGTCGATGCCCAACGCATCCTCAGGCTCGAGAAGGGACACATCATCGTCGGCCAGGACACCGACGGCCTGACGACGCCGTTCGATGCCGGGATGTCATGGGCGGTTCATCTCAAGAAGCCGTTCTTCAAGGGTCGCGGTGCATTGGCGCACCTCAAAGGCAAGTCGCCCAAACGACTCGTGGCGTTCGCGCTACCCACGGGCTATGAGGGGCCGCTGCCACGTGAATGCCACCTAGCCATCCGGGACGGCGACATCGTCGGCCGCGTGACCAGTATTGCCCGTAGCCCGACGCTCGGGCGGCCCATTGGCCTGGCCATGATCGAGCGCGGCCTGGTCGAGGACGACGCGTTGCTAACGCTGCGCGTCGATAACGGGCAATACATCACAGCGGAGCGGGTCCGCGCCCCATTCTACGATCCGGACGGTGAACGTCAGCGGGTCGCTAGCGAGGAGGTCAATTCATGAATGTGAGTGTGTCGAGCCGTGGGGGCCTTGATCTCCGACAGCTCGTGGGAGCGGGGGCCGCGGCTTGTCTGCAGGGCGCCGGGTATCCGATCCCAGAGGTTGTCCTGTCGGCGGTGCCGTGCAGCGGCGGCTTCGTTGCCCGCACAGGCCACGACGAGTTCCTGGTGGCCGCCGATGAAGCGCCCCAGCTATCGGCGGCGTCCCCGCCCTGGTGCTTTCAGCGCTCGGATCATCTGATCGAGCTGACCGGGCCGGATTGGGCGCAGGCGCTGACTGCTGTTTGCCCTCACGACCTGCGGGCCCTGGGTGGCGACGCTTGGCTCATGGCCACCGTGGCCGGTGTCGATGTCTGGCTGCGAACCGGCCCCGACTCCTCGGGCGGTTTGCTGATCGGTTGCGACCCCTCGTATGGCCATTACCTCGAGACGACGTTACGCGAGGTCGTCTCCGAGACCGAATCCCTTAAGCAGTAATCCTTTAAAGGAGCCTTGTCATGGTATCGAGTGACGTAAAACAAGTAATTGAGGATAACGAGGTTCGTTTCGTCCTCGCCCAGTTCGTTGATATCCACGGTGTCGCCAAGACGAAATCCGTGCCCGCCGATTGCGTCGATAACATCGTTGAGGATGGTGCCGGCTTCGCAGGCTTTGCCGTCTGGGGCATGGGCATCGAGCCTCATGGCCCGGATTTCATGGCGCGGGGCGATACCCGAACGCTGACCCCTATCCCTTGGCAGCCGGGCTACGCGCGCATGGCGTGTACGGGCTATGTCAACGACGAGCCCCATCCCTACGACTCGCGCTACGTCCTGCAGCGCCAAATGGCACGCCTGACGGAGCGCGGCTGGACCTTCAATACGGGCGTCGAGCCCGAGTTCTCGCTGTTCGTTCGCGACTGCAACGGCCAGCTCCAGCTCGTCGATGAGAGCGATGACCTGGAGAAGCCTTGCTACGACTACAAGGGGCTTTCTCGGGCGCGGCACTTCCTCGAGGATCTGGTCTCAAGCCTCCAGCAGATCGGCTACGGCGTCTACCAGATCGATCATGAGGACGCTAACGGGCAGTTCGAGATCAATTACACCTATAGCGAGGCGCTGACGTCCGCGGATCGATTCGTCCTGCTGCGCATGGCGGCCGGTGAGATCGCGAATAACCACGGCATGATCTGCTCGTTCATGCCTAAGCCCGCGTCGAACCGTACCGGTAATGGCATGCACTTCCATATGTCCATTACCGATGAACAAGGCCGTAACGTCTTCGGCGACGATAGCGATCCGCAGGGTATGGGCCTGTCCCAGACCGCGTATCAGTTTCTCGGCGGTTTGCTGGAACACGCGCCGGCGCTTTGCGCCTTTGCGTGCCCGACCGTGAATTCCTACAAGCGCCTCGTTGTCGGCGGGTCGAATTCTGGATCCACCTGGGCGCCCGTCTATATTACGTACGGCGACAATAATCGCTCGGCGATGGTGCGCGTACCCTATGGGCGGCTTGAGTTCCGGCTGCCGGACGCCGGTTGTAATCCCTACTTGGTTACCGCAGCGCTGATCGCGGCCGGTCTGGACGGGGTGGATCGGCAACTCGATCCCGGCCCGGCGCAGAACATCAATCTCTACGATCTCTCCGAGGCCGAGCGTCGTGATACGGGCATCGGGCTCCTGCCTCAGAACATCAACGAGGCGGTGGATGCCTTGGAGGCCGATGGCCTATTCCGAGATGCATTGGGCAAAGAGATCGTGGACGAATTCGTGCGAATCAAGCGTGATGAATGGATCGAGTACAGTCGCCATGTCTCCGACTGGGAAGTCCAGAACTACGCCGAGTTCTTCTGAATCTCGATACGGCACGGAGCGGGAGTTAAAGCGATGTGTGGCATTGTTGGTCTATATCTGAAAGACCCGGCGCAAGCGTCTCAGCTGGGTGCATTATTCGAGCCTATGCTGCTGGCGATGGGTGATCGTGGCCCAGATAGCGCGGGCTGGGGCGTCTACGGCGACGAGGTCCCCGACGGCATGCTCAAGCTCACCTTGCAGAGTGAGGATCCGTCGACCCCTTGGGACGAGCTCATGGACGCCTTTCGACGGGATCTCGATGGCGACGTTGACTGGTTCCGCAACGCCACCGCGGTGGTCATCAAGACGCGCGCCGAGGAGGCGGCGGTGCGAGCCTGGTTGGCGACGAATGCGCCAGCTATCAGCCTCATGAGCGTTGGCAGCAGCATCGAGATCCTCAAAGGTGTCGGCCATCCGCGCCTGGTGGCGGATCGGTTCTCGCTCAACCAGATGCGGGGCTCGCACATTATCGGCCATACGCGCATGGCCACTGAGAGTGCCGTCAACATGGAGGGCAGCCATCCGTTTTCTACCGGATTGGATCTGTGCCTGGTCCATAACGGGTCGTTGTCGAATCACAACCGGCTGCGGCGTCAGCTCGAGCATGAGGGCATGAGCTTCGAGACGGACAACGACTCGGAGGTGGCGGCTGCCTACCTGACCTGGCGTCTGCGCCAGGGCGAGACCCTTACTCAGGCCCTTGAAGCAGCGCTGGACGATCTCGACGGCTTCTATACCTTCACCATCGGTACACGGGATGGCTTCGCCGTGCTGCGTGACCCGATCGCGTGTAAGCCGGCCGTTATGGCGGAGACGGCATCGTATGTCGCGATGGCCTCCGAGTACCGGGCGCTGGCCCGTCTTCCGGGGATCTCTCAGGCCCGGGTCTGGGAGCCGGAGCCGGGCCGTGTCTATGTCTGGGAGCACGCGCAACAGGGTGTAGAGGAGACCGGTACATGAGCAGCTTCAGCTTGGCCGAGGGCAGCGTTAGGGAGCTCAACGCCAGTCTCCATGCGGGCGGCGGGCAGGTGGGCGATAACGAGTGGCTCATCACGGAGCCCGACGGTCGCCACGCGCTGGCCTGCGGCCTGAATGAGCCCATGGAAGTGGTTATCGACGGTAACGCCGGCTATTACTGCGCCGGCAAGAATCAGCACGCCAACGTGACGATTAACGGCACCGTCGGCGTCGGTGTGGCCGAGAACATGATGTCGGGGCGTGTGCGCGTCCGTGGTAACGCCTCGCAGTCGGCGGGCGCGACGGGCCATGGCGGGCTGTTGATCATCGACGGCGACGCGTCGGCCCGTTGTGGCATCTCGATGAAGGGCATCGACATCGTCGTCGGCGGCAGCGTGGGTCATATGAGCGCTTTCATGGGCCAGGCCGGGCGCCTCGTTGTATGCGGCGATGCGGGCGAGTCACTGGGTGACTCGCTCTACGAGGCGCGGCTCTATGTGCGTGGCGACGTGAAATCGCTGGGCTCGGATTGTGTCGAGAAGCCCATGCGTGATGAACACCGCGCCGAGTTGCGGGAGCTGCTCGATCAGGCGGGTTACGACGCCCAGCCCGACGAATTCAAGCGCTATGGTTCCGCGCGACGGCTGTACAACATGCACGTGGATAACGCCCGACTCGATGGAGGTGGCGGCAATGAGTGAGTCTAACGGCAATTGGGGGCTGCAGGAGTCGGCCACCTTCGATCGGGGCGTGATTAGTGAGATCCACCGCGCGGCCGAAACGGGTGTCTACGATATCCGCGGTTTTGGCGCCAAACGCAGCATGCCCCATTTCGATGATCTGCTCTTTCTCGGGGCGAGCATGTCTCGCTACCCGTTGGAGGGGTATCGCGAGAAGTGCGATACCGATGTTGTTCTCGGCGATCTCAACGCCAGCAGGCCGCTCCATCTGTCGATTCCGGTGGCTATTGCCGGCATGAGCTTTGGCGCCCTGTCGGCCCAGGCCAAGGAAGCGCTCGGGCGGGGGGCGTCGGTCATGGGCACGAGCACGACGACCGGCGATGGCGGCATGACCGACGAGGAGCGTGGTCAGTCGAGCCAGCTGGTGTACCAGTATCTGCCGTCGCGCTACGGCATGAACCCGGATCATCTGCGGATGGCGGACGCCATTGAGGTGGTCCTGGGGCAGGGCGCCAAGCCGGGCGGTGGTGGCATGCTCATGGGGCAAAAGATCAGTGAGCGCGTCGCTGAGATGCGGACGCTGCCGGCCGGCGTGGATCAGCGTAGCGCCTGCCGTCACCCCGATTGGACGGGGCCGGATGATCTGGCGATTAAGATCGAGGAGCTGCGCGAGATCACCGACTGGGAGAAGCCGATCTACATCAAGATCGGAGCGAGCCGGACCTACTATGACGTCAAGCTTGCGGTTAAGTCGGGGGCGGACGTGGTCGTCCTGGACGGCATGCAGGGCGGCACCGCTGCGACCCAGGAGGTGTTCATCGAGCATGTCGGGATCCCGATCCTGGCGGCGATCCCGCAGGCCGTGCAGGCCCTGCAGGAGATGGGGATGCACCGTCGCGTTAAGCTGATCGTCTCGGGCGGTATCCGTAGCGGCGCTGACGTTGCCAAGGCGATGGCGTTGGGTGCGGACGCCGTTGGTATCGGTACGGCGGCCATGATTGCCCTGGGGTGCAACCACCCACGCTGGGACGAGGACTACAAGCAGATCGGCTCGGCCGCTGGCTTCTACGATGATTACCAGGCGGGTAATGACCCGGCGGGTATCTCGACCCAGGATCCGGAACTCGCAGCGCGACTGGACCCGGAGTTCGCGGGGCGACGCCTGGCCAACTACCTCAAGGTCCTGACTCTGGAGGCCCAGACCATTGCTCGGGCCTGTGGCAAGGCCCATTTGCACAATCTCGAGCCCGAGGATCTGGTAGCGCTTAACGTTGAGGCGGCCTCCATGGCGCGCGTGCCCCTGGCGGGGACGAGCTGGGTGCCTGGCTGGGAGGGCTGACCCTCCCCGCTGGGCAGCGCGGCCTGTAGGGCCGTTGTTGCGGCAGTGCTAGACTACAGCCGGAGGGCCCTTGGGGGCGTGTACTGCGTGACGTATGGAAGGAGGCGATACGTGCCAAACGCCGATCATTGGCCGCGGACGTTGGCGACCCAAAGCACCGAGATGGATCGGCGCATGGGCCTGGAGCGCTATATCGGCGCGGTCCTGCGCCAGACGCGCATCAAGCAGGACCTGACGATCGCCGATGTGGCCGAGCGGGCCGAGTTGAGTCGAGGCATGGTAAGCAAGATCGAGAACGGTCAAGTGGCGACCAGTCTCGACTCGTTGGCGCGGCTCACGGAGGTCCTCGGTCTGACGCTGTCGCAGCTGTTTCGCGACTACGACTCCCCGGAGGGCGGTGCCCAGCATATCAAGGCAGGAGATGGCCTGGAGGTGGTGCGCCGTGGCACCAAGCAAGGGCATACCTATCACCTGCTGGCGTACAACCGTGGCTATCAACGGAATTTTGAGCCCTTCCTGATCTCGATGGATGATCGAAGCGAGGCCTTCCCGACGTTTCAGCACGAAGGCATGCAGTTTATCCATATGCTTCAGGGCGTTATCGATTATCGCCATGGTCAGCATGTGTATCGCCTCGAGGCCGGTGATTCCTTCACCTTCGATGCTCAGGTTCCGCACGGCCCCGAGCAGTTGGTCGAGGTGCCAATACGCTTTCTGGCGATAACGATATTCGACACGGACGGCAATTAGGCGCTCGCGCCAGCGATTGGCTCGCGATTTGCTTGGTTAGGGGTGTGCGAAGCACCTATCGGGCGGCACTAAATCGGAGCCAACATGGGCACATACTCGGTCAACCTCGGGCCTAACCGCTACTCATTCCCGGATCTGCGGAGGCTTCTGGCCTGCGCTAGCCCGCCTCGCTCCGGTGATGAGCTCGCGGGTCTGGCGGCTGAAAGCGCCGAACAGCGTGTGGCGGCCCGCTTGGCGTTAGCGGAGGTGCCGCTGCAGCGTTTCCTCGAGGAGCCGGCGATAGCCTATGAGCAAGACGAGGTGACCCGGCTCATCCTAGATGGGCACGATGAAGCGGCCTTCGCGCCGGTGGCCTCGATGACCGTCGGCGGGTTCCGCGATTGGTTGCTCAGTTATGCCGCTGATGGCGCGAGTATCGCCGCGCTAGCGCCCGGGCTTACCCCTGAGATGGTCGCGGCGGTCTCCAAGATCATGCGTAATCAGGACCTAATCCTGGTGGCTAGCAAGATTCGGGTGACGACGGCCTTCCGGAACACCATCGGCGCGCCGGGCACGCTGAGCGTTCGGCTCCAGCCCAATCACCCGACCGATGATCCCCGCGGCATCGCCGCCTCCATACTCGACGGTCTGCTCCACGGTGCGGGCGATGCCACCGTTGGTGTAAATCCAGCGACGGATAATGTCCACGCCTACGTGGCGATCGCCAGCCTGATCGATGAGCTCCGGCAGAGCTACAGCATACCGCTGCAATCCTGCGTCCTGGCGCATGTCACGACGGCCATTGAGGCCATCAACCGCGACGCGCCGGTCGATCTGGTTTTCCAGTCCATCGCTGGGACGGAGTCGGCGAACAGCGCCTTCGGCGTCAACCTGGCGCTGCTGGAAGAGGCCCACGACGCTGCACAGAGCCTTGCGCGCGGAACGGTCGGGGGGAACCGAATGTACTTCGAGACGGGTCAGGGTAGTGCGCTCTCGGCGGACGCCCATCACGGCGTGGATCAACAGACGTGTGAGGCCCGCGCCTATGCCGTGGCCCGGGCCTATGACCCCTTGCTCGTTAACACCGTCGTCGGATTCATCGGCCCGGAGTACCTGGTAGACGGCAAGCAGATTACCCGTGCCGGCCTCGAGGATCACTTTTGCGGCAAGCTCATGGGCCTGCCGATGGGATGCGATGTCTGCTATACCAATCATGCCGAGGCCGACCAAGACGATATGGATGGCCTCCTGACGCTGCTGGCAACGGCGGGTTGCCAGTTCGTCATGGGCGTGCCCGGGGCCGACGACATCATGCTCGGTTACCAGAGCACGTCATTCCATGACGCTAACTACGTTCGGCGACTGCTGGGGAAGCAGCCGGCCCCCGAATTCGCGGATTGGTTGCGGGCCATGGGGATCTATGACAGGTCCGACCAGCTTGCCATGCCGGCCGCCGGTAACGGGCTGCTGGCCCGTGCCTCCGAGCTAATCGGTGATGAGGGCTAGCCCAATGACGGATGCGATGCCGAGCGTCTATCGACGACTTCGGGAGCTCACCCAGGCCCGATTGGCCCTGGGCACGAGCGGCAGCAGCTTGGCCACCTCGGAGTGGCTGGCGTTTCAGTACGACTGGGCTCGGGCCCGCGATGCCGTGTATTACGCGCTCGATTTCGATGACTTGGCAGCGCGTATCGAAGGGCTTGGATTGGAGACCGTGCGCGTCGCCAGTGCCGCACCGTCGCGCGAGGTCTATTTGCGTCGCCCCGATCTTGGTCGGCAGTTGTCGGACGAGTCCGCCGAGCGGCTTGGACAGAGCGCTCCCACGAAGCCGGACGTGGCCGTGGTCGTTGCCGACGGGTTGTCGGGGTGGGCCGTCGATCAGAATGCTGCGCCGCTGATTGAGGCGCTGAGGGAGCGCGCCGGGCGTGGTGGTTGGCGTTTGGGGTCGATCGTGCTGGTCTCGCAGGGCCGCGTCGCTGTGGGTGATCCCATTGGCGCGCTCTTGGGTGCTCGTCTCACGCTATTGCTTATTGGCGAGCGGCCGGGCCTGTCGGCGGCGGATAGCCTGGGGGCGTATCTGACCTATGAGCCTTGCTCCGGGCGCACGGACGCCGAACGCAACTGCGTTTCGAATATACGTGAGGGCGGTCAACCGCCGGCCAGCGCGGCCGATACGATCGGCTATATCATCGATCGGGCGTTCGCGGCGGGCCAGACGGGCGTGGCGCTCAAAGACGAGACGGCGTTGTTGCAGCACGAGTGAGGCGGCGTCTGTGTGCGAAATCCTAAGTAGCTCGTCATTTAGCAAGCCACAGATCGCCATCGGGGAGTGGGTTGTGGGCTCGGCGATGGCTCCCTAGGCGCTGACGCCGATCCGTTACGGCCCTTATTGGCGTGGCCGCGCTAAAGCGCGCACACTCGTGGGCGAACTGGTCGTTGCATCATCAACCGGAGCCTATTTATGACCCAGGCACGTGCCTACGCCGCTTACGAGCCCCATTCCGAACTGCGTCCCATGGACCTCGAGCGGCGTGAGCCGCGGCCCGACGACGTCGCTATCGAGATCGACTATTGCGGGGTCTGTCATACCGATATTCACTTCGCCAACAATGACTGGGGGGTGACTGTTTACCCGTTGGTGCCGGGCCACGAGATCGTCGGGCACGTCACGGCTGTCGGCAACGAGGTTGGCGAGTTTCAGGTCGGCGATGTCGTGGGCGTGGGCTGCATGGTGGATTCCTGTCGCCAGTGCGGTGCCTGTGAGGACGGCCTGGAGCAGTACTGCACCGAGGGGCCGGTATTGACCTATAATGCTCAGGATCGCCATGACGGCTCCAGGACCTACGGCGGCTACTCGGACAAGGTCGTGGTCAGCGAGCGTTTCGTGGTTCGCGTGCCCAAGCAGCTCGACCCGGCTAGTGCGGCGCCGCTGCTCTGTGCGGGTATTACGACCTATTCGCCGCTGCGCCACTACGGTGTCGAGGCCGGTCACAAGGTCGGCGTTGTCGGCATGGGTGGGCTTGGCCACATGGGCATTAAGCTCGCCAAGGCGCTAGGCGCGGAGGTCACGGTGTTCACGCGCTCCAATGCCAAGGTCGAGGAGGCCAAGCGCCAGGGGGCCCATCGGGTTGTGGTGTCCTCGGACGAGGACCAGATGGCCGCGATGGCGGGCCAGCTCGATTACATCCTCGATACTGTGCCGGTTCAGCACGATCTCAATCCCTATATCGCCACGCTGCGCTACGACGGCATCCATATGCTTGTGGGCCTGTTGGAGCCCAACGAGCCGCCGCTAGATGCGGGCGGCATCGTCACGCAGCGTAAGGTCCTCGCGGGCTCGCTGATCGGCGGCATGCCCGAGACCCAAGAGGTTCTGGACTTCTGTGCCGAGCACGGCATCAGTTGCGACACGGAGATGCTGGATATCCGCAGCATCAACGAGGCCTACGAGCGCGTCAAAAAGGGCGACGTGAAGTATCGCTTCGTCATCGATATGGCTACGCTGAAGGGATAACCAGCTCGGATTAACCTGCCCCGCGCTCCTGGTCGCTGCCGACGCTCGCTGTTACTAGGCGCCGCTGCTGAGCGGGCAACCGCTCCGGGGCAGCCCGATTTCCCCATCCGGTGCTATTAGCGCCCCCGGGCGTCCTCCCAGTGGGGATAGTCGCGTCGTTGCTTACGAAGGCCGAAATGCGCCTCGATCCAGTCGATGAGTCGGGGGGTGAGGTTGAGATCTCGCGGCTCATCGGGGGCGCTGAGGTTGAACCGCCGCGTCGCCCCGTCAGGGGCGGTCAGTCGCAGCGTGCGAGGCAGTGGCAGGGCGGCCATGTCGATGGCTTGGCCCGTGTAATGAGTGGAACGGCGCGCCCCGCGGCGCGTTGCATAGACGACGTTGTAGGCCTCGGCCATGGCACGCGCTTGCTCGACCGTGGCCCGCCACCCCTTCCGATGCTGCCAGCGGATGGGGATATGTAGGCCCCACTCGCGGTTCAGCCGTTCCAGGCTGTTGACTCGGCGCCTGACGGTTGTTGCCTCGGCGGCGCGACTGAGGATGAAGGCCCCGTACATCAAATACCCCCGTTCGCGCCGACGCAGCGTGGACATGACGTGAACGCCGACCCCCTGCTCGCGTAGTTGTCGGAGCAGGTCCTCAAGGCGTTGGCGGAAGTCGTTGCGACCGGCCTCGGTGAGCGCGGCCATGCGCGCGTCCTCGTCCGCCGGATTGGGGTAGCGCGCACTCCAGCGGGGGCCTAGCGGCGCGCCATCCGGGGCGGGCTCGAGGTTCGGCGGTCTCGGAGGCCGCTCGATGGCCAGCGGGCCGCCGCCGTAGTGCCGGAGCCGGTCGGCGAAGACGCCGTCCGGGTGCAGCAGGATGCCGGCACGCCGGGCCCGGCCGGAGTGAACGCGAACCAACGTGGGTCGGGCGCGGGCGAGGTCATCGAGGAAGAGCAGGAAGTCGCGGCGGTCGATGGCCTGACCGAGCCGCTCGCGCAATCGCCGTGTTAAGACTTCCGAGCTCGGGGTGTTAGCCAGCTCGGCTAGCATGGCGCGCGTGATGGCCTCGCCCGCCAGCTGGATATCGATAGGCCCCAGGCTGTCGGCCGCCGCCGCCAGGGTTCGGCGTCCCTCGCTCTGCGCGGGGGCGGGCAGGGCCTCCCACTGCCGGTTAGTGCGCAGCGGCCCAGCGGCGTTCGCAGTCGCCGAGGCGCCGATAAGCACGAACAGTAATATTGCCATCGCCCATCGCATGGCTGTCGAGCCTAGCTCGTTGGCGCATCCCTAGCCTAGGGCGGGTGAGGGCATCGGGCCGGTGCTGGCCGAACCGGTCCTGTCAGCACTCGGAGATGGGCCCGCCCTCCAGGATGATGCGCAGCGCGCGGATCTCCTCCGGCGAATCCTTGGGGTAGTGGATACCGCTGGCGTGCAGGGTGCGCCGGGCCTGGCGGATGCGCTCGGTCTCGGCGGTTGGCTCGGAGCGCGCGATAAGGCCGGCGATGGCGGCGATGACGGCGACGATAATGGCAGTGAATCCGAACATGGTTGCCTACCTCTGTCAGGTGAATAACGTGTCACCCGATCAGACAGGTTGGGCATGTTGCAGTGCCGCAATGGGTCGATCCGTTCAGGCCAACCGCTTGTGCTTGGGAGGAATAAGGGGGGCGTGTCACCAGCCGCTAGCGCTTCAGACGCGCCGTTTGCCCCCGATCCAGGTTCCCTGTGGGCGGGTCTCGAGCTCGGCCGCGGTGCCGCTGACGAGCTCGTTCAACCAGGCCTCGGCGGTATCGGCAGGCGCTGGACCGGGCATGAGTACGAAGTCAGCGCGATGGCCCGGCGCTAGCCGGCCGGCTCGGCCGCCGCGGCCCAAGCATTGGGCGCCGGCGGCGGTGGCCCGATACAGTGCCTCCGTAGCGGTTACCGCCTCGCCGGCGATGCGGTGTTGATGGAGGAAGCGCTGCATGACGTGGAGCATGCTGTGGCTCGGCCCGGCGGCGACGTCTGAGCCCAGGGCGAAGGGGATGCCGTGGCGGCGCACGGCCGCCAGGTCCATGCGGCCGCTGTCCAGGGCCTCGTTGCTGCTGGGGCAATGCGCGATCCAGCTGCCGCGACGAGCGAGGCAGCGATACTCGCGCTCGCTGAGATGGATGCAGTGACCCAGGACGCTCCGCGGGGTGAGCAGGCCGGCGCGGTCGTAGACATCGGTGTAGTCTTGGGCTTGCGGGAAGGCCTCGGCGACAGCCTCGATCTCGCGGGCTGACTCGGCCAGATGGGTCTGGACCCACGCGCCGTACGCCTGGGCGAGGCGTCCGAGCTCGTCGAGCAGCCCGGTATCGCAGTTCAGGGCGAAGCGTGGTGTGATCGGGTAATGGCTGATGCCGTAGCGCTCGATCAGGGCAGCAACCTCGTCCGATGTTGCCACGCTTGCCCGGCAGAGCTCGTCGGGCCCGCCCGTGGGCATGATGACGTTACCGATGAGCCAATCGCCGATGGCGGCCTCGAAGGCGGGCTGCAAGGCGGCCGTGTGGGCGCTGGAGTAGGCCATGCCGAGGGTGGTGCCGGCCGTAACCGTGTCGGCGAAGAATCTCCGGGCGTGGGCTACGGCGGTCTCGTGGCAGCCCAGTGCCCGCTCCTCGGGCCAGATGTGGTTCTGGAGCCAGTCGAGCAGGTCGCTGCGGAATTGGCCGCGGACGTGGTGCTGAACCCAGTGGCAATGGACATCGACGAGGCCGGGGGTAAGGATGCCGTCCAGCTCGACCAGATCGTCGTCGCCGCGATAGCGCTCGATGGGCACGAGATCCGTGATCTGCTCGCCGGCAACACGGACGACGGCATCCCGGATGTAGTGCAGCTCACCCGGACCTACCGGATCCGCCACGCTGACGCGGTAGCTCACGCTGGCGGGCGACGCTGTCTCGGCCATGGCATGTCTCCGGATAGCGCGACGGCCGAGCGTCACGGTCGCTGGGGCGTTAGTTCGGTTGGGCATAAACGCCCGGCGTGCTGGCCCCGAGGCGCCGTGGCGCTAGCATGGCGCGGGCCCCAGGGGTCGAGGCCCGCGCCCGATCGACAGAGGGCGCTAGGCCCTCCTCGTGACCGCGCGGTAGGGCGGTTCTAGATCATGTACTGGCCGCCGTTGGCGCTGAGCGTCGAGCCCGTGATGAAGCTGGATTCCTCGCTGGCCAGGAAGGCCACGCAGCGGGCGATTTCGTCGGGCTCACCCAGCCGGCCGACCGGGATCTGGCCGACGATCTTGTCCAGCACGTCCTCCGGGACCGCGCGCACCATCTCGGTGCCGATGTAGCCCGGCGCCACCACGTTGGCAGTGATGCCCTTCTTGGCGTTTTCCTGGGCCAGCGACTTGGTAAAGCCAATGAGGCCCGCCTTGGCGGCGGCGTAGTTGGCCTGGCCGAGCTGGCCCTTCTGGCCGTTAATCGAGGAGATGTTGATCACCCGGCCGAAGCCGCGCGAGCGCATGCCCTCGATGACGGCGCGCGTGCAGAAGAAGGCGGAGTTGAGGTTAGTCTCGATGACCTGCGTCCACTGCTCCGGGGTCATCTTGTGCAGGGTGCCGTCCTTCGTGATACCCGCGTTATTGACCAGGATATCGACGGCGCCGAGCTCGGCCTCGATGTTGCTAACGCCTTGACTGACAGCGTCGTAACTACTGACGTCAAACTTGAACACCGGAATGCCGGTTTCATCCTTAAACTTCTGGGCCGCTTCATCGTTACCGCCGTAATTCGCTGCGACGGTGTAGCCTGCATCCCTGAGGCCGATGGAGATGGCGTGCCCGATGCCTCGGGTCCCACCGGTTACGAGTGCCACACGTGCCATGAGCTGCTCCTCCTAGCTGTTCGGTTATTATGGGTGCCAGGATTGATCCCGGTCATCGTCGCGGCTCAAGGGTGTCAATGGCGGCGTCGCGGTTCAAGCGTGACGGCTTGCGACCAGCAATTCTAATTAGGTACTCCCCAGAAGGGAGCGTGGTCGCGCTACCCCCTGCCGAGGGACGCCATCAACCGTCCCTGGCGGCTCGACGGCGGCCTTCCCTGGCCGCCGACGCCCTCGGCAGGGGCTAACGCGACCACCTCGAAAGGCCAAAATGAGAATTGCTGGCTTGCGACAGTCCATACCGCCTGTGGTCCGCGACGGTCCGGCGACCCCCGAGCCGTTGAGATTTGATCCAGGTCAAGACTTGTAATCACGTTAACCGGTACACTCTCCCTGTACTCAATAAGCCGTGGTGCGAATGGCGCGAGACAGCGACGAACTAGCGGGTCACCATCGGCGGGTTGCCGCCCTTCGGAATCCGGGGCTCTACCCCCATCCGGTTAGTGATGTGGTAGTGCACGAGACCCATATCTCCAGCGTGGTCTTGGCTGGCGATTTCGCGTACAAGCTCAAGAAGCCGTTGGATCTGGGGTTCCTGGACTTTCGCAGCCTGGCCTCGCGCAAGCACTACTGTGCCGAGGAGCTGCGAGTGAATGCCCGCCTGGCACCGGCGGTGTACCG
The DNA here is from genome assembly GCA_913055565.1 of uncultured Ectothiorhodospiraceae bacterium. Taxonomy (GTDB): domain Bacteria; phylum Pseudomonadota; class Gammaproteobacteria; order Nitrococcales; family Nitrococcaceae; genus CAJXKP01. Next base: position 42,411 of record CAJXKP010000002.1, read on the forward strand.
GCGCGTGGCGGCCATTACCGAGGATGACGCGGGTATCCAGTTAGACGGCAGCGGTGAGGTGGTCGATTACGCCGTTTGCATGGTGCGCTTCGATCAGTCGGAACTGCTTGGTCGCATCGTCGAGGACGGTGGCCTCACTGACGCGATAATTAATCAGCTCGCCGATGTGCTCGCGCGATTCCACCAGGAGGCGGCGGTTGCCAGCGGTGACTATGGCCATGCTGCCGGTATCCAGCAGGTCGCGCTGGTGAATCTCGACGCGCTGACGGCAATGACCCTACCGCAGCGCCTGCGCGACGGGGTGGATCGGGTTGAACCCCAGCTTCGCGAGCGCGCCCAGCAGATGGCGCCCGCGCTGGAGCAGCGCCAGCGCCAGGGGGCCATCCGGGAGTGCCACGGCGATCTGCATCTGGAAAACGTACTGTACCGCGACGGCGAGGTCATGGCCTTTGACGCCATTGAGTTCGCCCCGGAGCTGCGCTGGATCGATACGGCGAGCGATATTGCCTTTCCGATCATGGATCTGTTTCGCCGCGGCGAGGTGGCCGCGGCGCGGCGTCTGCGCAATCGCTATCTCGAGATGGGGGGTGATTACGAGGCGTTGCGGGTGTTGCCTTTCTATGTCGCCCACCGCGCGCTAATCCGCGCGAAGGTTACCGCGATCCAGCAGGCGGAATCAGGAGGCATGCCGGAGGAGGCGTCACTGGCGCCGTATATTAGCCTCGCCCAGGGCGCGTTAACGGCCGACACGCCTCGGCTACTGATCACGCACGGCCTTTCCGGTTCCGGTAAGAGTACCGTGGCCCAGGACTGGGTTGAGCAGGCGGGGGTGATCCGCTTGCGCTCGGATGTCGAGCGCAAGCGTTTGTTCGGGCTGGCCCCGGACGCCGACAGCGCCAGTGGCCTGGACGGCGGCATCTACACCACCGCGGCCACGGAGCAGACCTATGAGCGCCTGGCGGAGCTGGCCCGGCTGGTTCTGGGCGCGGGCTATACGGCGTTGGTCGATGCCACGTTCCTGCGCCAAGGTGAGCGCGAGCAATTCCATGAGGTGGCCCGCAGCGCCGGCGCCGATTTCGGGATTCTTGCCCTCACGGCGGACGAGGCGACGCTGCGGCAGCGCCTGAGGCAGCGGGCGGCAGATGCCGGTGAGGCCTCGGAGGCGGATGAGCGCGTGCTCGACCAACAGCTAGAGCATGTCGAGGCGCTGACAGCGACGGAACGTGAGCATTGCGTGGCACCGGAGCCGGCGCGCCAATGATGATGAGGGCAACGATCCGGGCACGCACGCCTTGGCCCCTGGGCCATGGTCCGGTCGTGAGCTTTGCAGGCCTGTTGGTGATTGCCGGTATGGCTGACTGGCCGCTGATGGTGCGCTGCGCAACACGACGGCGCGTTTGTGGAATCTTAGGCCCGGTTTGTGGTCGTACGGGGCAGTGATAGTGGGCGGCTCGGAAGGACGCTGGGCTCGCAACCAAACAGGTTTTTTCGTTTAAAGAGGTCGTTACTATGGAGCTCGACCCGGTACTACTCTCGCGAATGCAGTTCGCCTTCGTGGTGTCCTTTCACGCCATCTTCCCGGTGTTCACCATCGGGCTGGCGTCCTATATCGCGGTGCTGGAAGGCATCTTCTATCGGACGGCCAACCCCGAGTGGGAGCGCCTGTCCATGTTCTGGACCAAGGTTTTCGCCGTGGTCTTCGGCATGGGCGTGGTCTCCGGCATCGTGATGTCGTTCCAGTTTGGAACCAACTGGAGTAGCTTCTCCCAGGCGGCGGCCAACTTTATGGGGCCGGTACTGAGCTATGAGGTGATCACCGCCTTCTTCCTGGAGGCGGCGTTCCTGGGCGTGCTGCTGTTCGGGCGCGACAAGGTGGCACCGGGCGTCCACCTCTTCGCGGCCCTCATGGTGGCGCTGGGAACCTTCGTGTCGTCGTTCTGGATCCTGGCGACCAACAGCTGGATGCATACCCCGGACGGGGTGATGTACTTCAGCGGGATGTATCAGGTGACTTCCTGGACCGAGGCGATCTTCAATCCTTCGTTCCCGTACCGCTTCGCCCACTTCGCGCTGGCGTCGTTCCTTACCGGTGGCTTCGTCGTGGCGGGTGTCAGTGCCTATTATCTGATCAATAATCGCGCGGTGAGTGCCAATAAGAAGGCGCTGTCGATGTGCATGTGGATGCTCCTCATCGCCACGCCCGCCCAGTTGGTCATCGGCGATATGCACGGGCTGAATACGCTTGAGCATCAGCCGACCAAGGTGGCCGCCATGGAAGGTAACTGGGAGCGCCAGTCCGGTGCGCCGCTGCTGCTGTTCGCCATCCCGGACCAGGCCAACCAGACCAATCACTACGAGCTAGGTATCCCCGGGCTGGCGAGCTATCTGCTCAAGCACGACGTCGAGGGTGAGGTGCCCGGCGTGAGCGAGGTACCTCGGGCGGAGCAGCCCCCGGTTGCCATCGTCTTCTGGTCGTTCCGCATCATGGTGGGGCTGGGCGTGCTAATGATCGGCTTTGCCGCCGCGGGGCTGTTACTGCGTCTGCGCGGTACCCTGTATAGCAATCGCTACTTCTTGCACGGTCTGCGTGCCATGGCCGTTGCGCCGTTCTTGGCGGTACTGGCTGGCTGGATTACCACGGAGGTGGGGCGTGCGCCTTGGCTGATCTATGGCGAAATGACCCACGCTGAGGGTGTGACGCCATCGTTAACAGGCGGTATGGCGCTGTTTACGCTGATTGGCTACATCCTGGTCTACGCGGTTATCTTCGTGTCGGGCCTGTACTATATTACGCAGATCGTGCGCGCCGGCCTGGAGGGCGAGGTCACCGCAGACGTCGAGGACGATGCCGACCGGCCCATGCGGCCGTTGTCGGCCGCGCATACCGCATTCGACGGTGATGGACCAGAGGTGAGGAGTTGATATGGCACTCAATATCGATCTCACGATGATCTGGGCCGTCATCATCGCCTTCGGCGTGGTGATGTACGTGCTCCTGGATGGTTTCGATCTCGGGGTGGGTATCCTCTTCCCGTTTGCGCCATCCGAGACCAGTCGCGACGAGATGATGAACTCCGTGGCGCCGGTTTGGGATGGCAACGAGACCTGGCTGGTACTGGGGGGCGCCGGCCTACTCGGCGCCTTCCCGCTCGTCTACACCATTTTGCTACCAGCGCTCTACATCGGTGTCTTCCTCCTGCTTGCCGGTCTAATCTTCCGCGGCGTGGCGTTCGAGTTCCGCTTTAAGGCCAATAAGTCGCGGTACCTGTGGAACTGGTCGTTCGCCGGTGGCTCGACGGTGGCGGCGTTCGCTCAGGGCGCCGTCGTCGGGGCCTATATCGAGGGCTTCGAGACCGCGTCCAAGGTCTACATCGGGGGGCCGTTGGACTGGTTGACGCCGTTTAGCGTGATGACGGGTTTCGGTCTGCTCGCCGGTTACGCCCTGCTCGGCGCGACCTGGATCATCCTCAAGACGGAGGGTCGTACCCAGGAGTGGGCCTACCGCTTGGTGACGCCGCTGCTCGCTGTCGTTCTGACGGTATTCGCGGTTATCGGGATTTGGACGCCCTACGTTGATCCGTTCGTCTATGATCGCTGGTTCGATAATATGTCGACGATCTGGCTCCTTCCGACGCTTACGCTGTTCTGTGCCTGGCGGCTCTGGGTGTCGGCGCGCCTGCGTTACGAAGGCCAGCCCTTTGTCTGGACCGTGGCCGTGTTCGTGTTTACCTATCTGAGTCTGCTGGCGGCTAAATGGCCCTACGTCGTGCCGCCCACCTACACCCTCTGGGAGGCGGCGTCGCATCCGGGGTCGCAGCTATTCCTACTGATCGGGGTGCTGTTCGTGACGCCCATCGTCCTGGCCTACACGACCTGGACCTACTGGGTCTTTCGGGGCAAGGTCGGCGCCGATGCGGGTTATCACTAGGCGTTGGCCGACGCGTCGGGCTCGGAGCGCTCATGGCTGCGTGACCAGGGCAGCAAGGTAGCTCGCTATCACGGGGTGGCGGTGGCCGCGGGCACTGTCCAGGGGCCGCTACTAGTGGTTCAGGCCAGCGTCGTCGCCTGGGTCGTGGATCGCCTGATCGCTGGGCAGTCGGTCTCGCTGGTGGCGCTTGCCGCCGTCCTAGCGACGGTGATCGCGGCTCGGGCGTCACTACAGGCCACCGCCCAGTGGGCCGGGGCGAATGCGGGTCAGGCTGTCGTCGAGGATGTTCGTGAGCGTCTGCTCGCGCGCATGGCGGCCATCGGGCCGCCCGGGCTGGCTGGCGAGCACTCGGCGGCCCTGGCTAGCCGAGCGGTGGAGCAGGTCGACGCCCTGGAGGGTTATTACGCGCGGTTTCGACCCCAGCTCGTCATCGCGACGGCGGTGCCGGCGATCATACTGGCCGCAGTGTTCTGGTTGGATTGGTTGGCCGGCGCGCTGCTGTTGGCAGCGGCGCCCTTGATCCCGCTGTTCATGGCGCTGGTCGGTATGGGCGCTGAGCAGATCAACCGGCGCCAGTTCGAGGCACTGGGTCGCCTGGCCGGCCATTTCCTGGATCGCGTGCGGCTGCTGCCGACGCTGCAGTTATTCGGTTACGCTCAACGCAGCATCGATGAGGTTGCCAGCGCGGCTGATGGGTATCGGCGCCGCAGTATGCGCACGTTGCGGGTGGCCTTCTTGTCCTCGGCCGTTCTGGAATTCTTCGCCTCGGTTGCTATTGCCACGGTGGCAATCTATATCGGCTTCGCGCTGCTCGGTTACATTGCGTTCGGGCCGGCGCCCTCGGTAACGGTCTTCAGTGGCGTACTGATCCTGTTACTTGCCCCGGAGTTCTTTCAGCCGCTGCGCACGCTGTCCCAGCACTACCACGACCGAGCCTCGGCGCTGGGCGCGGTCGGCCCTATCCGCGAGCTCCTGGACCAGCCCACCCTAGATGCTCGCGTCATGACGCCCGAGCTAACGCCGGGCCATATCGAGGCCAACGAGGTCGGCGTTGAGGATACCGAGCGAGGGCGACTGGTTGGGCCGGTGTCGTTTCAGGTCCAACCCGGTGAGTGCCTGGTGCTCTGGGGTCCCTCGGGCACCGGCAAGACGACGTTGCTGCGGCTTGTGGCGGGCTTACAGGCGCCGACGACGGGGAGGGTCCGCGTCGGTGGCGATGGCGGTGTGGCCTGGCTCGGGCAGCGTCCGTTCCTGGTGGCCGGTAGCATCGCCGATAACATACGCCTGGGCTCGCCAGTGGATGCCGACGATAGAGCCATTCGTGCTGCCGCCGAGTCGGCTGGGGTGACCGCCTTTAGCGATGCCATGGCTGACGGCCTCGATAGCGATATCGGTGAGCGAGGTCAGAGCCTGTCGGGTGGCCAGGCTCAGCGTGTAGCCCTGGCGCGGGTCTTCCTCTCGCAGGCGGCGGTGGTCGTGATGGATGAGCCCACGGCCTCGCTGGACGGGCCGTCGGCCGAGCCGGTGCTGGCGGCGTTGTCGCGGTTGGCGGCCTCGGGTCGCACCCTGCTCGTCGCGACCCATCATCAGGCGGTGCGGGCTATCGGCTCGGGGGTTATAGAGCTCGACGCGACGCTTGAGGCTGAGGGGTGATGCCGGCGTATGGATGAGCTTCGCCCCTACCTTCGTCTGCTACGCGCCCGATGGGCGCGGTTGGTACTAGGCGGCGGCCTCATGCTGGCGACGACCCTGGCGGGCGCGGGCCTGCTGGCCCTGTCCGGTTGGTTTATTACTGCGGCAGGGGCGGCGGCGGCTCTGTCAGCCGCCAGCGTGGTGGCCTTCGAAGTGTACACGCCCGGGGGCGCTATTCGTGCCTTCGCCCTGGGCCGTACCGCGGCGCGCTACGGCGAACGTATCCATAACCACGATGCCGTTCTGCGCATCCTTGCGGACCTGCGAACGGCCGTTTTCGCACGGCTGACCCGACTGGATGCCCTGACCCTGGCGCGGTTCCGCTCGGCGGATCTGCTGAGCCGGCTTACCGGCGATATCGATGCCCTGGATGCCCTATACCTGCGGGCGCTGGCGCCACCCCTGGTTGCTCTGCTCGGGATCGCCGCTATAGCGGCCCTGGTTGGGATTTTCGCACCCGCTCTGGCGTTGGGCTTAGGCATCGTGCTGGCGACCCTCTGGCTGGTGCTGGTGGTTGGGGGGTGGCGCGCCGGCACCGTGCCCTCGGAGCGTTTAGTCGCCCGCACCGAAGTCCTGCGCCACCGGATCCTGGAGCAGGTCGAGGGACTGCCCGAGCTTTTGAGTTTCGGGACGTTGGAGCGGCACGCTGAGATTACTAATCAGGAGCGCCGGGCCCGCGCCCGCGAGCAGCGCCGTTTGGCGCTCCGGCATGCGCTGGGCGAGGCCGGTGCCAACGCCGGCGTTCAGACGGCGAGTGCGGTGGCCTTGATCGGCGGCGTGGCGCTCCATCGCTCCGGCGATATGGCGGTAGCGGTGATCGTTCTTATGGCGCTGGCGCCCCTCGGTCTCGGGGAGTTGCTTGGCGCTCTGCCGGGGGGCTTTATCCAGCTCGGTCGCTCGCGGGCCGCGGGGCGGCGGCTGAATGCCCAGCTTGCTGCCAGGACCGCCGTCTCGGACCCCCCATCGCCGCGACCTATGCCCGTGGGCTCGGCGCTCGCGTTCGAGGCCGTTACCTACGCCTATCGGCCGTTGGCGACGCCGGTGCTAACCGACCTGGATCTAACGGTGGCTGACGGCGAGCACGTGGCTGTTGTCGGCCGCTCCGGGTCCGGCAAGTCGACCCTGGCCGCGCTTGCCCTGCGCCTCATCGATCCGGGCTCGGGGACGGTCCGGCTGGGGGACACCCCAGTTAACGAGCTCGGCCTGACGGGGCTGCGTGCTCGGATCGGGTACCTGACCCAGGGTACCGAGCTCCTGGATGCCAGCGTGGCCACTAACCTCCGCATCGCCCAGCCCGAGGCCGCCGATGAGGCGCTCTACGCGGCGCTGGGGATTGCCGAGCTCGCTGACTTCGTCCAAGGCCTCCCCCAGGGGCTCGAGACGGGCGTGGGCCAGGCCGGGGCGCGGTTGTCGGGCGGCCAGGCGCGCCGCTTGAGCCTGGCGCGTGTGGTGCTGCGGGACCCCGCCGTGGTGGTGCTGGATGAGCCGCTGGCGGGGCTCGATGCCGCTACCGCGGATGCCGTGGGTCGCAACCTTGAGGCTTGGCTGGCTGGGCGCACGGTGCTCATGCTCGCGCACGCGCGCACGGCGCTACCGCCGGCATCACGCGTGCTAAGGCTCAGCGGTGGCGCGCTGAGCGCCTGAATGAGGGTACGGCGGGGACGGGGGCAGCAATTCTAATCATGTGATCCCCAGGAGTGCCCGTGGTCGCGTTCCCCCCTGCCGAGGGACGCCATAAACCGTCCCTGGAGGCTCGACTGCGGCCTTCCCTGGCCGCAGACGCCCTCAGCAGCGGGGAACGCGACCACCCCGAAAGCCGAAATGAGAATTACTGAAGGCCGGGGCCTCTCCTCGCCTCAAAGCCCTCGGTTGTTTTAGACTCTCCGCTAGCAGGGCATCACGGCCTTACCCGACCGCAGGGCCGTATCAGGTGCCACCGGTAACGCGGCGTGGCGAGCCGTCTCTAGGGGAGGTCGCATGAGCGCTAAGACACTCTACGACAAATTGTGGGACGAGCACGTTGTTCGCGAGAACGACGATGGCACCGTTTTGCTGTACATCGACCGGCAGCTGGTCCACGAGGTCACCTCCCCCCAAGCGTTCGAGGGACTGCGACTAGCCGGCCGGGCGCCCTGGCGCAGCAATGCCAACCTGGCGGTCGCTGATCATAACGTTCCCACCACCGATCGCCAGCAGGGCATCGAGGATCCGGTCTCGGCGCTGCAGGTGTCCACGTTAGCCGATAACACCCGGCAATACGGCATCACCTCGTTCGGTATGACGGATGCGCGTCAGGGCATCGTCCATGTCATCGGACCGGAGCAGGGCGCTACCCAGCCCGGTATGACGGTAGTGTGTGGCGACTCGCATACCTCGACCCAGGGCGCGCTAGGGTGCCTGGCGTTCGGTATCGGTACCTCTGAGGTGGAGCACGTCCTGGCGACTCAGACACTGATCCAAGCCAAGGCCAAGTCGCTGCTTATTAGCGTGGATAATCAGCTGCCACCCGGGGTGACCGCTAAGGACATCATCCTGCACATTATCGCGACCATCGGCACCGCCGGCGGGACAGGCTATGCCATCGAGTACGGCGGCGAGGCCATCCATGCGTTGTCCATGGAGGGCCGGATGACCATCTGCAATATGTCCATCGAGGCAGGCGCGCGGTGCGGCATGGTCGCCGTCGATGACACCACCGTCGAGTACATGCGCGATCGGCCCTATAGCCCCAAGGGTGAGTACTGGGATCAGGCGGTCGAGTACTGGCGGACCCTGGTCAGCGATGATGATGCCGAGTTCGATCGAGTCGTGGCCCTGGATGCCCGCAATATCGAACCCCAGGTCAGCTGGGGGACGTCCCCGGAGATGGTGGTACCCGTTAGCGACCAGGTGCCCGATCCGGCCGACGAGACCGATCCGGTCAGGCGCGACGGCATGGAGCGCGCCCTGGCGTACATGGATTTGCAGCCGGGTACGCGCATGCGTGATATCCGTCCGGATAAGGTCTTCATCGGATCCTGCACCAATGCGCGCATTGAGGATCTGCGCGAGGCGGCCCGTATCGTCGATGGCCAACGCGTGGCCGACGGCATCAAGCTGGCCATGATCGTGCCCGGATCGGGCTTAGTAAAACGCCAGGCCGAGCGCGAGGGGCTCGATCAGATCTTTAAGAACGCCGGCTTCGAATGGCGCGAGGCGGGCTGCTCGATGTGTCTGGCGATGAACTCGGATCGCCTTGAGCCGGGTGAGCGCTGCGCCTCGACCTCCAATCGCAATTTCGAGGGCCGCCAGGGCCAGGGCGGCCGCACGCATCTGGTCAGTCCGGCCATGGCGGCAGCGGCGGCCGTGGCCGGCCATTTCGTCGACGTCAGGGAGCTTGGGCATGCAGCCGCTTGAGCATATCGATGGGCTGGTGGCGCCGCTGGATCGCGCCAACGTTGATACGGATGCCATCATCCCCAAGCAGTTTCTGAAGTCGATCAAGCGAACGGGATTTGGGCCTAACCTGTTCGACGAATGGCGCTATCTCGATCACGGCGAGCCCGATAAGGACAATAGCGAGCGGCCGCTCAATCCCGATTTCGTGCTCAACCAGTCACGCTATCAGGGAGCGAGCGTCCTACTCGCTCGACGCAATTTCGGCTGTGGCTCGTCGCGCGAGCATGCCCCCTGGGCGCTACTCGATGATGGCTTTCGGGTCATTATCGCCCCGAGCTTTGCCGATATCTTCTACAACAACTGCACCAAGAACGGCATCCTGCCGGTCGAGCTTGCGGAGGAGCAGGTCGAGCGACTGTTCCAGCAGACGTATGCCAATGAGGGCTACCGGCTGACTGTCGATCTGCCCGAGCAGACGGTCACCCTGCCCGACGGCGAGGTGATGCGTTTCGATATCGATGAGTTCCGGAAGTACGCGCTGATCCGTGGGCTCGACGAGATCGGGCTGACCCTGGAGCAGGCCGATGAGATCCGTGCCTACGAGGCACGGCGTCGGCAAGACAAGCCCTGGATCTTCGATGCCGTTGACTAGCCCTGCCGCCGCGAGTCGGAGTAATCGGTTATGAGCCGTCGTGTCCTGCTGTTACCCGGGGATGGCATTGGCCCCGATATCGTGGCGGAGGCACGCAAGCTGCTGACGGCCTTGGCCGATGACCATGGCCTGGATCTCAGCCTCGACGAAGGATTGATGGGCGGTGCGGCCGTGGATGCCACGGGGGTGCCGCTGCCCGACGAGACATTGGCTCAGGCGCGCGCTAGTGACGGCGTGCTAATGGGTGCCGTGGGTGGGCCCGCCTGGGACGGTCTGGAGCGCGCTCAGCGCCCCGAGACGGGTCTGCTGAATATCCGTCGCGAGCTCGGGCTCTTCGGCAATCTGCGCCCGGCGATGTTGTATCCCCAGCTCGCTGAGGCCTCCGCGCTGCGTCCCGATGTCGTCGCGGGTCTGGATCTGATGATCGTACGCGAGCTCACGGGGGGTCTGTATTTCGGCGAGCCGCGAGGCGTTGAGACACTACCCGATGGCCGCCAGCGCGGCTGGAACACCATGGCCTACGACAGCGCGGAGATCGAGCGCATCGGCCGCCTCGCGTTCGAGGCGTCGCAGCGGCGCAACGGTCAGCTTTGCTCGGTGGACAAGGCCAATGTCCTGGAGGTTAGCGCCCTGTGGCGGGAGGTTATGAACGGCCTCGCCACCGAGTACTCGGATGTCACCCTGTCGCACATGTACGTCGATAACGCCGCCATGCAGCTCGTGCGTGCCCCGCGGCAGTTCGATGTCATGGTTACCACGAATCTGTTCGGGGATATCCTGTCGGACTGCGCGGCGATGCTCACGGGCTCCATCGGGATGCTCCCGTCGGCCGCTCTGGATGAGTCGGGCCGGGGGCTGTACGAGCCGGTCCACGGCTCGGCCCCCGATATCGCGGGTCAGGACAAGGCCAATCCCCTGGCCACGATGCTGTCGGTCGCCATGATGTTGCGTTACAGCCTTGACGCCGGTGAGCTCGCGGATCGTGTCGAGGCGGCTGTGGGCAGCGTCCTGGCGTCGGGCCAGCGAACAGCGGATATACATACCGAAGACACTCGCCTTGTGGGCACGGCGGCCATGGGGGATGCCGTAGTGGCCGCTTTGGGCGCGACGTAACCGAATGGCCGCAGGCGAACCAACTATCGACATGGAGCAGTAGTAATGCAGCGTATTGGGTTTGTTGGCTGGCGCGGCATGGTGGGCTCAGTGCTCATGCAGCGCATGCTGGCTGAGGATGATTTCCGCGATATCGAGCCGGTGTTCTTCTCGACGTCCCAGACGGGGCAGCCTGGGCCTGATATCGGCCGCGAGGTGCCGCCGCTCAAGGATGCCACCGATGTCGACGAGCTCCGTGCCATGGATGCCATTGTCACCACCCAGGGTGGTGATTACACGGAAAAGATCTACGGTCCGCTGCGCGATGCCGGCTGGGATGGCTATTGGATCGACGCCGCGTCGACGCTGCGCATGGGCGACGACAGCGTCATCGTGCTGGATCCGGTCAATCGCAGCGTGATCGACGACGCTGTTCGCGACGGCGCGCGTGTATTCGTCGGCGGTAATTGTACCGTCAGCCTGATGTTGCTCGCTATGGACGGGCTCATCGGTGAGGGGCTGGTGGATTGGGTGGCTCCCATGACCTATCAGGCCGCCTCCGGCTCGGGCGCACAGCACATGCGCGAGCTGGTCGCGCAAATGGGGTATCTGCGGGATGCGGCGGGCTCCGAGCTCGATGATGCCTCATCGTCGATCTTGGACGTGGATCGCAAGGTTAATGACGCGCTGCAGTCCAGCGATTATCCGGCCGACAACTTCGGTGTGCCGTTGGCGGGCAGTCTCATCCCCTGGATCGATAAGCTCATGGAGTCGGGGCAGAGCAAGGAAGAATGGAAGGCCGGGGCTGAGAGCAATAAGATCCTCGGGCGCACGGAGAACCCGATCCCAATCGATGGCATCTGTGTGCGCGTTGGCGCCATGCGCTCGCATGCCCAGGCGCTGACGGTGAAATTGAGCAAGGATGTGCCGATCAGGGATATCGAGGCCATGCTCGCTGAGGCGAATCAGTGGGTATCCGTGCTGCCCAATGAGCCGGCCGCAAGCCAGCGCGGACTGACCCCGGCCGCCGTCAGTGGGACCATGGATATCCCGGTTGGGCGGCTGCGCAAGCTGGCCATGGGGCCCGAGTATTTATCGCTGTTCACGGTGGGCGATCAGCTGCTCTGGGGTGCGGCTGAGCCGTTACGGCGCGTGCTGCGCATCCTTCGCGGAACCCTCTAGGGCGGAGGCTCGACGGTGACGAACCGTATTGGTGTGCTAGACCCAGCGAACCTGACAGGCGAGGCGTTGCTGGAACAATTAGCGAGCATGGGCTTCGCTAGCGATAGCGTGGTCGCCTTAGACGAGGATCCCGACCCGGCTACCCGAGTTAGCTACGGCTCTACCCGCCTGGTAGTGATCGATTTCACAGATTTTGACTTCGCTGGTGTTGACCATGTGCTTATAGCGGACGCGGGCTGGCGTTATAGCTCAGTCGTCCAGCGGGCCGTGGAGGCGGGGTGCAGCGTGGCGGCGCTGGAACCGATGGGCGAAGACATCCCGGCGTCAGTCCGGTCTGCCGTAACGGTCGTCCCCGATAGCGCCACACTAATCGCGGAGCGCGTCATTAACGCGGGCGCCCGTATCGGCTCGGTAACGCGTGCGGACGTGGTGGCCTTGGAACCGGCGTCTGCTAGGGGGCAGGAGGCGCTGCAGCGGCTCGCGCAAGAGAGCGCCGAGGTGCTTAATGCCCGCAGCCCCAAGGCGGCCGACGGCGATGCGGTGCGGGCCTTTAATGCACTTGCCGCCGGCGGGGTCGGGCGTGACGTTGGTGGCGTCTTCGTCGCCATAACCCGCGTCGAGGTTCCGGTTTTCTTCGGTGATGGGCTCGTTTGCCACATCGGTTTCGAGGCGCCGGTGGCGCCGGCGGAACTTGAGCGAGCCTTGCAAGATGAGGACGGTGTTCGAGGCCGGCAGCCCGGGGCGCCGAGCAGTGTTCGGGATGGCATCGACGCTGCGGCCTTCGAGGCGCAAGTTGTTACCGAGGCCCCGCAGGCGGTGCAACAGCTCTGGCTGACGGGCGACAGCCTCCAGTTGCAGGCGGCGTCGTTAAGAGGTGGTCTCGGCGTTTAGGCACGGCATTGGCAAAATGGATATTGCTCAGGGAGTCAGGCGCGTTAATGCGCTTATTACTTGAACTTTCGTGGCACGCGTTACAGTATCGGGCGCAACGTCGACGTGGCGTTGGCTGTAGATTGGTTGGACGGGCGTAGCGATATCAGCTGGGTGAGGCTTAGGACAGCGGTTGCTGACAGGCTGTAACGACCTCTGTTTCCTGATCATGGAAGGACTGTAAGCGGCTGAGTGCTACGGTAATAGTCGGTGGGTTCGGCCGTTGAGCTGGCTCATGGGGACGTTGAAAGGAAAAACAATGAGACGGCAACTGGTTGGGGCCTCGATTCTGGCCGCCTTGGGTTGGACATCGCCTGCCTTCGGGCTGGGTATGGGTGATATTGATTCGGGCTCAGCTCTGAACGAGCGCTTCAGTGCCCGGATTCCGTTGCGATCCGCCGAGGGCACCGATCCGCGCAATATCAATGTGTCCCTGGCCTCGCAGGAGGCGTTCGAGCGTGCCGGCATACAGCGCTCCGCCTATCTCGCAAGGCTGGACTTCGAGGTGCGCAAGGCCGATAACGGTGATCTCTATGTCGAGATCACCAGTGAAGAGGCCATCCAAGAGCCGTTCCTCAATTTCCTCTTGCGCCTGCGCTGGCCCGAGGGTCAGCTCATGCGTGAGTACACCGTGCTATTGGATCCGCCGACGTACACCGATGAGCCGGAGCGGCAGGTTGCCGGGGAGCCGTCGGATGGTGAGCAGGCTGCCGACACCACTCGCGGCACATCGCGAGCCGACGACGGCGGTGGCGCCTCGCGCTCGGCGAGCCGCGGGGACAGTGCCCGTAGCGGCGGTGAGACCGGGGCGTCGCCGGGGAGTTATGGGCCGGTGGCCGCTAACGAGACGCTGTACGGCATCGCTAACGATGTTCGCCCTGAGGGGGTTACCGCCAACCAGGCGATGATCGCGATGCTGCGCGCTAACCCGCAGGCGTTCATTGACGGCAATATCAATCGACTGCGCGAGGGGGCGGAGCTGGAGGTCCCGGAGCGTGGGGCAATGACCGAGGTCAGCGCGCGGCAGGCGACGCAGCGTGTCAAGGAGCAGATCGCCGCCTGGCGTGAGCAACGCGGCGACCAAGTGGCCTCAGCCTCGGATACTCAGGACGGTGGCAGTGCCGCCGCCGGTGAGGCCGATGCCGATACTAGCGACGCCGAGTCGAGTACCGGCTCGGGCGAAGGCGATGTGGCCCAGGGTCAGTTGGATGTCCAAGGCGTCGAGGAGGGCGCCGATACGGACGCTCAAACCTCACTGCTGGACCAGTCGCTCGCGGCCAATCAGCAGAATGTTCAGCGCTTGCAGGAGCGGGTCCGAGAGGTGGAAACGGACAACGAGAGCCTGCAGTCGCAAAACGAGGATCTGAAGCAGACCGTGGAGCAGCTCAAGGAGGAGCTCGCGCGCGCCGAGGCCCAGAACACGGGTAGTGGTAGTGCGGTCCAGCTGGAGACGGAGTCGCCAACGGGGACCGGCCAGTCCGAGTCGGAAAGCCCGGGCAGCTCCAATGGTGAGGCCAACGACTCGTCGCCCGCGAGCTCGTCCGCTGAGGAAGGCGCTGCCGGCCCGGCGCAGCAGGACGCTGGCGCGAGCGCCGATGGCTCGCAAGAGGAAACGGATCAGGGCGGCTCGGCTACCGAATCGACGGCTACGGCGGAACCGACAGACGAGACCCAGCAGACGGCGGCCGCCGACGAGGGCAGCGTCACCTTTAAAGGGGATGACAGTGCCGGTGGCGAAAGCGGCGACGATAGCGCTGAACAGGAGAGCGCGCCGCAAGACAACGCCCAGACCCAGGCCGCCAGCCAAGGCGATGGTGGCGATGCCTCCCCGGATCAACAGAGCCAGAGCCAACCCGATGAAGGCGGCGGCATAATGGCTTGGCTGATGGGTAACCTGATGGCCTTGGCTGCTATGGGCGGCGGTGTTCTGGTGCTCTTGTTGGCTGGCATCCTGTGGCTACGTCGACGCGGCGAGGCGACAGCGGAAGACGAGGAGCTCGCCGCGCCGACACGGGTGCCGTCGCTGGACGAAGCACCCGCCGCTGAGGGTGGCGCTGGTGACATGGCGACGGCTGGTGCCCAGGGCTCGGAGATGCTGGACGATGCAGCCTCTGGGAGCGCGGCAGGCGGATCCAGCGATATGTTGGCTCAAGCGGACGCCTACATCCAGGCGGGTGATCTGGGCGAGGCGCAGGACGTCCTGGATGCGGCCCTGGGAGCCGATCCCGAGGATAAGGAGTTGCGTTATAGGCTCCTCGATGTACTAGCCAAGCGGGGTGATCGGGGCGGCTTTGAGGCCGAGGCGCAGGTCTTGCATACCCAGCTGGATAGCGAATCGGATCCGCTGTGGCAGTCGACGGTGGCCCTGGGGCGCGAGATCGCGCCTGAGCATCCGTTGTTCGCCGGCGGCGAGGACTCGGCGTCTGAGTCGGTCACGGATCAACCGGCGGCCTCTGGCGGCGGTGAGGCCGTACCGGGCGGGGAGCCCGATAGTGACACCGATTTCGACCTCAGCTTCGATCTCGACGAGCCCGCGGGTGCGAGTGAGGAGACTGAGCAGTCGGGACCCGCTACGACGGCCGCGGACTCATCGAGCGGTGACGGCGATTTTGATCTCGACTTCGATCTGGATGACGAGGGGTCCGAGCCGGCGGCACCGGACCAGGGCACGCCGGCCGAGCCCGCCGGCGCCGAAACGGACGATTTAGCGTTTGATCTCGACACCAGCGACCTGGGAGGCGGCGACGCCGGTACGTCGGAGCCGGACGGCGAGGCATCGGCCGGTGGCGAGAAGCCGGTTTCTGAGCCCGACTCCGGCGGTCTCGATTTCGACCTGGAGTTCGGAGACGGCAGCAAGGAGACTGAGACCTCGTCGGCGTCGTCAGGCACGGCGGCGGAGAATAGCGATGACACCAGCCTCGATTTCGATCTCCCCGACGACCTGGATCTGTCCTTTGGGGATGACGATGCGAGCGAGGCGGGTGCGGACTCGTCAGCCTCGGGTTCGGACCAGCCCGATCTGGGCGGTGAGGCGTTGAGTCTCGGTGACGTGTCCGATGAGGCCGATAGCGATGCGCCAACGGCCACTCCGGATGGCGGCACGGGCCAGGATGGTGGCTCGGAGGTTGGCGGCGACGACTTCGATAGCATGGATGAGGTCGCAACCAAGCTGGACCTGGCCCAGGCCTATCTGGATATGGGCGACCCGGAGGGAGCGAAAGGGCTTCTCAGTGAGGTCGTCAACGAGGGTGACGCGAGTCAGAAACAACAGGCCGAGGAACTCCTGGAGAAGGCCGGCTGACCGCAGCACGCCGAGGCGAGCCGTGCGTCGGCAGGGCCCACCCCGCCGATGGCTCGGCCGTCACCACGCGTTGGGCATTCATCCTACCAAGCGCGGCTGCCCTGGCGCCCGCGCCTGCAGCGACAGGGCAATCGGCGTATCGTGACGCGGCGTATCGTTCTCGGACTCGAATACGATGGGAGTCGCTATGCCGGCTGGCAGCGCCAGCGGCATGCGCGCTCGGTCCAGGCCGAGGTTGAGGCCGCCGCCAGTGCGGTTGCCGATGAGACACTCGGGGTAACGGCCGCCGGACGCACCGATTCCGGTGTCCATGCCACCCACCAGGTGGTACATTTCGATACCTGTGCTCAGCGGCCGGAGCGCGCCTGGATTCGGGGCGTGACGACTAATCTGCCCGAGGATATCGGGGTCCTGTGGGCGCGCGAGGCGGATGAGGCGTTCCATGCGCGCTACCAGGCCCTGAGCCGGCTATACCGTTATGTCTTGCTCTCCGACTCGCGGCGCCCGGTTCTCAATCGCCATCGCGTCGCTTGGACCTGGAAATCCCTGGCACTCGCGCCGATGCAGCAGGCGGCTAATTACCTGATCGGCGAGCACGACTTCAGCTCCTTCCGGGCGGTTGCCTGTCAGGCGCGTCATCCGGTGCGCCGAATCGAGCGTATCGAGCTAGGTCAGCAAGGCCGCTATATCACCATCGATGTCGAGGCCAACGCCTTCCTCCATCACATGGTGCGGAATATCGTGGGCTCATTGCTCGCCGTCGGTGCTAATGATCGTCCCGTCGAATGGCTGGGTGATGTCCTGGAGGCGCGTGATCGAACCAAGGCGGGTATAACGGCGCCGGCGGCTGGTCTCTACATGACGGGCGTGCGTTACCCGGACGGCTATGACATGCCCGCTGTGGGATGGCTGCCGCGCTTTGCGTAATGCCACGAGCCTGTTTACTATGCTCTATGGCGGTGTAAGGCAGGTTTTATTCCGGCATGGGGGCGGAGGTGCGAACACGGGTCAAGATGTGCGGCGTGACGTCGCCCGAGGATGCCAGTCTGGCGAGCCGCCATGGTGCCGATGCGGTCGGCATCGTGTTCCATCCCGGCAGTCGCCGTTGTGTGGGTGTCGAGGAAGCTCGAGCGATCATCGCCGCACTGGGGCCGTTCGTGACGGTTGTGGGGCTGTTCCTGGATGCCGATCCCGATGAGGTGCGCCGGGTGCTGGCGGCTGTGCCTATCGATTGTCTCCAGTTCCACGGCAATGAGGCCGCGACGTATTGCACGAGCTTTGGGCGCCCCTACATCAAGGCGGCGGGCATGGCCGGGGTAACGGACTTGCATCGATTCGCGGCGGCGCATCCGGGCGCGAGCGGCCTGCTGGTGGATAGCCACCGGCCCGGCGACGCGGGCGGAACCGGGGAGAGCTTTGAGTGGTCTCGTCTGCCAGGGGATTTGGCCAAGCCATTGATCCTCGCCGGCGGCCTGACACCCGCCAATGTCGCCGAGGCTGTTCGTGGCGTCCGGCCTTGGGGTGTCGACGTGAGTACGGGGGTCGAACAGGCGCCGGGGACCAAGGACGGCGACAAACTCGCAGCATTCATGCAAGGGGTTCAAAGTGGCCAAAGTGATTGAATCGGGCGAAGCGTTGGACTTCACCCAGTTTCCGGACGACCGGGGTCATTTCGGCGCGTTTGGCGGGCGGTTCGTGCCCGAGCTGCTCATGGCGCCGCTTGAGGAGCTGGCCCAGGCGTATGCCCGTTATCGCGACGACGAGGCATTCCAGGCCGAGCTCTATGCCGACCTGGAGCACTACGTCGGGCGCCCGACGCCGCTCTACCACGCGCAGCGCTGGTCCGGAAAAATCGGCGGTGCCCAGATTCATCTCAAGCGCGAGGATCTGGACCACACCGGCGCCCACAAGATCAATAACACCATGGGGCAGGCGTTGCTTGCCTCGCGTATGGGCAAGACGCGCATCGTTGGGGAAACCGGCGCCGGGCAGCACGGTGTGGCCACGGCCAGCGTGGCGGCGCGTCTGGGACTGGAGTGCGTCATCTACATGGGCGCTGATGACGTTGATCGCCAGGCGGTTAACGTCTACCGGATGCGGCTGCTGGGTGCCCATGTGGTACCGGTGGAGTCAGGCTCACGGACACTCAAGGATGCCCTCAACGAGGCCTTCCGCGACTGGGCCTCCAATGTCGATAACACCTTCTACATCATCGGTACCGTTTCGGGGCCGCACCCCTATCCCCTGCTGGTAAGGGACTTCCAGGCTGTCATCGGCCGCGAGACGCGGCAACAGATGTTGGCTAGCCATGGTTGTCTCCCGGATGCCCTGGTCGCCTGCGTCGGCGGCGGCTCGAACGCCATCGGCCTGTTCCATCCCTTCCTCGGCGATGAATCGGTGGCCATCTACGGCGTCGAGGCGGGCGGCGACGGCGTGGCATCGGGGCGCCATGCGGCGCCGCTGGCCGCCGGGCGCCCCGGGGTGCTGCACGGCAATCGGACCTACCTCATGGAGAGTGACGACGGCCAGATCACCGGCACCCATTCGGTGTCCGCCGGCCTTGATTACCCCGGGGTGGGGCCGGAGCACGCCTGGCTCAAGGATATCGGCCGCGCCCAATACGTCTCGGTAACCGACGACGAGGCGGTGGCTGCGTTCCATGAGGTAACCCGTACCGAGGGTATCATCCCGGCGCTGGAGACCGCGCACGGGTTGGCCTACGCGGCACAACTGGCCGCACGGATGCGCCCGGATCAGACGATTGTGGTCAATCTATCGGGCCGCGGTGATAAGGATATCGATACCGTGGCCAGGCTGGAGGGCATGGCCTTATGAGCCGCATACCCCGACGTTTCGAGCAGCTTCGCGAGCAGGGCCGTAAGGCCCTGATCCCGTATATCACCGGTGGCGACCCCGAGCCAGCAGCTACCGTCGGACTGATGCAGCGACTGGTCAGCTCAGGCGCTGACATCGTCGAGGTCGGCATCCCCTTCTCCGACCCCATGGCCGATGGGCCGACGATCCAGCGGGCCTGCGAGCGGGCTCTCGCGCACGGCACATCGACCCGCGATATCTTGGGCATGATTCGCGAGTTCCGGCGTGGTGACAGCGATACGCCGGTGGTGCTGATGGGCTATCTCAACCCCATGGAGCAGATGGGCTACGAGGTCTTCGCCCGTGAGGCGGCCGCAGCCGGTGTAGACGCCGTGCTAACCGTGGATCTGCCCCCCGAGGAGGGCCATGAGCTTGTCACGGCGCTAACCGAATACGACCTGGATCCCATCTGGCTGGTGGCGCCGACGACGCGGCAGGAGCGCATCGAGGCGATCTGTTCGGTGGCGCGCGGCTTCGTCTATTACGTGTCGCTGAAAGGCGTTACCGGCGCGGCAACGCTTGACTTCGATGATGTCGCTCGCCACGTCGATCAGATCGCTCGGGCCACGCAGCTGCCGGTCGGGGTCGGTTTCGGCATCCGCGATGCCGAAACCGCGGCACGGATCGCGGGCGTCGCCGACGGCGTCGTGGTGGGTAGTGCCATTGTGCAGTTGATAGGCGACAACGCTGGCGACGCGGCGGCCCGCGAGACGGCCGTCGGCGACCTGGCGGCCGGTATGCGTCGGGCCATGGATCAAACCGAAAACTACCATCGCCCCGAGGCGTCATGAGCTGGTTCGAGAAACTGATGCCCTCGCGCATCCGCACGGAGGCGCGCACCGGACGTAATCGAGGAGTGCCGGAGGGGCTCTGGACCAAATGCGAGCCCTGTTCCAGTGTGCTGTACCGCCCTGAGCTGGAGCGTAATCTGGAGGTGTGCCCGAAGTGCTCGGCTCATCGACGCATCGGGGCCCGGTATCGCCTTGAGATCTTCCTCGATGACGCGACCCAAGGCGAGATCGGCGAGGATATCCAGCCCGCGGATCCGCTCCGCTTCCGCGACACCAAGAAGTATCGGGATCGGCTGGCGCAGGCCCAGAAGCAGACGGGCGAGAACGACGCGCTGGTTGCCATACACGGGTCGGTGATGGGCGTGCCGGCGATTGTTTGTGCCTTTGAGTTTCCCTTCATGGGCGGCTCCATGGGCTCGGTGGTCGGTGAGCGGTTCGCTCGTGCCGCCAACCAGGCGGTGGAAGAGGGGATACCGTTGATCTGCTTCCCCGCCTCCGGGGGTGCCCGGATGCAGGAGGGGCTGCTGTCCCTGATGCAGATGGCCAAGACAAGCGCCGCGCTGTCGCGCCTATCGGAGAGCGGGCTGCCGTACGTGTCGATTATGACCGACCCGACAATGGGTGGTGTCTCAGCCAGTCTGGCGACGCTTGGCGACGTCAATGTCGCGGAGCCCGGGGCGCTAATCGGCTTCGCTGGTCCGCGCGTTATCGAGCAGACCGTGCGCGAGACCTTGCCGGAGGGGTTTCAGCGCGCCGAGTTCCTGGTTGAGCACGGCGCCATCGATATGATCGTCGATCGCCGCGAGATGCGTGAGCGTATCGCCAGCCTCCTGGCGATGCTGACGCAACAGCCATCGCCGCGCCTCAACCGTCTCGGCGCGGATAGCTGAGAGCGCGCTGGATGCGCTTTACGCGCGTGGCCGATTGGCTGCAGTGGCAGCAGCAGCTCCATCCGCGGGAGATCGATCCCGGTCTTGATCGCGTACTGGCCGTGGGTGACGTGCTGGGTGTTCTGGAGCCGAGCGCTACCGTTATTAGCGTGGCCGGCACCAACGGCAAGGGCACTACGGTCGCCTTCCTCGAAGGGCTGGCCACCGAGCTTGGCTATCGGCCCGGATGTTACACGTCGCCGCATATCCTGGCTTATAACGAGCGCATCCGCGTGGCCGGATCCCCCGTGTCCGATGAGGTGCTGCTCACGGCGTTCGATGCCGTGGACCGAGCTCGTGGGGATACCACGCTGTCGTTTTTCGAATTCGGCACCCTGGCAGCGCTGTGGTGCCTGATGCAGGCCGGCGCTGACCCCTGGCTCCTGGAGGTCGGTCTCGGCGGACGCCTTGATGCCGTTAACGCGCTGTCCGCTGATGTCGCCGTGGTCACGAGTATTGCGCTTGATCATGCCGAGTGGCTGGGCGATGACCTGGATTCAATCGGGCGCGAGAAGGCCGGCATTATGCGGCCCGAGCACCCGGCGATCTGCGGTACGAGTACGCCGCCGGCAGGGCTCCTCGCCGCCGCGGCGGATCACGGGGCGCAGCTCTCCCGGCGGGGTGTGGATTTCGATGTCGAGCCCGGTCCGGAGCAATGGCGGTGGTGGGGCGTGCGCGAGACACTCGGTGGGCTACCGGTGCCGGCGTGGACGGGCGGTTTCGTCGATAATGCAGCGACTGCCCTGGCGGCCTGGGAGGCGGCACCGGGGCTGGCGTTTCCGGACCGAGGGCAGGCGCAACGGGCGCTCGGCGCTGCCCGACTTAGCGGCCGATTGCAGTGGCTCGATGGCCACTGGTTGCTTGATGTCGCGCACAACCCAGTGGCGGCGCAACGGCTGGCCCAGGCCCTATCAGGACAGACCTTGGCGACGCCCTTGCGCGGCGTTATTGCGGTGATGGCGCGCAAGGAGCTCATCGGGATCGTGCAGGCCCTGGCCGATGCCGTCTCGATCTGGCATCCGCTCATCTTGGACGATGACGACGCCTGGCCGGCCGACGAAGTCAGCGCGGCGGTTCGAGCTGCTGGCGGTGAGGTCGGCTCGGCTGGATCGCCGGCGACGCTGTTCTCGGATCTCGACGAGCAGCCTGGCACGAAGATGGTCTGTGGCTCCTTTCGGGCGGTGGAAGAGGCCGTGCGCTGGTACGGTGATGGCTCTGGGGCTCGGGTTGCCGGTCGCGAGAGGCATGCATGCAGCAAGGGTTGAAGCAACGGCTCGTTGGTGGCCTGGTCATCCTGGCGCTGGTTGTTATCTTCCTGCCGATGGCGTTGCAGGGACCCGTGGAGCATACGCGGGTCGATGTGCCGATCCAGGTGCCACCCGAGCCAGAGGTTCCCGCGGACGGGGTACTGCCGCCCCCGGACTTCACGGCTCAGCCAACACCCGGGCAAGGCGGCGAGGGGAGGTCAGGGCGTCAGCCTGGCGAGGACGAAGGGCAGGCTGACGCGTCGACGACTAGCGCGCCGGAGGAAGCGACAGGCGGCAATAACGGTCAGCCGCTGGTGGCCGAGGGTCAGCAGGAGACGGCCGAGCAGGGCAATACGGCGCCTGCGGGCCGCCCCGGTAGCTGGATCGTTCAGGTGGGCGCTTTTAGCGACCCGGCCAATGCTGAGCGCTTGCGTGAGCGACTCATCGATGCCGGTTTCGGCAGTGCCTATAGCGAGCCGAGCCGAGCCGATGGCGAGCGCTTGCATCGCGTGCGCGTTGGGCCGGTGGTGACGCGTGCTGACGCCGAGGCCCTCGCCCAGCGGTTGCAGCGATCGCTGGAGCTCGACGGCATCCTGGTGCCGCGGTAAGTCGTGGCATGCGCTGGCAGCCTCGCCGGTGGTAGACTGTATGGAGAGCGTCGGCAGGCGGTGATCGCATGAATTGGCTGGATGGCGTCCTGATCGCGATCATCACCGTATCGGCGTTGATCAGCCTGATGCGGGGCTTCATCAAGGAGGTGCTGTCACTGGCCGTTTGGGTCGCGGCCGTGTGGTTGAGTGTGCGGTATAGCGAGGCGCTGGCGGTATACGCACAGCCCTATATCGGTTCGCCGATCCTGCGTCTGATTGTGGCATTCGCGAGCCTGTTCATCGCCACGTTACTTATCGGGGCTCTGGTGAATTATCTGGCGTCGGTTCTGGTCGGCCGCACTGGCCTGACAGGGACAGATCGCGCCGTCGGCGTGGTCTTTGGCGGGCTACGCGGGGTCGTTATCGTCGCCCTGCTGGTGCTGTTGGCGGGGCTGACGGCCGTGCCGCGCGAGGCTTGGTGGCAGGAATCGCTGCTGACCACGCGCCTGCGGCCGCTCGTCTGCCGAGTTGGTGTGGAGGGCTGGTTGTCCGATTTCGATGTGCGCCGGCCGGTGGTCGGTGATGCTGTTAATCCCGAAGGAACGTCCGCCGCTGGCTACTGGCGGGCGTATTGCGCGGCGAGTTCGGCCTCGTCCGACGACGAGGCCGCTGAGTAACTAGTCAAAAGGGGGCGATAGCGCGTTATGTGTGGCGTCATCGGTATGGTGGGACAGGGACCCGTCAATCAAGATCTCTACGACGGGCTGACCGTCCTCCAGCACCGGGGTCAGGATGCGGCCGGCATAATGACCTACGACGAGGGCCGGCTTTATCTGCGTAAGAGTAACGGCCTGGTTCGGGATGTGTTTCGAACCAACCACATGCTCCAACTGCAGGGGTGCGTAGGGATCGGCCATATCCGCTACCCCACTGCCGGGTGCGAAAGCGAGGCCGAGGCGCAGCCGTTCTACGTCAATTCGCCTTACGGCATCAGCCTCGCCCATAACGGTAATCTGACCAATGCCGAGGAGATCAAACGCGACCTCTACCTTGAAGACCTGCGCCACATCAACACCAGTTCCGACTCCGAGGTGTTGCTCAACGTCTTCGCCCACGAGCTTGGTGAGCTCCGCAAGCTCAAGGTCTCCCATGACGATCTCTTTAGCGCCGTAACGGGCATCCATCGGCGCTGTCGCGGTGCCTACGCCGCTATCGCTATGATCAATGGCTACGGCGTTCTCGGCTTTCGGGATCCGTCCGGCATCCGGCCGCTGTGCTTCGGACGGCGCGAGACCGAGTCGGGGCCCGAGTACATGATCGCCTCCGAGAGCGTGGCGCTGGACGTGCTGGGCTTCGAGCTGGTTCGCGATGTTGATCCCGGCGAGGCGGTCTTCATCGATCTCTACGGCGAGATCCACACCCAGCAGTGCGCCAGCAATCCACGATTGACGCCATGCATCTTTGAATACGTCTATCTCGCGCGGCCCGACTCGATGATCGACGATGTCTCGGTCTACAAGTCCCGCCTGCGCATGGGGCGTAAGCTCGCCGGCAAGATCGAGCGGGAGTGGCCCGATCACGATATCGACGTCATCATCCCGATACCGGACACCAGCCGCACCGCGGCACTCGATATGGCCAACGAGCTCGGCGTGACCTACCGCGAGGGCTTCATTAAGAATCGCTATATCGGGCGGACCTTCATCATGCCGGGCCAGGCGGTGCGCAAGAAGTCCGTTCGCCAGAAGCTCAACCCCATCGAGCTGGAGTTCCGCAATAAGAACGTACTACTCGTCGATGACTCCATCGTGCGCGGTACGACCTGTCAGCAGATCATCCAGATGACCCGGGAGATGGGGGCGAATAAGGTCTATTTCGCGTCGGCGGCGCCACCGGTGCGCTATCCTAACGTCTACGGCATCGATATGCCGGCAGCCCACGAGCTCATCGCCCATAACCGCGACGAGGACACGGTTGCCGAGGTCATCGGCGCTGATCGGCTGCTCTACCAGAGCCTCACGGACTTGGTCGACGCGGTGCGCGAGGGCAACGGGGGCATTGCGGATTTCGATTGTTCCTGCTTTACGGGCGAGTACATCACCGGGGACGTCACGGCGGCCTACCTCGAAGGGCTGGAGGCGGAGCGTCAGGATGAGGCGCGCGGTGCGGCCGCGAGTGGCGAGGCAGCGAATCTCAGCGGTGTCCTGAGCTGGGCTTAATGAGAATGGCGCGCCGGGCTGGTCGCCGGGAATACACTGGATCGGCATACGGCGCCGTACTGGCCGCGGCTTCGGTACCCCGTCGATTGAGGCAGACATGAGTGATTACGATCTCGACGACTGCGGCCCCTCGACGCAGGGGCTGCGCGCCGGTCGCGCGCCAACCTCGGAGCAGGAGCACTCCGAGGCCATCTTCGCGACCTCGAGCTTTACCTTTGGCTCGGCAGCGGAAGCAGCCGCCAAGTTCGGCGGCGAGGAGCCGGGTAATATCTACTCCCGGTTCAGCAATCCCACCGTACGCGCCTTTCAGGAGCGCTTGGCCGTCATGGAGGGCGGCGAGGCCTGTATCGGGACCTCCTCGGGGATGTCCGCCATCCTCGCCACTTGCATGGCGTTGCTCGGGGCTGGCGATCACATCGTTTCGTCGGTGGGTGTCTTCGGTACCACGGTCTCGCTGTTCAATAATCACCTCAGCCGCTTTGGCATCGATACCAGCTTCGTCTCGTTGACCGATTACGATGCCTGGGAGTCGGCCATCCGGCCCGAGACGCGGATGCTGTTCCTCGAGACGCCATCCAACCCCCTCACAGAGGTCGCCGATATTGCTCGGCTTGCCGAGATTGCCCGTCGCCATGAGGTGCTGCTCGTGGTCGATAATTGCTTCTGCACCCCGGCCTTGCAGCGGCCCCTCGAGCTGGGGGCCGATCTGGTCATCCACTCGGCGACCAAATATCTCGATGGCCAGGGCCGCGTGGTGGGGGGCGCCGTGGTGGGCGATGCGAAGCGCGTCGGCGAGCAGATCTACAGCTTCCTGCGGGCGGCGGGGCCGACCATGAGCGCGTTCAATGCCTGGATCTTTCTCAAGGGTCTGGAGACGCTGAGCCTGCGGATGGAGGGGCACAGTCGCAACGCGCAGGCCATCGCGGAGTGGCTGAATGAGCAGCCGGGCGTGCGCCTGGTTAACTTCCCTGGCCTGCCCGGGCACCCACAGCATGAGCTTGCTCGGAGTCAGCAGTCGGCGCCGGGCGGGATCGTGTCGTTCGAGGTCGAGGGGGGCCGTGAGGCGGCGTGGCGGTTGATCGATAGCACCGAGCTATTGTCGATCACGGCCAATCTGGGCGATGTCCGAACGACCATTACCCATCCCGCGAGTACGACCCATGGGCGCAATCCGCCCGATAAGCGCGAACAGGCGGGGATCCGTGAGGGTCTTGTGCGTCTGTCCATCGGGTTGGAGGATGAGGCCGATCTCAAGGCGGACCTCGAGCGGGGACTGGCAGCGGCAAGGCGGATGTGACGGCGCGACAGGAGCTGCTGGCCGCCTATCGGGCCGCGGTTGCGGCCGTCGATCCCCGCGCCCGGGTGCGCGATTATCTGGCGTGCAACGACTCGCCGTCGCCATGTTATGTGGTGGCGGTCGGTAAGGCCGCGGTCGCGATGACGGAGGGGGCCCTGGACGCGGGCGTCGACGTGGCCGAGGGCGTGGTTGTCTACCCCGATACGGTTGATCCTGCTCCGGTCCATCACCGGCTTCGGTATCGCCCCGCGGCGCACCCGATCCCGGACGAGCGCAGCCTCGAGGCTGGCCACGACGTGATGGCCCTGGTGGATGGCGCGCCGAGGGATGCCCGCTTCTTGTTCCTTCTATCCGGGGGCGCCTCGAGTCTCTTGGAGGCGCTAGCGGACGATGGTGGGGCGAGTGCCCTGGCGTCGCTCAATCAGCGTTTACTGGGTGATGGGCTCCCGATCCACGCGATGAATCGCATCCGGCGGGCGGTTTCGCGGCTCAAGGGTGGCCGCCTCGGTGCCCGGCTGGCCGGACGCCGGGCGCTGGCCCTGTTCGTCTCGGATGTGGCCGGTGATGATCCGGCGGTTATAGGTTCGGGGCTGGTGGTTCCGCCGCCGGAAGGCCCCTCGCGTCCGGCGGATCTGCCAGCGGAATATGGCCATTTGCTAGCCCCCGCGCCGGCCGGCCCGGCGCCCGGCGACCCAAGGCTTGGTGGCGTCGAGGCGGTGGTCATCGCGTGCAACCGGGATGCCCTGGCGGCTGCTCGCGACAGCCTGGGGGCTCACGGCCTGCCGGTCCGTATCGAGCCGGCCTTCCTCGATGGCGATGCCTTGGCAACGGGCAAGTGGCTCGCGCAGAGGCTTAGGCAGGCACCGCCGGGGTGTTGCATCTGGGGCGCGGAACCGACCGTGGTCCTGCCCCCGTCGCCGGGGGATGGTGGCCGCATGCAGGCGCTCGCCCTGGCGGCGGCTTGCGATCTAGCGGGTGCCCGGGATGTGACGCTGCTGGCCGCTGGTACCGACGGCCTGGATGGGGTCGGTGGGGCGGCGGGTGCCGTGGTGGACGCCGGCACGTTAGCGCGGGGGCGGGCGCTTGGCCGAGATGCCGACCAGGCCTTGCGCGACGCCGATGCCGGTGGCTATCTGGCGGCGACTGGGGATCAACTGGTCACAGGCCCTACGGGTACCAACGTCATGGATATCGTGATCGGCTGCCGGTCGGGCGCAAAGGCGGTGGATCATGACGGCTGACCGGAGCGAGGTGGCGCGCTGATGCGTCGCAGCGATGAGGTCGCTACCGTGTTGCGGGGACTGGCTCGGTTGCTTCGCTCGGGCATCGATCCGGATCGGGCCCTCGCTATTGTGGCCGGTGACGCCGGCAATGACCTGGCCGAGCGCCTTCAAACGACGCGTCGTCGTCTCCACGCGGGCCGACCGCTACCCCGGGCCCTGGAGGCCGTGGCCTTGCTGGCACCACACGAGCGCCCTCGGCTGGAAGCGGCCCTGACGGCCGGTTTTCCCGAGGACGCGCTGGACGCCTTCGCCAGCGAGCGTGTTCAGCGGCGTCAGCTCAAGGCCGGGATCGCGCAAGGGCTCATCCTGCCCGGGGCCATCCTGCTCGTCGGTCTAGTCGTGGCACCGTTACCGGCGGTAGCGCGCGGTTCATTGAGCCCGTTCGACTACCTCGTGGGCCTGCTGTCACAGCTCGTGATGATCGGCGTGCTGGTCGGCGCCGCTTTCCGGTGGGCCGAGCCCCTGTCGCGGCGCTATCGCGACCTGCTGTTGCGCTGCCGCCGCCAGCCGACGCTGGGCCAGCGCGAGCGCCTCTTCCGTGAGCTCGGTGAGCTATTGGCCGCGGGCGTCGATGGCGAGCGGGCGCTGGCCTCGCTGGCCGAGACGGGGGAGCAGGCGATGCGCCAGCGGCTGTCGCGCGCCGGCAAGACCGTGCCCGCGGACGGGGTAACCACCGCCCTCCGCCGCGTCGGGCTACTGGACCCGCGCCGTGACTACCCGCCCCTGATGGCTGCCGAGGATGCCGGTCGGTTCGCCTCGGGGCTCGCTCATCATGCCGGGCTCCTGGCGGAGGATGTCGCCCAACGCCGCGCCATGATCCGCGAGTGGTTGCCGCGCGCGGCGTATGTTGCGGTGATTGGCTGGGCTCTAGGGGGCGTGCTCGGCGGCGGGATGTAATGCTCGGAGTGGGCTCGCTCGTGGCCTGTCGAGATGCTTGCGTGTACGATACTCGAACCAGTAAATGAGTGGATGCGAGCTATGAGACAGGCACTATTCGTAACAGCCATGGGCCTGCTTCTGGCGGGCATGGTGCCCGCTTGGGCGCAAGATGAGGGTACGGCCTTCGATAGCGATAGCGGCTTCGAGGGGCAGCAGGAGCAGCAAAGGCAACAGCGGGACAGTAGGGGTCAGCAACCGTCGAGCCAGGGTACGGGTAGGTCCGCCGGCTCAACCGGGCCGTCCCAGCAGCAGGCGCAGGACGTCACCAAGGAGACTTACCAGGACTGGGTCGTACGCTGCGGTACGGTGGGTGAGCAGCAGCAGGAGCGCTGCCAGATGTCGCAGCAGGTGAGCGCGCCCGACTCGGATCAAGCGATCATGCGCGTGGCTGTGCTGTATCCGCAGGATGTCGACGGCCCGGCCGCCATCTTCCAGCTGCCCCTGGGGATCGTCTTGCCCAAGGGCATCGCCATCCAGGTCGACGATGGTGAGGCCAAGCGTTTCCCGGTCCAGATCTGCGTCAAGCAGGGGTGCCGGGCAGATTTGCCGCTGGAGCAGTCGCTGCTGCAGCAGATGAAGGCGGGTAGAACGGCCTACGTCATCATTCGCAGTCCGCGCGTTAAAAACGGCACGGCGCGCCTGCCGATCTCGCTGCTCGGCTTTACGGCCGCCTTCGAGCGAGTCCAGAACGCCCGCTAAGTAAAGCGCTCGCCGGTGGCCCGGTGGCCGGCCACCGGCGGTGCCGGGCTACTAGCCGGCTTGGCTGCGCGCCTCCTCAATCCATTGCTGAACGCGCTTTTGCGATATCACCATGTCGGCTTTGAGCTGCGTTGTTAGTGCCTCGGCGTCGGCGCCAGCGAGATCCTGGAAGCTGTGGATACCGTTGGCGTTGAGCCGCGCCTTAATGGAGGGTCCAATCCCTTTAAGGGCCGCCAGGTCGTCATCCGGGGCGGTCTTGGGGCTCGCCGTCTGAGCGGGCTTGCTTGATCCCTCGGAGGTTTGGCCCGTCGTGGCGTCAGCCTCGCTGGTGCCGGAGGTCGGCTTCGTCGCCGTTGCGGGACTTGCCCCTGACCCGGCATCGCCTTGCTGGGCGTTTGATGCCGCCGAGCCCTTGCTCGACCCTGTCGAGCCGCCGCTCGATGACGCCTTGGCATCTGTTGACGTCTTTGCCGATGTGTTGGACGTGCCCTGTGAGCCACCCGGTGGCGCTTGCTTCGGCGAGCCCTCGCGCTGCTCGCTGGTGCTGTCAGTCTTCGGAATCCACCAGGTCATCATATCGACCCACCGTTTGAACAGATCACTCCACATCACTCGTCTCCCTCGACGCTTCGGCATCACGGGTGTCGGCGGGCGGCAGCGACAGCCCTTGGTTGATCAACCGCCCTTGGATAACAGTAACATCTTTGGTGGTGCCGGCTACGGCCTGGGCGACTGGCAGGAACCAGGCCGTAGCCCCCGCGGGCCTGTCTTCACGCGGGGCCTTGAGGGGGCGCGAGGATCATGAGGGCGATGCGCTTTGGCAGGCACCCAAACGCCTGGTGGTGTTGGCTGCCCGTGGTGGGCGCTGGCCTCGCAATCGACGGCCTGCTGTTAGTACCGCTCGTCACACGTTTTCAGAGCCTGCCGTTGACCTGGTTTGCGGTTGAGGCCGTCCTGGTGCCGTTGGCCTTCGCCGCGCTGCCAAAGCAGCGCGCTAGCACCGTTTTAGCCTTGGTGGTCGCTGCCGGCGTCGTTGTGGTCACGTTACTGGGTTTGGGCCAAGCAACCACGCAGCTTCTTCTACTGCGCCCCCTCAATATCTATCTGGACTGGCGGTTGCTCGGCTTCGGCCACGACCTCCTTGTTACCAATCTCGGGTGGGCCGGCGCCCTTGGGCTCGAGGTCGCCATCGTGATCGTCTCAGTTGCCGTCTGGCTGTCCATCGCCGCGTTGTTGGTCGGCGCCCGTGGCACGCTCAGAACGCGCGGTCAGCGGCTTGCTGGCTGGCTTGGGGTACTGGTGGCGTCGGTCGCGCTGTTGAGTCCGAGTGTGCTTGCCTATTGGCCGAGCGGTTTCGCCCCATCAGCGCGGCTGGTGCGCGAGCAGGTCGAGCGCGCGCTGGCGAGCCACGCCGAGATGCAGCGCTTCGGGGCGCGTCTGGTGGCCAATGATACGCGGCCACGCCCGCTACCGCGATTGGCCAATACGGATGTCATCATCGCCTTTATCGAGTCGTACGGCGTCAGTGCTCACCGGGACCCGCGTTATGCCCCGATTATCGAGCCGGGGCTTGGCGCGTTGCGGGCCGCCGTTGCGGAGCAGGACCTCACCATGGTGACGGGGCAGCTCGTCTCGCCCGTGCAGGGCGGTCAGTCATGGCTGGCCCACGGTACCGCGATCAGCGGACTGTGGCTCGACAACCAGATCCGCTATGACCTCATGCTCGACCAAAACGCGCCGACCCTCATCGACGACTTTCGCCGTACCGGTCATCGCAGCGTGGGCGTCTTTCCCGCTATTACCCGCGCCTGGCCGGATGGCGAGCGCTTGGGCTACGACGCCGTCCATTCGGCGCCCGGCATCGGTTATCGGGGGCCGCGGCTGAACTGGGTCACGATGCCCGATCAGTTTACCTGGGCCTGGTTTCAACGTAACGTCCGCCCAGCTGGTAACGAGCCAGTCTTTGCCGAGATCGCGTTGATTAGTAGCCATGCCCCGTGGACACCCGTGCTGCCCGTCATCGACGACTGGGGTCGCATCGGTGGTGGCGCGGTCTTCGAGCGTTGGCGTGATGCTGGGCCCACACCGGTACAGCTGTGGCGCGATCCCCAACGTGTGCGGCAGCATTTCGCGCGCTCACTGGATTACGCGCTGACGGTGGCGGCTGGTTACACGAGTCGGTATGTCGATGATTCCACGCTGCTCATCCTGTTGGGCGATCATCAGCCCGCGCCACTGATAACGGGGGAGGGGGCATCGCGGGCGGTACCGGTCCACGTCATTAGCGGTGACGAGGCGTTGGTGCAGCCCTTCCGCGAGCATGGCTTTCGCGATGGCAGCGCCATCCCGACCGGGCCGGCCGCGTCGCGGCTCGCGGTGCTGCGAGACTGGCTCATCGCCGCCTTTGGCGCCGGTAAGCAGGATGGCGTTCGCCCCTCGCCGGATAGCTAAGGGTCACACGGGGCATACGGGTCGCGGTGGACGCGACCTCCGATAATCAGGAGACGGCTTGATGCCGGAACACCAACAGATACGCCGCCGTGTGTCCTGGGCGCTGGTGGCGTTGGGTAGCGCCACGCTCGTGTATATGGTCGCCTCGTTCAATCTCGGCTGGCCATCGCTGACGGGTGTCACTCTCTTGGGCCTGGTGATGGGCCTTGCCCTACGCTGGGGCCCATTGAGCACGACGCGCAAGATGACCTGGTGCCTAGCCCTGTGGTTGACGGTTTACCTTGGCATGAGCCTGATCCTACCGCTGATTCAACCCTGGGGCGTGACGCTCGCTAAATTCCGGGCCGAACCCCTCGCCCAGAGCCTGTGGATGGGCTACCGGTTAGCCCTGATGGCGTTCTTGCTCTGGGCCTATACGGCGCTACGTCGGCCAGCGGTCTGCGACGCCATGGCGAATCGGGGTGTTCATCCCGCCCGTCCCTGGGTCGCCTTTGGTCTGGGCGCCGTCGTTGTGGTGGGGCTAGCCGGCCTGGAGTTCCACCTCAGCTATAGCGAGGCCGCGCGGACGGCGCGCACACAGGCGCGCCTCCAGCACGGACTGGAGCGGACCTACGATGTCTACACCATGACCCTGGGTGACAATGGCGGTCGAGCCGTACTGGGGGCCTATAGCGCGGATGGCGTAGAACAGGTTCGGGTAACCTGGGGCGACTGGCTATTGCGCATCGAACCCACGGTCATCCCGCGCGGTGATGCGTGTCGCGCCGATGGCGAAGGCGGCGATTGTCGAGGGCGCGCACAAGGGCGTAGATGACGATCATGGGCTTGGCCTCGCTGGATTGCTGTCCGGCCGGGCTCGTTGGCGCGGCTGGTTGGTTACTGCTACTGAGGGTGCCTGACTGAGCCGGCTCGCTGGTGGCGTTGCCGTCCCATGACTTGTGAGTTCAAAGCAACGATCGATTACTGGCCGGTTGCGCTCAGATGTATTCCAGCGGTAGCTGGGTATTGTCGATAACTCGCCGCAGGACGAAGCTGGAATGGACGCCGCTGACCCCGGGGATGCGGGTGATCTTATTGAGCAGGAATGCCTGATAGGTATCTATGTCCGGGACCACGATCTTGAGCACGTAGTCGGCGGACTGGCCCGTAATGAGGTAGCACTCCTGGACCTCGCTGTAGGAGGCGACCTCGGCCTCGAACTCGGCGAATCGCTCCGGGGTATGGTGGTCCATGGCGATCTGGAGGATGACGGTGAGGTTCAGCCCGAGCTTGCGCCGTTCTAACAGCGTCACCCGCCGCAGGATGATGCCCGCGTCCTCAAGGGCCCGCACACGTCGCGAGCAGGGCGAGGCGGATAGGCCCACCTGGTCGGCAATCTGCTGATTGGTCAGGCTGCCGTCACGCTGGAGCAGCTCCAGGATATGGCGATCGATGTGATCGATATGAACGGGACGTGATTCCATGGCGCAAGGAACGACTAATTACTCGGGTTATTTTGATGATGATAGCTAAATAATCTGCCGTACTGGGGAAAAACGCAACCCTTTTGCGGGCGTTTCGCGTGATACTGATGTTGAAGTAACTGGATAAGACATTCGGCGCGCGGGGCCTGGGCCGGCGGCGCGCCCGCGACGGGAGGGCAATAACGGTCATGGCTTTCGATCATCGTAAGTACCGCGCCTGCCAGCCGATCCCCAAGCCGGATCGCCGCTGGCCGGACCGTATTATTCAGCAAGCGCCGCAGTGGTGCGCCGTCGACCTGCGCGACGGCAACCAGGCCCTGATCAAGCCGATGGACGTGGCGCAGAAGCAGCGCCTGTTCGATCTCCTGGTCAAGCTCGGCTACAAGCAGATCGAGATCGGATTCCCGGCGGCCAGTCAGCCCGATTTCGGTTTCTGCCGCAAGCTCATCGAGGAGGACCGTGTCCCGGCTGATGTCCACATCCAGGTCCTCACCCAGGCGCGCGACGACCAGATCGAGCGCAGCTTCGAGGCTTTGGCCGGGGCGCCGCAGGCCATCGTGCATGTCTACAACTCGACCTCACGCGTGCACCGTGAGAAGGTCTTCGGTCTCGATCGGGCCGGGGTGCGCGAGATCGCGGAGAACGGCGCGCGCCGCGTCCAGGAGCTCGCCGCCGAGCACCCCGAGACGCGCTGGACCTTCCAGTACTCGCCGGAGAGCTTCAGCGCCACGGAGCTCGACTACGCCTTGGAGGTGGTGGATGCCGTGACCGCGATCTGGCGTCCGGACCAGGGCCAGAACGTCATCATCAATCTGCCCCAAACGGTGGAGATGGGCCCACCCAATCTGTTCGCCGACCAGATCGAGTGGATGCACGATCATCTTGCCCGCCGCGAGCACTTCAGTATTAGCGTGCATACCCACAACGATCGTGCCGGCGCGGTTGCAGCTGCTGAGTTGGCGGTGATGGCCGGCGCTGATCGCGTCGAGGGCACACTGCTCGGCAACGGTGAGCGCACTGGCAACATGGATCTGGTGACCATGGGGATGAATCTCTACGCGCAGGGGGTTGATCCCGAAATCGGCTTCGCCGGTATGGCCGAGATCGTTGACGTCGTGGAATCGTGCACCGAGATCGAGACCCATCCGCGCCATCCCTACGCGGGTGAGCTGGTCTTTACCGCCTTCTCGGGCAGCCATCAGGACGCTATCCGCAAGACGCTGAATCAGCAGCGCGACGACGCCTACTGGGACGTGGCCTATCTGCCCATCGACCCCTCGGACCTCGGTCGCCGCTACGAGGAGGTGGTGCGCATCAACAGCCAGTCCGGCAAGGGCGGTGTGGCGCACATCCTGGAGCGCGCCTATGACGTCAACCTGCCGCGCTGGCTGCAGATCGAGTTCGCCAAGGTCGTTCAGCAGGAGGCCGAGGGCACCGGCCGCGAGGTCGATGCCCCCACGGTGCACGCATTGTTCCAGCGGGACTACCTCCAGACCCCGCCGGGCTGGGAGCTCAAGACCTAC
This sequence comes from uncultured Ectothiorhodospiraceae bacterium, assembly GCA_913055565.1. Taxonomy (GTDB): domain Bacteria; phylum Pseudomonadota; class Gammaproteobacteria; order Nitrococcales; family Nitrococcaceae; genus CAJXKP01. The sequence goes on from CAJXKP010000002.1 coordinate 76,871, forward strand.
GACCTCTCGCGTACCGACGAGGGCGTCCGAGCCCAGGTCTGTGTGGGCGATGCGAGCGTCGAGCTGCAGGGTCAGGGCCACGGCGCCGTGGAGGCGGTGGCATCGGCACTGCAGCAGCGCTACGGCATTGCCCTGGCGGTGGAGGCCTACGAGGAGTTCGCGTTGGGCGAGGGCACCAATGCCAACGCCATGGCCTGTATCCGCGTCCAGGTCGACGGCGACCCCTACAGCGCGGCCGCACTGGCCGAGGACACGACCTCGGCAACGCTGCAGGCGCTACTATCGGCGGTGGCGCGGCGAGTTGCGGCCGCTGAACTCGACACTGCCGCTGTCATGTAGCTGGATGGAGGCTATCGCCATGATGGGTCAATGGATGGTTGTTGCCGGATCGCTATCCGCTTTCGTGGGCGTTGGGCTCGGGGCTTTCGGCGCCCACGGCCTGCGCGACCGGCTCGACGAGCGCATGCTCAGCGCCTGGGAAACGGCCGTGCAGTACCATCTCATCCACGCCCTGGCGCTGCTTATCGTAGCGGCGCTGGCGGCGCGTGCGGCGACGGTCCCGACCTCGGTTCACGTCGCCGCCGGCTTGCTACTGGCGGGCCAGCTCCTGTTCTCGGGCAGTATCTATCTGCTGGCGACTACCGGCATGCGTTGGCTAGGGCCGATCACCCCCCTGGGCGGCGTGGCACTGATGCTGGGCTGGTTGGTCCTGGCCTGGGCGGCTGCTCGTGGTTTCTAGCGAGTGATGAGCGACAAAACATGGACCCGCTGAACCATCCATCAAGGAGCTAGTGGCGCCGGGCTATTTGTTTACCTGGTTTAGTCTGCCTATCAATGGCAAGGCGGGTTCCGCGGTTGAAGCCTCAGCATGGCCGCTGTCGTCTTCTTAAGCTCCCGTTGATGCAAACGCTAGCGTACTGCCGTTACAAGGGTGGCTGACTACCCGTTAGTACAGCCGTTGAGCAGGGCGCCGTTCAACTGACTACCACCCGCGCCTTCGTCGGAGTACTGGGGTGATCCGACGTGAGGTTGGCTTGACACCCTCAGGCTCCCTCGGCACCGTCTCGCGCACTATGGAATGTCAATGGAACGAAGCCAGATGGAACATGGCACTTCTAACCGCCAGCCGGTAACCACCTCCAAGCCTTCGACGCCATGGGGCTCGTTATTCCCCTCGAGCGACTCCATCACCCGATCGGATTGCGCGCCCAGTGACGCGCCGGGGCTACGGGATAACCTTTGGTTGACTCCGAGGGGGCGTACGCGTCGCTGGTACACCGGTTGCCGTTGGATGGGTGTAGGCGATTTGAAAGACCTGCGACTGACTAGGTTAAACCACGCAACTGTAGAGCTGATCTGAGGGAGCGAGATCATGACGACCCGATTCCGAGCGCTGTGGAACGAACACCCAGGAGCTGGAAATTACCCTTGTGATGAAGACCGATTCCCAAACCAATGCGCGATACGGCTCGGAGCGGCGCTTGAACGGAATGGCATCCATGTGACGGAGCGTGGCGTGAGGACTTGCCGATCTCAATACGATTACGGTCACGAACCACCTCACGTGCTGTCAGCGCAGCAGTTGGCTAACCTGCTATGGAGAAACCCCAGTCTCCTGGGTCCAAATGTGACGAAGAGGCGATATACGTCGGACGGTGGAAAAGTCGCTATCCGTGGCCAGGACCTGAATCGCCGAAAAGGCGTCATCTTTATGCAGAACGGTTGGGGGAATACAGATCATATCGACCTTTGGGATGGCACGAATAGCACGATCCAACTCCGTGGCGCCCGCCCTCAAGATCAAGGAGCCTACAAGACCACGTTTTGCCGAGCGATCCTTTTTTGGGAGTTTTAGGGGAAACGGCTATGGGTGCGAAGGTTACGTTCCACCAATTGCGAGTGGCTACCGTTACTGTCGCCATGTCGGTCCTGCCTTGCCTTTCAGCGATGGCGGGTTCAGGCAATGCAACGTCATACGATGACTATGTGACGCGGACGGAGCTCACGGATCCACCACTTGAGTTGGCTAATCATGACGGTGACTGCATGATCCGTGTTGGTACCGACGGGCAATGGCAGGCGGTGGGTATCGATGGTCCGTGCGGCTTCGTCCGCCGGGGTACGCCGAAAGCTCAGAGCTATGTCTACGAGGATGTGGGGCGCGTCTTCTTGATTGCCGGCCCGGTTATTCAGAAACACCACCATATGACCGATGAGGACGAGGATCCGCCTCCATCTCCGGGAGGGAGAGCCACGCAGTGTTCTGACCAGGGCCGGCCGCTCATCTTTAACGATGGTGAATTGGTATGGCGGGATAAAAGAGGTACCCGAGGGGTTAGTTCGGTCTGCCACGAAGGCGGGCCCGATGAGAAGATCTTCTACATGTTCGCCCATCCGCCGCCTCAAGAGAAAGATAGGAAAGAGTAGGGTAGTCGTGGGCCAAGGTTGTACGTGCCGAGCGGTTTCACTCGGTATGGCGACGGACTCCCGGGTCGGTCGGTGTTGCTTGCCGACTAGGTAGTGAGCAATGGTCTGAGTCGGCCGCTGCCGAGGTTGGCATGACACCACGAGTGAGTAGCATTGATGACGAAATCCGGCCGCGAGAACACATGAAGGCCAAGGGGCCACCATACAGAGTTAATCTGCGAAGTATTTCCGCCCACTTTCGTCAATGGCCCTTGGGGCTTCCTAGGGGTCTATTCGACGATGTCGAGAGCCGGTTGAGGTGCTAACGGTGCTACGCTTTATACGGGGTTATTCCTAGGGAATTGCGTGGTTGCATGTTTAGTGGGGCGTCGGGCGTTCGGTAAGCGCTGTGGCCAGGTCAATTATCGGGCGTCGGTGCGTCGCCGCTTGTAGCAGGAGTCAAGTGGTTAACTAGTTGTCTTCCTTTGGTGCCCCAATGGAGTAACTTTTTAGGTGAAATCATGCGCGTTCGATCCGTGCTTCTACTCATTGGCTTCACGCTATCGCTGCCCGTTGATGCGCAGTCTCTTTCCGAGCGCTTGGTCGAGGCCGGTCTAGAGCGTCTATCGCACTCTGTGACTTACGACGGCAGTTACCGTGATATCGACTACCCGAGCGGTGACGTCCCCGATCACGTCGGGGTCTGCACGGATCTGGTTGTGCGTGCATATCGGGATGTTGGCATCGATCTGCAGCGACGGGTCCATGAGGATATGGCAGCACACTTCGATGCCTATCCGCAGCAATGGGGCCTGGACAGCCCGGACCCAAACATCGACCACCGTCGCGTTCCGAATCTGCGTGTCTTCTTCGAGCGCCGTGGCCGGACTTTAGATCGAAGCGACGATCCAAGTGATTACCGACCCGGCGATATCGTGACATGGATGCTACCGGGTAATCGGCCTCATATCGGGATCATATCGGACCGGCGAGCCGACGATACGGGCCATCCGCTCGTGATCCACAACATCGGCGGTGGCCCCGAACTCAGTGATATGTTGTTCCGCTACCGAATGACCGGGCATTATCGCTACCCGGCAAACGATTAACCCTGACCATCCGCGGTTGAGCTAGGACTAGAGTTATCCTGTAGGGCGCGACGAAGGTCGGACGTGGAGCAGGCCTCGTTGGCGGTCAATGGCGCGGTGGCAGGCCTTTTAGGGGCCCACTCTCGATTCTGTGTCGGCAGCCGGACCGGGCCTCATGTGGCTAGTCCGCGAGAGGCCTCGCCTGCCGCACGCCCACTGATTGCCTGGCCGAGGACACCTCCGTTCGCTTCAAGCGCAGTTGTCGGCCTTGGCACGTCGCGTGGCGGCCGCCGATCTCGATAACGCGGCGGTGGTGTAGGATGTAGTACGGCCGGACAGTGGTGTGCTTTTGACGGGTCGGTGTCGGCGTCAGCCTGGGCGCGTTCGGCGTCGACGCTCTGCGGGATCGCCCAGACGCGCGGATGCTTAGCGCCTGGGAAAAGGGTGTTCAGTACCATTTCCTCCACGCTCTGGCGTTACTCATCGTGGCGGTGCTGGCGGCCCGCCTGGCGATAGTCCCGACCTTGCTGCATGTCAGCGCCGAACCGCTGTCGGCTGGTCAGATACTGTTCTCGGGCAGTATCTATCTGCTAGCGACCACCGGCATGCGCTGGTTGGGCCCGGTCACGCCGCTGGGCGGCGTGGCACTGATGCTGGGCTGGCTGGTCCTGGCTTGGGCCTTCTTACGCGTCGGATAGGAGCGTCAAGATGGCAGATCGAAGATCCCGGCGGGCGTGACGGCAGCGCGCGCCTCGCCATCCACGGGGGCGCTGGCGTAACCGCCGGTTAAGCCGCCAAAGGCGGGTAGCACGGTGCAACCGGGCATAAGGCGGAAGATGGGCACGCGCAGGCGGTCGCCGTCTGGGCCGCGCAGCGTGGTAACCGGGTGTTCGTGGCCGGCAAGGACGTGGCCATGGCTGCCGGTCAGCGGCTCGTGGCGCAGTTCGAACGGCGCCTCGCGAATGCCCTCGGGCTGCCAATCGATGGCCGAGGCGAGGGCGTCGGCGGCGGGGCGGTCGTGGTTGCCGCGAACCACGGTGAGTGTGAGCCGCTCATGATCCCCGCGCCAGGCCATGAAGGCGGCGACGAAGGGCTCGCCGGCCACTGGCGGCGCGTGGAAGAAATCCCCCAGAACCACTAGGCGCTCTAGGGCATGGCGCTCGATGAGCGCCGAGAGGCGAGCCAGGTCATCGCGACTGGAACCAGTTGGCACGGCGACGCCGCCGCGGCGCATCGCAGCGCCCTTGCCGAAGTGGGTATCGGCCACGAAGCCCGTGCGCTCGGCCGGCCAGATCAGTCCCGGGGCCGGGTCGAGCAACAGGGCCTCATCGGCCAGCTCGATGGGTAGGGGTCGCGGCGTGCGCGCTGAGCGGGTCATCCGGCGGCGCGCTCCAGGCTAGCGATCATGCGCTCGACGCGCGACTGCCAGTCCTCGCTGGAGAGGCGGTTGCGCTGGCGTTCGGCCCAGAGCGGAAACGCTAGCGGCGTCAAGCGCGGGGTGTCGTGGAATACCAGCCGGCTGGCCGCCATCGAGGCCAGGGCATCGGCGAGACGCTGGTATTCCAGCTGGTTACTTAGGACTTCCTCGCGCGCTTGGGCCAGCAGCTGGTGCTCGGGGGCGTAGCGATGGAGGGTGTCGAAGATCAGCCCGCTTGAGGCCTGTAGCTGGCGAGCCCCCTTGTTGCGCCCCGGATAGCCCGTGAAGACGAGGCCGGCTATGCGGGCAATCTCGCGGAAGCGCCGCCGCGCGAGTTCGTCGGCATTGAGGCACTGCTCCAACTCTTCGGCGAGATTCGCTGGCGTGATCACGGCGCCGATCTCCTCTGGGGTCAACTCAAGACGCTTGCCCGTGACGAGCTGGAGGCCGTAGTCATTGACGGCCATGCCGAAGGTCGCCGAGCGGTACTGCCCCAGGCGCCAGGCGAGAAGTGACGCCAGCCCCTCGTGGGCAAGGCGGCCCGCGAAGGGGAAGATGAAGAGATGCTCGCCGTCACGCGTGCGTGTGCGCTCGACCAGGAGCTCACCGGGCCCGGGGAGATGGGACCAGCGCTGCTGCAGGGCCACCAGGTCGCTGAGGGCGTGGAGCTCTGGGTCCTGGGCACGGCCATCCCGGGCCTCGGCGAGGCACTCCCGAACGGCCGCCGCTAGGGTGGTGGACAGTGGCAGATGCCCGCCCTGCCAGCGCGGCACCTCGCGCTTCGGGCCACTGGCGCGTTTGACGTAGGCGGTGGTGTCGCGCACCCGCACGAGTTCCACATACCGGCCGCCGAAAAGGAACCGATCACCCGGGCTAAGCCGGGCGATGAAGCCCTCCTCGACATGGCCCAGTGAGCCGCCCTTGCGATACTGGACGCGCATCATGGGGTCGCTAGTGATGGTACCGACCGCCATGCGATGGCGGGTCGCGATGCCGCGGTCGGTCACCCGATAGCGCTCGCCGTTGTCGCTGACGCGGCGGAACTGGGGGTAGTTGGTGAGGACAGCGCCGCCCTGGGTGATGAAGTCGAGGACCCATGCCCATTCGGCGTCCGTGAGGTCGGCGAAGGCGTGGGTGGTGCGGACCTCGATGAGGGCCTCGTCGGCTCGGAAGCCGTCGCCGGTGGCCAGCGTCACCAGGTGTTGCGCGAGGACGTCGAGGCTGCGCCGCAGGGGGCGCCGCGCCTCGATGGCACCATCGGCCTGGGCGCGACGGGCGGCGGCGATCTCCACCAGCTCGAACGCGTGTGTGGGCACGCACAGGACCTCGCTGGTGACGCCAGGCTGGTGCCCGCTGCGACCGGCCCGCTGGAGCAGGCGGGCGACGCCCTTGGGGCTGCCGATCTGGATGACCTGATCCACCGGCGCGAAGTCGACCCCCAGATCCAGGCTTGAGGTTGCCACCACGCAGCGCAGCTCGCCATCGCGCAGGCCGGCCTCCACGGCATCGCGCTGCTCGCGCTGGATGGAGCCGTGGTGGAGGGCGATGCCATCGGCCCAATCGGGGCGTTCGGCCAGTAGGGCCTCGTGCCAGCGCTCGGCCTGGGAGCGAGTATTAGTGAACAGCAGACAGGACTGCGCCGCCTCGATTCTGGCGACGACTTGGGGTAGCAGGTGCAGGCCCAGATGGCCGGCCCAGGGGAAGCGCGTACCGGTGTCAGGGCACAGGCTGCGAATCCGGATGGGCTTATCGTTAGCGCCCTGGATGCGTACGCCGCTTTGAGCGGCCGGGCCGAGCAGCGCTTGTTGGGCCTCGTCCAGGTTGCCCAGCGTCGCTGACAGCCCCCAGGTGCGCAGGCTGGGATTGATACCGCGCAGGAAGGCCAGGCAGAGCTCGAGTTGGACGCCGCGCTTGCTGCCGAGCAGCTCATGCCATTCGTCAACGATGACGGCGTCGACGCCAGCGAGGCGGCCCTCGGCGCCGCGGTAGGCGATCATCAGCGACAGGCTCTCCGGTGTGGTGACTAGTGCCTCGGGCGGGGAGCGCTGTTGGCGCTGCCGGGTGCTGCTGGCCGTGTCGCCCGTGCGCTGCTCGACGCGCCAGTCCAGGCCGAGCTCGGGCAGGGGGGCGCGCAGATTGGCGACGGTGTCGGCGGCCAGGGCGCGCAGGGGCGTGATCCATAGGACTCGCGGGCCGGCACGCCGGCGCGCTGGCTCGGCTAGCGCGGCCATGATCGGGCCGAGCCAGGCCGCGAGCGACTTCCCTGAGCCCGTGTCGGAGTGGATCAGCCCCGATTGGCCCGCCAGGTAGGCGTCCCAGGCGGCGCGCTGAAACGCGGCCGGCTGCCAGCCGCGTTGGGCGAACCAGCCCTCGACGCGCTCCCGGGCGTCGCTCAGCGGATCAGCCGGCGATGCCATCGGCGAGCTCCCGGGCTTGTGCGAGGGTGTCGGCGTCGTGGCTGCCCAGGTCCTCACGCCAGCGCGCGATGCGGGGGAAGCGCAGCGCCAGGCCCGACTTGTGGCGGCTGGATGGCTGGATGCCCTCGAAGGCGAGCTCGAAGACCTGCGCCGGCTCGACCGCACGCACTGGGCCGTAGCGCTCCCGGGTGTGGCGGCGGATCCAGTGATCGAGGCGGCGGATCTCGCTGTCGTTGAGCCCCGAGTAGGCCTTGGTCAGCGGGATGAGCTCGTCGCCATGCCAGACGCCAAAGGTGTAGTCGGTGTAGAGATTGGCGCGGCGGCCATGGCCGGGCTGGGCATAGATGAGCACGGCATCCACCGTCAACGGCTCGATCTTCCACTTCCACCACGCCCCCTTGCGCCGCCCGACGCCGTAGGCCGCCTCGCGATGCTTGATCATCAGGCCCTCGACGCGGTTCTCGCGGGCGGCGGCGCGCTGGCTGTCGAGCTCCTGCCAGTCGCGTGCGGCGACTAGTGGCGAGAGCATGAGGCGTTCGTCCGCCGTCGTGTCGATGGTAGCGGCGAGGCTCTCGCGACGCTGCCACTGGGGCCGATCGCGGCAGTCCGTGTCCTCGGCCTCTAGTTGGTCGAACGCGATATAGGCCACGGGTGCCTCGCGCAATAGTTGCCGCCCAACTCGCTTGCGACCGAGCCGTCTCTGGAGCTGGAAGAAGGGCTGGACCTGGCCGTCGCGCCAGGCCACGATCTCGCCGTCCAGGGTCGTGCCGGCCGGTAGGCTGACGGCGGCCTCGCGCAGCTCCGGGAATTGCGCCGTGATGACCTCTTCCCCCCGAGACCAGAGGATGACATCGTCGCGATGAACCAGCATCTGGGCACGGATGCCGTCCCATTTCCATTCGACGAGCCAGTCATCGACGGCGCCCAGGGTAGCGGCCGATTCTTCCAAAGGGTGGGCGAGGAAGAAGGGGTAGGGCCGGCTGGCATCCTCGTCGTGCGAGGCCGGCTCGAACAGGCCGCGGTAGAAGGCCTCGTCGGGCTGCCATTGGCCCGTCAGGCGCCCGGCGATCACGGTGCGGGGTAGGGCCGTAGCCTCGGCGAGGGCCCGTTCGACCAGTGTCTGTGACACGCCAACGCGCAGGCCGCCGGTCAGCAGCTTGTTGAACAGGAAGCACTGGTCGGGCGGTAGCGCGCGCCACGCCGCCACGACCCGGTCGCGCTGGGTAACCTCGTCGTCGTCGCGCAGGCACAGGAGCTGCTCATCGATCCATTGGTGGAGCGCGCGCGGGTCGGGCTCACCGCTGGTATCGGCGTCCATGAGCAGGGTAATGGTCTCCGCGAGATCGCCTACATGCTCCCGGGTCTCGGTAATGAGCCAACGTGGCAGCCCAGTGGTCTCCGCGAGCCAGTCCTGGAGCCGCGACGGGCCGATGAGGCGCTTGAGCCGGCGCCCCGCCAACAGATACACCGCCCAGGCGCCGTCCGCGGCCGGGACGTCCCGGAAGTAGTCGCGCATCAGGGCGAGCTTGCGGTTGGTCGCCGTGGTGCTGTCCAGGCCGTGGAATAACCGGCTAAACCGCTCCATGGCTAGTCCGCCTCGCCGGTTTCGCTGTAGGCGGTGGCCAACGGCGAGGCTCGATAGCCCTGTTCGCGCAGGTAGGCCACGAGCTCATCGGCGCGGCCGTGCGTCGTCAGTATTCGCTGGGCCCCGGTCTCGGCGAAGGTGCGTAGCAGGTCCGGCCAATCGGCATGGTCGGAGAGCACGAAGCCGCGGTCGAAGCCGCGGCGACGGCGATTGCCTCGAATGCGCATCCATCCCGAGGCGAACGCCGTGCTGGGGCGACGAAAGCGGCGCATCCATTGGGAGCCGTGAGCGCTCGGCGGGGCGATAACGAGCTCGCCCGCGAAGCCGTCCGAGCTGTCGCGCTCGCTGACGGGGGCAGTCGGCGCCATGGCGATACCGGCCTGGCGATAGATCCGCGTCAGGGGGACGGCTGCTCCGTGGAGATAGACGGTATCAGGGGTGAGCCAACGCAGTGCGGCGAGGATGCGTTGCGCCTTGCCCAGGGCGTAGGTGAACAGCACGCTGGCGCGCCCCTCAGCGGCGTTGGTCTGCCACCAATCGTGAATGGCCTGTGCGGTATCGCCGGGTGCGGGCCACCGGTAGGCGGGCAGGGCGAAGGTCGCCTCGCTGATGAAGGTATCGCAGGGCACCACCTCGAAGGGCTCGCAGCTCGGGTCGTCGCCGCGTTTGAAGTCGCCCGAGGCCACCCAGACCCGATGGCCGTCGCCGACTCGAACCTGGGCCGATCCGAGTATGTGCCCTGCTGGGTGAAGGCTGACCTCGCAGTCACCGAAGCGGTAGCGATGCTGCCAGTGGAGCGGCTCGATACGGGTATCGGCCCCGAGGCGTTTCTTGAGCAGGGGTATGCTGCTGGGCGCGGCGTAGTAGCGGTGGCTGCCGGGCCGCGCATGATCGGCGTGCGCATGCGTGACGACGGCGCGCTCGACGGGCCGCCACGGGTCGATGTAGAAGTCGCCGGCGGCGCAGTAGAGCCCATGCTCGGTTGGCTCGATGAGATCTTGGCCCATATGCTTTGTACATTAACTTGTACAAAGGCCTTATTGATAGCCGGGCGCGGCTATGGTGACCCCGTGCCGGCCTCCGTCGGCTTGACCGCTGGCGCGGTAGCGTCATAAGGCACCGTATCCGGTGACACCGTGCCGCCCGAGATCACGAAGGTCATGGCCTGGTCCACGCTCCAGTCGGTGGCGATAAGATGGTCCCAGGGGATGAGCTCAAGGTAGCCCGAAGTCGGGTTGGGCGTCGTCGGGACGTATACCGCCGCGATGGCACGTCCGGTATCGGAGTCGGTGAGTACACGCGTGACAAAGCCGACCGTGCGCATGCTGTCCGACGGGAAGTTGATGAGTACGACCCGCTGGATTTGGTCCGGCTTCTGGTCGAGCACGCCGATCAGCGCCTTGGTGGCGCCGTAGACCGTTTGCACGAGCGGGATGCGCTGGACGAGGTGGTCAAAGGCGGCGATGATGCGACCGCCGATGACGCGTGATGCCAGCCATCCCAGCAGCATCACGCTAACGAGTGTCAGTCCGATAGCCAGTGCCTGGCGGAACCAGGGCTCCAGCATGATGGCCTCGAGCGTCGGGGCGTACGGCGCAACCAGGCTCGCCAAGGGTTGCACCCAGGGCATGCCGAAGCCCGAGAGCTGGCGTAGGATGAAGCGGAAGACGACCCACGTAATCCAGAGCGGGATGATCGTGGCGATGCCGGCCATCAGGTAATTGCGCAGGCGTGCCATGGCAGACTCCGGGACGTTGCGGCGAGCGCTTGTGATGATGGGGGAGTGGCTGCGGTCAGGGAAGTCTCAATCAAAACGGGTAGGCTAGGAGATCACCGGATGGAGAGCTTTCGCGAGGGTAGCGCGGCCCTCATCCAGGGGGCCAGCCGCGGCATCGGGCTGGGGCTTTGCGACAAATTGTTGGCCAGCGCTCGATTCAGCCGAGTATACGCCACGGGTCGGCACGCCGAACGATCCGAGGGCCTGGCCGACCTGCGTAGCCGCTTTGGTGACGCCTTGGTGCCCTTGGATATGGACATCGCGCGCGAGCCGGCCATCCAGGCCGCCGCGCAGCGCATCGGCGAGGCCGAGTCGCGCCTGGATCTCATTATTAACGTCAGCGGCGTGCTCCATGACAGCAGCCGCGGGATGCGGCCGGAGAAGCGATTGGAAGATATCGAGGTCGAGAACCTCGAACACAGCTTCCGCGTCAACGCCTTCGGACCTATCCTGATGGCAAAGCACTTCCATCGCCTTCTCAACCACGGCGATAAGGCCGTCTTCGCCAGCCTGTCGGCCCGTGTCGGGAGCATCGAGGACAACGGCCTGGGTGGCTGGTATGCCTATCGGGCGGCTAAGGCGGCGCAGAACCAGTTCAGTCTTACGGCCGCGATCGAGCTGTCGCGGCGCGCTCGTCACACGATTGTGCTATCCCTCCATCCGGGGACGACGGATACCGGGCTCTCGGAGCCGTTCCAGGGCCGCGTTCCCGACGGTAAGCTGTTCAGTGTGGACTTCGTTACCGACCAGCTACTGGCTATCATCGATAACGTCGGCCCCGAGGATTCGGGATGTTTCTATGCCTGGGATGGGCAGCCTATTCCCTGGTGACCTGAGGAGCGTTAAACCATGCAACGTCGCCTGCCAGCGTTCATTCTCGTGTTAGTCATAGGCCTGCTCAGCGGGTGCAGTGCCCTGAAGTATCAGACGGCTGAGGCCCCTCGGGTGTCACTGGCCAGTCTGGGTATCCAGGAGCTGGGCCTGGTTGAGCAGCGTTTCGACGTCGGCCTGCGGCTACGCAACCCCAACGATTTCGCCCTACCGATAGCGGGGGTCGAGTATCAGGTCGAGCTCGAGGGCGAGTCGTTCGCGAGCGGTATGACGAATGACCGCATCGAGTTGCCCGCGATGGGTGAACAGGTCATCAGCCTGGGCGTTACCACCAGCCTTATTAGTAACCTCCAGCGCCTGCGTCGCTGGCAAAGCGCGCCGCCGGATTCACTGCCTTACACGGTCAGCGGCCGGGTCAAGCTCGCCGGCGTCCCGATCCGGCTGCCGTTCGACTACAGCGGCAAGGTGCCGTTGACCACGGGTCTGTGAGGGGCATTAGGGCGTCGATCTCTGCACTGAGATCGGCAGTCCAGGAACGCCATCGGATCGCTGGCGCACGCGGCGCCAACGCCCCGGCTGGACTGTCGGGGCAGCCATTAGGAGCGAGGTATGCAGGTAGCCGTCGAGATTAGCCTCATCCCCATCGGTACCTCGGTGTCGCTATCGCCGTATGTGGCGCGCGTTCAAGAGGTCTTGGAGCGCGCCGGGCTGGACCCCGAGATGCATGCCAACGGGACCAACATCGAGGGCGACTGGGAGCGCGTCATGGCGGCGGTGCGCGAGTGCCATGAGGCCGTTCACGCCATGGGCGTGGTGCGCATTAATACCACCCTCAAGATCAATACGCGCACCGACCGCGAACAAACCCTCTCGGAGACAGTGATGCGGGCGCGTGACCGGCTGGCGTAGCGCGTAAGGTCTCTGCGGGTGCCGACCGGGGTGGTTGCCCGTTACCCGTTGTTGGCTTGGCTGTGTAGCCCTCGATCATCTTGAACGAAAAGGAGGCGGCTTCGTGCCACGACCCGAGACACCGGCTCTGACCGCCGATGCCATCATTCGGCTCGACGATGACCCGACCCGGATCATTCTAGTCAAGCGCGGAAGCCCGCCGTACGGGCTTGCGCTGCCGGGGGGGTTCGTCGATGTTGGCGAGTCCGTTGAGGCGGCGGCCGTTCGGGAGGCACGCGAGGAGACCGGTCTGGAGGTAACGCTGGTCGCCTTGTTGGGCATCTACTCCGAGCCCGAGCGGGATCCACGCGGCCATACCGCGAGCGCGGTTTATGTCGGCGACGCTTATGGCCTACCGGTTGCCGGCGATGACGCCGCCGGGGTTCGCGTGATCGATGTGCGTGATGGCAGCCTCACACTCGCCTTCGATCATGCCCAGATACTCGCCGACTACCGGCAGCGCTACGGTATCGCCGTCACTGCATGATCACCGGGGCGATTAGCCGGAGCGGCGCTTATACGACGACAGCTCGCGTTTGAGATTGGCCTCGAAGGCTCGGCTCTCAAGCTCGCGGTTAACAGCGTCCGTCAGCCGGTGCAATTCTTCGCGTGACAGAGACTCGATGCCGAGCTCGCGGGCGGCTCGGCTGGGGGAAGTGACATCAATTCTACTCATAGCGGTAGTTTAACAGGCCCTGCGGTTAACGGCTCTTGCCTACGGCTTACGGCTAGTGAATTGGGGATGATCGGCGGTCTGATCAAGCCTTCGCCCCGATGAGTCATCCCATCCTGGCGTCGATGATGACGCGCTGTAGGTTCCCGCTTGGCTGGCTTTTTCTGCTCTAGCACGGCTCGAACCCAGGTTTCGCGGTGCGTTTCGGTGCTTCTCGGGGCTTGCTTTTGCCTGAGCTTGCCTGCATATCATGACCTGACGCCGCTGATTTTAGGCGGCGATAGTGAGAAGAGGCGTTGACGAGGATGGATATGAGCCATCGAATCGGCAAGAACCAGTTGCTGGAAGTCCTCGAACAGGCACCGTTCGAACATCTTAGTAGTAGCGTGCACGTGATCGATGACACCGATGAAGTCGATCAGCGCCGCGAGCTAGCAGGCGTGTCCATCTACTCCAATGCCCGTGGCTGGATGGCCCAGGTCAACTGGCGCGCCGTTGTTGACTCGGACGAGATCACGCTTCGAGTGGGTGACAGCGACAGCGGTGAGCGGCCCTACGAACTGCGCGATGCCTCGCGGGCCAAGATCAGCGTCGAGGACGAGGGCGGCATACCGGTCAGTGAGGACGAGATGTCGGCCCTCGTGGCCCAGTCACCGCTGGCGAAGAGCTGGGAGCAGGATGTGGTCAACGTCTTGCAAGAGTCCCAGGAAAGCGAGGCCACCATCCACTAGTAATGCCTTCCCTAGGCCGCGCTCCGCCCAGCCTCGGGCGGGCCGCGGCCCGGTACCTGCCCCGGTAGTGTGACTTACGCCCGCGATGCAACCTGCTAGACTCTCGGACCTCATGATTTGGTGTATCCGTAGCCGGGCCAGCTGATCGCTGCCCAGAGGGGAGGAGCGGTTTGTTTCGCAGTGTGACCTACGCCGTGGTGGTGTGGCTTGTCGTTGGTTGGCTGCTGGTGGGCGTAGCCGCGGCTGCGACCGATCAGAGCAAGGGCGGTACGAGCGAGGAAACGGCTGCCGACGCCACGTCTGCGCAGACGGCAGGCGAGGCCGCTACTGCGGCGGACGCGGATTCGGTGTCTCTGACGCGCCGGATCGCCCATTTCACCCAAGATGCCGCGGAGGGTGGCATCGCCCAGCTCGAGCGCGCGCTGAGCGCTGTCTCCGCGGTCGGCGACAGTCGCATGAGTGTCGAGTGGGCGCGCTTCGGCGGCGATATGGCTCGGCTCGCGCTCGTCGTCGTTGCGACGTTTGCGCTGTTTCTCCTGCTCCGCTGGCTGGCACAGGGCGTCTTCGCGCGCGCTGCCCAGTGGGCGGTCTTTGGGGACAGCAGCCTGGCGGTAGTGCGCCGGGTTATCGCCGTCGTGGCGGCGGTGGCCGTGGATGCCCTCGTGGTGGTTCTGGCGTGGATGGGCGGCTATGCCGTCGCGCTATTCGCCCTTGGCGACAGTGGCACCATGGCGACCGAGCACAGTCTGTTCCTGAATGCCTTCCTGGGTATCGAGGTGCTGAAGCTGCTCATCCGGATGCTGTTTGCCGCCAAGGACGACGGCCTCCGGCTATTGCCGATCGCTGCCGCTGATGCCCGCTACTGGAATCGCCGTATCGCGGGACTTACCGGGTTCCTGGGCTATGGCCTAATGCTGGTTAAGCCGGTGGTCGACACCAGCCTTAGCGTTGCGCTCGGGTCGGTGCTGGCAGCCGTGATCAAGCTTGTTGGATTCGCTTACGCCGCCCTCGTGATCGGTCGCAACCGTCGCGTGGTGCGTGACAAGCTCCTCGCCCGGGCCAGCCGGGGGGGTGGTGTTGGTGGCTTTTTTGTCGCTATGGCAGCGCGCAGTTGGCACATGATCGCCATCCTCTACCTGACCGCCCTGATGCTTGCCAGCATGGTCAATCCGGAGGTGGCGTTGCCGTTTATGATGGCGGCAACGGGGCAGACCGTCGTGGCCATTGCCGTCGGCGTTTTTGCCTCCGTGCTACTAGGTCAGCTCATGCAGCGGCCGCTGCGCCTACCCGAGTCCACGCGCGCGACGCTACCGCTACTTGAGCAGCGGCTGAACGCCTTTGTGCCCATGGGGCTGCGGGTGGTGCGCGTGCTCATCGGCGTCGTGGTTACGGCCGTGGCGATCGACGCCTGGCGTTTCCTGTTCGATCTACGTGAGTGGTTGAGCTCAGAGTTTGGGGCCACGGTTGTCGGTGCGCTCGTGTCGGTGTTGTTGATCGTCGTGCTGGCGACGGCCCTGTGGCTGGGCTTCACCAGCTGGATCGAGCATCGCCTTAATCCCAACGTTGGCCGCGGGGATCCGGGCTCGCGCGAGAAGACCTTACTCAGCCTCTTCCGTAATGCGGGTACCATCGCGATCGTTGCCTTCACCGTGATGATCGCGCTCTCCGAGCTCGGGGTTAATATCGGCCCACTGCTGGCCGGTGCCGGCGTGCTGGGTCTGGCGATCGGTTTCGGCGCCCAAAAGCTCGTCCAGGACATCATCACCGGCGTGTTCATTCAGTTCGAGAACGCGATTAACGACGGCGATTTCATTACCGTTGCCGGCATCTCGGGCACCGTGGAGCGGTTGAGCATTCGCTCGGTTGGGTTGCGCGATCTCTCCGGCACGTTGCACCTCGTGCCCTTCTCCGCGGTGGATACCGTCTCCAACTACATGCGCCAGTTCGCCTATCACCTCGGCGTCTACCGCGTCGCGCTGGGCGAGGATATCGATACGGCCATCGACCATCTCCACGCCGCCTTCGAGGAATTGCGCCAGGATCCCGCTGAGGCGCCCAAGCTGCTCGGCGACCTCGAGGTTGATGGTGTGACCGAGTTGGCGGATAGCGCCATCAATATCCGCGTTCGCATCATGACCACGCCGGGCGATCAATGGGCAGTGGGCCGCGCCTACAATCGCATCGTGAAGCAGCACTTCGACGCGGCCGGTATCGAGATCCCGTTCCCGCATCGCACCTTGTACTTCGGGGATAACGGCAAGCCCTCACTGGCCGCGCCCGATCATCAGGTGGGGCCCACCGGTGACGAACAGCTCGCCCCGGAGCAGGCCCCCGAATAACGACTATTGGCCAGCGTCATCCGGGGGCGCGAGGGAGTTGAATGGGCGGGGGAAGGGCGCGTGCTCGCGCCAACCGGACGGCATCGACTGGATCGATTCGCTGGCCGCCTCGCGCTCGGCGTAGGCCCCGGTTACGACGACGTACCAGGGATCGCCATTGTGGCTGGTACGCAGTATGCGCGTGTCATCGGGTGAGCTGATCTGCCCGAGGAAGCGTTTAACGGTCGATGGCTCGCGCGCGCCCAGGAGCTGGACGGTGTAGCTATCCCCCGGCTGCTGGGTGTACCAATCCGTGTCCAGCTCGACGCCCGCGGCCGACGCAGCGTTATCGCTCGGCGTCGCCCCGTCGCGCTGGGTTGGCTCGGACTGATCAGTGGCGTCCGTTAGTTGCTCGTCGGCGTCCTCGGACGCGCCCGTTGCTTCGTCGCGCGTCGGCTTAGTCGGCAACGGTTCGTCGTCCTCGGGCGGCGTCCCAGCAGCCGCGGCTTGGCCCTGGTTATCGTCCGGGCTCGAGGGCCGAGTGGCGTCGTCACTGGTGCCTTGCCCCTCGGACGGCGGCACTGACGGAGCGGATGGCGAGGAGGAGTCCGACGACCTCGCGGTGGTAGCGTCCTCGGTTGGCGTCGCGCCGTCCGCCATGGTGGGCTCGCCGGCCAACTCGCCAGGCTCGCTCGACTCGTTGGCCGGGGGTGCGGTCGGTGGACTGGAGGCCCCTTCGCCGGTAGACGCGTTCTCGGGTGCCGTGGCACTGACGACGTCGCGCTGGTTGGCCTCGATTCGGGTGGCGTCGACCTCGTCCCCGGCCAGCCACCAGACAAGACCAGCGGCAGCGATCACGACCGCCCCCGTACCGCCGGCAATGGCCCGCCCCGGTACGCCTCGCAACCAGCTCGGTGGCGTGATCTTGGGTAGGCTGCGTCGAGAGCGTCCCGCCGAGCGCTCAAGCTCGCGCGCCGCCTCGGTATGGATACGCTGGGGGTTGCCGCCGCTGCGGCGATGGATGCGCGCCAGCTGTTTGTCATCCAGGAGGGTGTAATCACCGCCTGCCTCCGCCAGACGAAGTCGCAGGTAGGCGCTCGTGTCCAGCATCCCGAAGCCCGAGAGGGCGATGCGCTCGATCTGGACCAACGAATTCCGGTTGGCCTCCAGCAGGGCCATCAATGAGTCCGCCTGGGCCTGATCACAGGCGATGATTAGCGGCAATGCCAGGCCGTTCTCCGCGAGCGCCCCCTGGAGCCGGACGAGGCGTTTGAACACGGAGCCGGCTAGGTCCTCACCGTTGTCGATGGCGAGCACCGGCTGTTTGTCGGCATCCCGGAGCATCTTCCAGACCGCCGAGGGGGTGGCCTCACCGCCCTCGGCCCCCATGGCCTCCACGATATCGGGGAGCCTTAACTGGGCGTCGCCTTGGATGATGGTTGCCGCGAGATCGGTTGCCTGGCCTTTCAGCCGGTACAGGAAGGTCGTTTTGCCGATGCCGATCGGGCCGGAGAGGACCGCTATGCCGCCGTCGCGGAGGATGCCGAGGGCGATGTCGAGGCGTGCCTCGCGGTCCTGATCCTGATAGGACGTTGAGGTCGCCATGAAGGGTTGGTCGTGGAGGCCGAGCGTGTCGAGGCAGTCCGGCTCGACACGCTCGGCGTTTTCCCGATCAGGCATGGGGCGGTCACCGTCTCGATGGCAAGTGCACGCAGTATAGCAAGTTGTCGGGGCTTTCTTGACAGTTCGATGGGCTCGTTTTAGTCTTCCATCTCTCGCTCTACAGGGTCCCCATCGTCTAGTCGGCCTAGGACTCCACCCTTTCAAGGTGGCAACACGGGTTCGAATCCCGTTGGGGACACCATTCCTTCCTGTCACTCTCTTGGTCGGTCTACCTAGTGAGGTAGGCGTCCTGCGCGAGCGATGTCTATATTCGCTGTCGTGTCTGCGTCGTCAAGCGAAGCCGGGGGAGCCCTCGGTACCGGTGGCGGAGATAACTTCGGGGGCAATATGGTAGTTGCAACCGTTACGCTTGGCCTCGTACATCGCGCTATCCGCGGTCTTAAGGAGCGTCTCCGCGCACCGACCGTGACGACCGAGGGCCGCTACGCCGATGCTGGAGTTGAGCTGATGCCGCTGCTCGCCCAAGACGATGGGTTGCTGGATGACGGCAGCCAGTTTCTCGGCCAGCCGGGTGGCGGCGGTCTGCCAATCGGTGCCGGCGGCGACGGGGCTTACGACCAGGAACTCGTCACCGCCCAGGCGGCCGACGGTATCCGTGGCCCGTAGCGCGTCCATTAGTCGCGCGCCGACGATGCTCAGGATCTTGTCTCCGGTGCTGTGGCCGTAGCCGTCGTTGATGGGCTTGAAGTGATCGAGATCGATAAACAGACAGACCACTGTGGGATCATCTGAGACGGCCTTTTCAGCGGCTTCGTTGAGTGTCTCGAGCAGGTAGGTGCGGTTGGGTAGCCCGGTTAGCCCATCGTTATGGGCCAGGCGTCGCAGCATCGGTTCGCGTTGCTGGAGGTTGCGATAGTCGCACGCGATGCGTAGCTGCAGCATATTGACGAAGGCGCGTGCGGCGCTCTGCTCCGGCGGTCGCCACTCAGCGCTGGCGCCCCGAACGGTCTCCGTCCAATCCGCGAAGGACTGTCGCGCCTTTTGCTCCTCCGGGGCGTCGGGGTTGACGGCCTTGTGGGGGTTACCTGCCCAGGTGATGGTGTACGGGTGCTCACCGCGCAGCCACAGGCAATAATCGTCGCCGTCCTCGGAGATTGGCATGAACAGATACCCGGCGACCCAGTCGTCCGGCAGCCCCTCGCCGACTTCGTCTCGGACGCGGTGGCTTGACGCCGGGTGATCGCCATGGCCGGCCGCGCCCCGCTCGGTCAGTAGGCGCTCCGATGATTCCTGGATGCCGCGGCCGATGACTACGCGCTCGCCGGCCAGTCGAATGATCATGGTTTCGCAATGGAACGTCTCGAGCAGCCACCCCTCTGATTCCCTCAGGCAATCCGGGAAGCGGCCCGGCCCGGCGATGGTGTCGCGCAGACCTTTGAGGCGACGCTCGAGGGCGCGCGTCTCGAAAGCATCCTCCTCGTGGAGCAGGTTCGCGAGATAGAGCGCGGCCTGGCGCGCCAAGAGGTCGCATAGCTGGCGCGTGCTCTGGCTCGGCGCCTGGGGGTGATCGGCGTGGCATAGGATCATGCCCCACAGCTCGCCATCGACGACCAATGACAGGCTCAGCGATGAGCGCACCGCCATGTTGCGTAGATAGCCCAGGTGAACGGGTGCCGCGGCACGCACGACGCAGTCACTGAGGTCCAGCGCCTTCTTGTCGCCGTCCTGACTCGACACAAGCGGTGCGGCTGGCGCATGGGTATCGGCGATCAAGCGCAGGCGCTGGCGTTTTAGCAAGTCGCGCACGAACGCCGGTATATCGCTCTGGGGGAAGTGATGCCCGAGAAAGCGTTGCTCGCGGCCGTCGGTGACCTCGGCGAGGACTTCGCCGTTCCAGTCCGCGTTAAAGCGATACGCCATGACCCGGCTAAAGCCGGCTAGCGCCGCGATAGCCTCAGCGGCTTGCTGCAATAGGGCAAGGGAATCCTCGCAGCGGTTGAAGCGATCCAACGCCCAGCATTGGTGGCGGAATAAGGCCCTCGGTTGGGCGTGCTGCGCGGGCTCGATCTCCAGCACGACGGTGTCCTCGCGTGGGTGGATGGTCGCGGTCATGGACTGCAGCGTGCCATTCGGCCCATTCAGCATACCGTCGAGCGCAATGGGCTCGCCCGGCCCTGGGCGGGTCGTCTCCCGGATTCGGGTGGCGAGGTCAGTGCCGACAATCGCCGACAGCGGTTCGTGGATGGCGGCTTGCGCTGGCCTGTCCAACCAGCGGCGGGCGTTGGTCGAGATGCGTGTAACCGGCCAACCCGTATGCCGGGTATCGGCAACGATCAGGAAGCCGAAGGGCTGAACGGCACCCGGCGTCTCGACGGATGCGGAGTCGCAACTATCGTTACCTCGCGAGGGCATCTTGGTTGCCGGTGTTAGTGTTGCCATGGCAGTTCCTGCAAGAACACGGCAAAGGCACGGCGCGCGCCCGCGATCAACCGCTTCAGTCGTGCCGGCTCGCGGGCGCGCCCCGCGATGCAATGCAAGTTTTCCCGCCACATAGCGCCGGTGGCCTCGCCATAGCCTTCCAAAAAGCGCGTCGGCAGACGCTGATCCTGGCGCTCGTGGCACCGCCTCGCGACTGCGAGCAGGTGGCGTGCGCCGAGGCTTGAGCCCTCAACCGTATAGACCACCCCAAGGACACCCTCCACGCTGCTGATCCGCGGCACCGGCCCGGGTGCGGGAACGGTATGCACAGCGGGGCCAAGATCCTCACGCAGCCAGGCGGTACGGTGGAGGCGTGGGGTGATGGTCAATCCAGCTTGCTCAAGCTCAGCACGGAAACGCGTGATAAGCGTTTCCAGGCGTTGGTGAGCCTTGAGCTGCGCCTGCAGGTAGCGACGATAGTTGATGCTGTCCAGCGCGCCGTCCGCTGTTATCACCTGGTGCCGAATGATGGAGTCGAGGCGAGCATGGAGGAAGGAGGTCGCAGATCGAAGCGCCTCGATACCATCGTCGGGGTTTACTTCATCGGACAGCGCCATGGGTTACCCTCTCCTCTTGTTGTTGAATCTGGGCCGCTTCAGGCGGCCTGCTACGTTGTGCTGTCAGTCCAACTGCCTGGGGCAGCTCGCCAGATTCGGGCATGCAGCGACTAACTCTTTGTTGCGCGCTTGCGTTGTGCCTTAGCGGGTGTCACCTCGGTGCAAACCACCTCGGATGCGGATTGGAATCCCTCCTGGGCCATCTGCTGGATTTCTTGCAGCAGCGTGTGGCTTGCCTCGGCCGCGTGCTGGGCCTGGACGCTCGTCTGCTCGCCAAGATTTATCGCCGTCGACTGTTGCTGGGCCAGGTAGTCGCGGAAGGCGTCGGCATCCTGGACGTCGAGCAGGCTGCGCATCTGATGGGCGCTCATCGCCGCATAGCTCTTAAGCGCTTCGCTCTGGAGGGTCGCAAGGGTCTCGGTGAAGTTGGTCAGAGCCGTGAAGTAGTGCCGCATGTGTTCGAGAAGCGCGTTTTGTACGCTTTGGGTTTGCGGCGATGTATTGGCGTCGGTCATCGTCACATCCTTTGGTCCAGTCAACTCCGACCCCTCCGCCGGTTTGGCGGCGGCCTCTAGAGCGGTTTGCTTTAGCCCCGGTATGTTACGGGGTTAACTAAACTCTGACTCCCGGGTGCGGGGCCTGTCAATGTGTTGCAGCGCGTGGTGCGCGATCCTTGACCGGAAGGCTGCGGCCCCGCTCGAGGACGTCGCCCAGGGGCAATAGTGGGGGCGAGTGAGTGCGGCCTGGAACGGTGGTCCAGAGCGCCATCATGGCGCTGCGGTATGCGGCGCCAGGCGCTGAGCTTGGCGATGTCCAACATCGCCCAGTTTGGAATGCAGCGAGGCACAATCCCAGCACTGGACCGTTTTGTGCGTTGCCGGGCCATTGGTAGGGGACGGATTCCGCTGTTGTCCAGCGGTATTCGTGAGTCGCCGTTCGAGCCCGGGGCAGCGACGACGCGACCTCGCAGCGCCGCGTTACGCGTCGAGCGGGGCCCTAGCGCTCGCCGCGCTTAGCTAGCAGACATCGTCCAGCTCGCCTGCCAGCCGGACCAACTCGGCGAACGAGCTTACCTCCAGCTTACGCATGACCGAGGCGCGGTATTCCTCGACGGTGCGGCGGCTGATGCCGAGTGTCTCGCCGACTTCGCGGTTGGTCTTGCCCTGCACGAGGTGGGTGGTGACCTCGTGCTCGCGGCGGCTCAAGCGGCTCAGCGCCTGACTGGCTTCGCTAGCGCGCGTCAATGCCACGATCACGGCTTCTTGTGCCCCGCTCTGCCGCACCGGTCGCGCGTGGAGATCCACGCTTATCGAATCGCCGCCAGCTGTGATAAGGCGCGCACACTGGCGTGCCACGACGGTCTCGCCGGTGGGGTCGCAGATGGGGCAGCCCGTACCGGACGTCTTGGTGTCGGTCTCATGGATGAGCCCGTGGGCCTTATAGCCCACGAGCTGCGACTGGCATTCGTAGCCGAGCATCTCCAACGCCGCCGGGTTCAGCGATGCGAACCGCCCCTCGCTGTCCAGGCTAAAGATGCCTTGGCCGAGCCCTTCGACCAGCTGCTCGCGGGCCTGAGAAGCGGCCTCTAGTTCCTTCGTGCGCGCTGCGACACGCGCCTCGAGCTGATCGCGCTCGGCCGCCAGTGCCCGCTCGGCCGTATGCTGGGCGGTCGTGTCGAACAGCGCCGTGAGGAACCGCTCGGTTTGGCTGCCGTCGCCGGTGCCGGGAGCCCGGATCGTCTCGATATGGACGATCCGCTCGGCGCCGTCACCGGGGCTTAGATGCAGGGCGTGGATCTGACGGGTGCCCTCCCGCCGCGCGGCGTAGCGGTGCCGGAACCAATCGTCCTGGGAGTCGTGTGCTATGAAGCGCCCCAATGGCTGGCCTGCGAGCGCCGTCCGGGGGTGTCCGATCAACGAGGCGGCGGCGGCGTTGCTGTCGATGATGCCGCAGTCGGCATCGAGCGTGAGGTAGCCAACCGGCGCGTTCTCGAAGAGATCGCGGTAGCGGTCGCGCGCCTGGGCGGCATCATGCTCGGCCTCACGGATCTGCTCGTTCTGCATCTCCAGCTCAACCTGGTGGATCTGGAGTTCCTCCGCGAGCGCCCGGACGTCCGTTTCCGAGAGGTCGTCGATTTTCATCCCGCTGCGCGCTAAGCGCTCCTTGGCATCCTCGCGCAGTCGCTGTGCCGGCTGTTCTAGGCCATCTGTCTCGTGGTTATCTGTTTCTCCCATAGCGCGTAGCATAACATCTGCGCTCGAGCGGCGGCTCACTGCGGCGCCTTAACGACCAGGGTAACTGGGCTGTCCGCTCCTATCGGCCAAAAGCGCCGGGCATTGACTTGGAACGGTTGCCCACCAGCGCCCAGATCGGCGTTCATCGCGAAATCCTCGACACGGCCATCGCGCGGTAGAATATCGCGAAGCAGGTCGCGGAGACCGGGTTGATCCAGGCGACCACCGGCGACCTCGAGGACGGGGCCGCCCTCGAGGTCACCGACCGGCGTGCCGACCAGCGCCGCGAACGGAGGGTTGGCGAACGCCAGTCGGTCATCGCCGGTAAGCACCATCAGCGGCTCGCGGACCGTTGCGGCCATCTGGCGCAGGCAGGCCTCGGTGTGATCGCGAGTGGCCGCCGGATCCATGGGTTGGAAGGTGCAAACGACGCCGCTGATCATGTTCTCGGCGGTGCGGTAGGCATTAGCCGCAGTCGGTACCACATACGGTCGCGCGTGCAAACCTGTCGGTCACGCGGCGCAGGTCCGCGAGCACCGCCTGCGCCTGCGTCGTTAGGCTGCTATCGGCCAGGTTGGTGGCGAGCTCATCGAAGGAACGGCCGATGCCGCTGTCGCGCGCGCCGAGGAGAGGCCGGGCCGCCTCGGTGAAGCCCTTGATCCGCATGTCCTCCTTGAGGAAGAGCACGGCAATGGCGGCGTTATCGAAGAGGTTCTTGAGGTCGTCGTTGGTGTGGGATAGGGCCTGGATCTTGGCTTCCAGTTCGGCGTTGATAGAGCGTAGCTCCTCGTTGAGGGACTCGACTTCCTCGTTGGAGACTTCCAGCGCCTCGTTGCTGCCTTGCAGCTTATCATTGATCGACTGCAGCTCCTGATTGGAGATCTGCAACGCCTGAAGGTTAATCCGATTGTCGCGCTCGAGCGCGGCGAGCCGTTGTTGCAGGCTCGCGATGGTCGCATCCTTTTCCTCGGGGGCATCGCTGGCCAGCGCCGTTGCCGGTTTGATCTCCGGGTAACCAGCCTTCGCCGGCTGGTTACCCGGGCTAAAGGTGACCACGCGTAGCTCGCCGAACTCGGCACCCAAGGCGGTGCAGTAAACGGAAACGGTGACCGGTCGATACGGCCCTCACTGGCGACGTCAGCGGTCTGGCTCACGCAGCTGGCATCGCCCTCGTCGGCGCGCGCCTGTAATTCCGCCAGGGGCTGGCCCAGCCCGGGCCGCGCCATCGACAGCAGTTCCGCCAGGCGACCCGGCGGGTGACGGTGGTGCGCTTGTAGCCCGATAGATCCCGGCCCGTGTGCTGGTTCACGATCGCGCCGATGGAGGCGAGCGTCTCTGCGTCCAGGTTGGGCGTGTGGCTCGCCCCCGGCGCCTCAGAGGCGCTGATGTTCTGCATTAGCGTCGGGGCTAGGCGGTCGGCGGGTAAAACCCAATCCACCAGACCAGTTGCCACCGGGCTGCGTGGCATGCCCTCGCTGGCGGCCGTGTCGGGATCTTCCACGAGAACGTGGCCGACGTGGTCCTGGATCGCCTTAACGCCGAGCGTGCCGTCGGTGCCGCTGCCAGATAGAATAACCCCGATGCCGCGCTCGCCGCGTAGCCGCGCCACGGATCGGAACAACGCATCCACGGGGTAATGGGAGGATGCCAGGATGTCGGCCATCGCCCCGGTTGCCGAGCCCTCGTTATCGGCCTTGGGCCCCCGGAATTGCTCGGCGGGGTCCAGATGCCAATGCTCGCCCCCTGGCACGATGTAGACGCGGTTGGCGCGTAGCGGCTCGCCCTCGGCGGCCTCCTCAACGGGCAGCGCGGACTCCCCGGCAAGGATCTCGCGAAGCATGCTCGGCCCCTCGCGGGGCCGGTGGGTGGCGACCACGAACGCCGCGCCGCTGGTCTCGCTCAGGCCGCTGACCAGTGTCCGTAGCGACTGCAGCGAGCCGGCCGACCCGCCGATTCCGACAACGTAGCTAGGCCGGTCGCCGGGGTCTTGTTCGTGCTCGGTCCCTTCGCCCATGGTTAACCCTCTGGCGTGGTCTACGTCGTCGTGGGCCTTGCTGAAACGGCTCGCGAGGATGGGAGCTGGGCGAGCGGTGTGATACGCTCAGGACTCATTAGTTACGGCCTCAGCCGCTCCAGTGTCGTCGATGTTGGCTCGCGGACCTCTAGTCTCGCTTACCGCCCCGCCCTTTGCCCACCGCCCGCCGCGTATTGCCCCCGGTGCGATGACTGGTCGGCCGCTTGCGGACCGGGGCCTGCCGCCTCGAACAATCCCTGGCTAAGACGGGTTGCGTAGCGGCCTTGGAGTTCGTCAGCGGAGCGCAGGGGTTGCTCGTCATCCCCGCGGTGTCGCCCCGGCAAGGCCTGTTAGTCATGACCCCATTTTTTTCGGCTTGCATTCTTGCTGCAGTGCGTTACGTTAGCCCCCGTAACGATACGGGGCTATTTGCTAGTCTTCATCAGAATCGCTAGCAGAAGAATTCGAACCGAGGTGAGGCGATGGAGTACTCAACGATGCCGTCGTCGAAAGAGTCGATTACTGCTGGTGACGCGGAGGTGGCGGAAGGCGGCTACTTGATCTTGTTCACCTGTGGTGATGCACCGCGCTCGAAGCGGGCCCGCGCCAACCTCAAGCGGGCGCTGCTGGCGTTGGCAGGCCCGGAGCCGCGGATTAGCGAGGTGGATCTGCTCCTCGAGCCGATTAAAGCGCCTACCCTCGACATCATCGCTGCCCCGGTGTTGCTCGTAAAAGAGCCCGATCAGGAGCCGTGCTTCCTGTACGGGGACCTCTCGAAGGGGACGGATATAGATGCCGTCATGCGGCAGGTGGTTACGACCCGGTAGCGCCGCGGCGTTGGTGATGGCATGAAATTCGTGTCCGCCCTGGCGCGCCAGCCGCTGGCTTGGCAGTCGGGCGCCCCACGTCGCCGGTTGCGGGCTAGGCGATGGCGCTAGGTAGGGCGGCCGCCGGCGCTATTCCGGCGGTGCTTCAGCACTGGTGACGACGCGCCGGATACGGCGCATGACGTACCAGGTTAGGCCAACGATGGGCAGGATGCTCAGGCCGACGACAGGGTCGACCGGGATAGCGAGCCCAGTAGATTTTAGCGCTTTCGCCGCGTAGCCGATCAGGCTGACGCTGTAATAGCTCACGATGATCACCGTCAGGCCCTCGACGGTCTCCTGGAGACGCAGCTGGAGGCGGACGCGGCGGTTCATAGAGTCCAGTAGATCCCGGTTCTGGCCTTCGAGGGCGACGTCGACGCGCGTGCGCAGCAGATTGGCGGCGCGCGAGACGCGCTTGGATAGCCGGTCCTGGCGATCGGAGACGGCCTCGCAGGTGTCCATGGCGGGGGCCAGGCGACGCTCCATGAATTCCCAGATGGTCTGCACACCCTCGATGCGCTGTTCGCGCAAGAACTCGATGCGGCGCCGAAGCACGGCGGCGTAGGCGCTGGCGGCCGTGAAGCGGAAGTTGGTGCGCGCGATCTGGCGCTCGATTCGGGCAGCGAGATTCGACAGCTCAACCAGCAGCTCACGCTCGTCGTTAACGTCCTGGACGTCGGCCATATAGTCCGTTAGATCACCGAGCTCGGCCTCCATCTCGCCGATCTCGGGCGTCGTCTGACGTGCCAGCGGAAACGCCAGGAGGGCCATGAGCCGATAGGTCTCAACCTCCAGCAGGCGTTGTACGAGTCGTCCTGCCTGATTGGGCGTTAGGCGATGATCGATAACCAGGATTCGGGTAAAACCGTCCGGCGCCGCGCGGAAATCCGTCCAGACCGTCGCGGCGCCGCCGGCACAGGCGCTGCCCACTAGAGACGCCATGTCGAACTGCTCGCGCACCAGCGCGTCGACATCGCTGACGTCGACGGCGCGCAGGACACTGATATGGACGGCGACCATGAGCTCGGCGTCAATACCATCCATCCAGTCGGTAGGTGCCTTCTCTATTGCCGACTGGGCGAATGGGTAGTCGCCGCCGTCATGGGAGATGAAGGTGAACGTCGAGAACTCGTTGTGGCGTTCCCAGCGCAGCTGAAGCCGGTTGATATTGGCTAGGAAGTGGTTGGATTCCGGGCTGGGTGGGGCGATGCCCTCGCGCTGGCACAGCCGCGCCAGGTGGTCGTACTCGGTCTGATGCTCATCGGTATCGCTGAGCAGTGCGATATGCGATATGTGGGTCGGCGGCGTCAGCGGGTGGGACGGCCGGGCATGGACCTCCCCCAGCAGGGTATCGCGCAAGGGATGCTCGCGCAGGCTCGCCCCATGGCGGGTCTGTTGTTGGGCGCCTTCGCCCCCGATTCGGATCTGTGCCACGGATACTCCTCGTATCGATACGGCGATGATTATGGACTGTACAGGGGCCCCAACCACGGCTCAAACCTGGATCGTTCGTGCTCGGCGTGGTAGCCGCCATGGCAGGCGCTCGGTGGCTGGTCATAGCGCCCGGTGTGCAAGGGAGTGGCTCCTAGGTTACGAGCCGCCGGCCGGTCAGCCGACGCCCCCTAGCGTGTGCGCTCGTGGTGGGCTATACCATCAGTAGGGCGGTGACCTCGGTGCGCGCCGGGCGGCCAGGGAGTTCGGCGTCATTAGCGCCCCGTTCATAGCGTCGTCGGCAAGCCCACTGGCGGGAGGTGCGTATGGCAGATCCCAACATAGCCGACATCCTGGCCGGCAACCCCTTTTTCCATGGTCTTAATCGGGACCATTTGGATTTCCTAGCCCATTGCGCTCGCTACCAAAGCGTCCAACGCAACGCGTTTGTGTTCCACGAGGATGACTCGGCGAGTGCGTTCTATCTAGTGTTGTCAGGGCGCATCACGGTGGAGGTGCCAGCGGTGGAGGGACCGCCGCTCATCGTACAGACGTTGACCAGCGGTGATGTGGTGGGCTGGTCCTGGTTGATCGCGCCTTATCGATGGAACTTCCAGGGTCGTGCCGACGCGGACACCCGCTTGATCGCCTTCGATGGCGCCTTGATTCGCGCGCGCTGCGAGTCGGATCACGACTTCGGCTATCGCCTCATTCGGGATTTTGCGGAGCTAATGTCCCAGCGCCTGGCAGCGGCCCGGGAGCAGTTGATGGCGCAGTGGTCGCCGGCCGGGTTCGCCTGAGCGGCACGGTGACGACGTGGGAATAGGGCGGCTGCCTCGGGGCAGCCGCCGCGTTGCGACTACTGGATCAGCACGAACAGGCCGGAGTCGCCGCGCCGCAAGTGGAGCAGCAGCTTGTCCGAGCCGCTGGCCGCCGCCCGGAACTCCTCCAGACTGCCCACCGGTTGGCGGTTAACGGACGTAATGACGTCACCCTCCTGGAGATACCGCGCTGCCGGCGCCTCGGACGATACGGCGGCAACCATCACGCCCTTGACCTGACCATACAGCTCTGAGCCCTCGTCGAGGTTCGCGAGCTTAATGCCGTCGAGCAGCTCATTACCGCCGCTGCCGCTGGCGCCACCCGAGGCCATCGAATCCGGCCGCTCACCGACGTCCGCCTCGACGGTCATGGTCTGGCCATTACGGACGATCTTGAGGGTGACCGTCTCGCCGATCTCGCGCAGTCCGATGTTCTTGGCGAGGCCGCTGGCGTCATCGATGCGCTCGCCGTTGACCGCTACCACGACATCGCCTTCCTGCAGGCCCGCTTCGGCCGCCGCGGAGTCCGGCGCAACCTGGGCGATGAGCGCGCCCGAGGCGTCGTCGATGTCCATGGCCTGCGCGATGTCGTTGGTCAGGTCCTGGACCCGCACGCCGAGCATGCCGCGTTGGACCTCACCATACTCAATCAGCTGTTTCATGACCGTTTCGGCCATGTTGACCGGGACGGCGAAACCAATGCCGATGTTGCCGCCGCTGCGCGAGAGGATGGCGGTGTTGATGCCGACCAGCTCACCGCGCAGGTTGATAAGCGGGCCGCCGGAATTGCCGGGGTTGATGGAGGCGTCGGTCTGGATGAAGTCCTGGATGCGCGTCTGCGAGACGCGGCCGCCAAGGGAGCGCCCCTTACCGCTGACGATGCCACTGGTTACCGTGTGGTCCAGGCCGAAGGGATTGCCCATGGCGACCACGAAGTCACCGGGCTTGAGCTCGTCGGAATCGCCCACGCTGACCTCTTTGAGACCCTCGGCGTCGACCTGGAGGACGGCAATGTCCGTCTCAGGGTCGGAGCCAACTACCTTAGCGTCCAGCTCACGGCCGTCTTGAAGGGCCGCAGTGATCTGGTCGGCCTTTGAGACGACGTGATGATTGGTCAGGATGTAGCCCTTATCGGCGTTAACGATGACCCCCGAGCCCAGGGACTGCGTCTGGCGCTCGGGCATGTTCCGGTCCTCGAAGAAGCGCCGGAAGAAGGGGTTCTGCATGAGGGGATGGTCCTCCATGGATACCGTGCCCTCGGTGTAGATGTTGACCACGGACGGGGCGATCTCATCGACCAAGGGCGCCAGACTAGGCACCTCCTCACCATTGGCCTTATTGGGCAGCTGGGCGGCTGCTGGTTGCATCCCCACCGTTAGTGCCGCGATTAGCCCGCTCAGGGCTAGCGTTGTGACGCGTTTTATCATGCGCGTTCTCCTCATTGTTGTCATCACCAAATGGTGTAGCGATCACTACAGGTCGTTGGAGCTCGTGTCCTCGGCTGATGTTCCGTTATTCGTCTCGCTCGCCTTTGAGGCTAGGGGGTCCGTTCTGGTCTCACGGCCCTCGACGCGGCAGAGTAGCTCGCCGTTGCTGACGCGCGCTCGCACCCGCTCGCCATCGTCGACGTGCTCGATGTGGCGAATGACACAACCCTCAGACTCGTCCCGTAGGATGGCATAGCCGCGCTGGACCGTGGCTAGCGGGCTCACGCTCTCGAGCGTGCGCACCAGGGTGGCGAGGCGGTCGCGTTCGTGGCCCACAGCGTGCCGACCCGCCTGCGCTAGCCGGGCGCGCAGCGCCTGGACGCGCTCGCGTCGCTGGCCGACAAGAAGGCGCGGATCGCACTGACGAAGGCGTTGGCTCGCGTGCGCGAGACGGGTTCCTGCGTTTTCAAGGCGCCCGCGCTGGGCTTGGGTGAGTCGGGCCTCGAACTCATCGAGGCGCTGACTGCGCTCCTGGAGGCGGCGCCCTGGATGCTGGTTGTGCAGGCGCCGTGATAGCTCGCGTTGGCGCTCCTGATACCGGCTTAGTCGCCGCTCCATCAGCTCGCTCAGTTGGCGCTCGCGCTGGCCGAACTCCCGGAGCAGCGCGTTGCCATCGGGGCTGAGGGCCTCGGCACCGGCTGAGGGCGTCGGGGCCCGAACATCCGCTACGAGGTCAGCGATGGTGACATCCGTCTCATGGCCAACGGCACTCACCACCGGCAGGAGACAGTCGTAGATGGCGCGCGCGACCCCTTCTTCGTTAAAGGCCCACAGGTCTTCCAGGGAGCCGCCGCCGCGGGTCACCAGCAGCGCATCCACCTCGGCACGTGTCGAGGCGCGGTGGATGGCGGTCGCGATCTCCTCGCCGGCGCCGTCGCCTTGAACCCGTACCGGGTAGATCAATACCGCCAGGGCCGGGAAGCGTCGCTGTAAGACCTGGCAGACATCGCGCACAGCGGCGCCGGTGGCCGAGGTAATGACCCCGATACGCCGCGGCATCCGCGGCAGGGCGCCCTTGTGCTCGTCCCGGAACAGGCCCTCCGCCTCCAAACGGGCCTTCAGCGCCTCGAAGGCGCGACGCAGCGCGCCATCCCCGGCTGGCTCCATGTGCTCGACGATGAGCTGGAAGTCACCGCGCGGCACGTAGAGGCTCACCCGAACCCGAGCCAGGACCTGGGTGCCTTCCTGGGGTTGGAAGCGCAACAGCCGGTTCCGGTTACGGAACATCGCCGCGCGCACCTGGGCGTCACCATCCTTGAGCGTGAGGTAGAGGTGCCCCGACCGCGGCCGCGTTAGGTTGGAGCATTCGCCCTCGACCCACAGCATGGGGAAGCCGTGGTCGAGGAGCTGTTTGGCCTCTTCAGCGAGCCGGGAGACGGTGTAGATCGCCGGCGAGTCGGCCGGCGGCGTTTGATCATTCATGACGTCGGACGATACTAGTACCCGAATCGGCGAGGCCACCGCTGCGCTCGGAGACCATCAGTTCCAATCATGTGAGCCTCAGGAGGGCGCGTGGTCGCGTCATCCCCCGGCCGAGGGACGCCAGACACCTTCCTTGGAAGCTGGACGGCGGCCTTCGCTGGCCGCAGACGCCCGCGGCCGGGGGTAAGGCGACCACATCGAGGACCAACATGAGAATTGCTGCTCGGAAGCGCCTTGGCTTGCAGGCCTCGCGATTTACCTGTGGCGCGCCAGTCGTTAGACTATACTGTCAACCCGAGACCTCGCCCTAACGGGCCAGCGAGCAGGACTCAGACCCCATGCGAATCGCCCAGGAAGCGCTCACCTTCGACGATGTATTGCTACTACCGGCCTATTCCGATGTGCTGCCGCGGGATGTCTCGCTGCGTACTCGCCTGACCCGTCGCATTGCCCTCAATCTGCCACTGGTGTCGGCGGCCATGGACACCGTCACCGAGGCCCGGCTCGCCATTGCCATCGCGGAGCAGGGCGGTGTTGGCATGATCCATAAGAACATGGGCGTCGAGCAGCAGGCCGCGGAGGTGCGCCGGGTCAAGAAGTACGAGAGTGGGGTGATCAAGGAGCCCATCTCGATCCCGCCGTCCACCAACATCAGCGATGTCCTGGAGCTCATGCGGCACCAGGGTATCTCGGGCGTTCCGGTCGTAGATGGCGGCAAGCTAGTCGGCATCGTCACCAGCCGCGACCTGCGTTTCGAGACCCGTCGCCAATCGCCGGTCACTGAGGCCATGACGCCGCACGACCGGTTGGTCACCGTGCGTGAGGGCGCTGAGCGTAACGAGATCCTGGATCTGCTCCACAACAATCGCATCGAGAAGCTGTTGGTCGTTAACGAGGCCTTCGAGCTGCGGGGCATGGTCACGGTCAAGGACATCCAGAAGGCTCGGGATTACCCCAACGCGTGTAAGGATGATTACGGTCAGCTGCGCGTCGGGGCGGCCGTGAGCACCGGCAGCGGCGCCGAGGAGCGCATGGAGGCCATCGTGGAGGCCGGCGCTGATATCCTGGTTGTGGATACCGCCCACGGACATACCCAGGGGGTGATCGACCGAGTTAAATGGGCTAAGGGGCATTTCCCGGACGTCGATATAGTGGCCGGCAATATCGCCACGGCCGCAGCGGCGCGGGACCTCGCCGATGCGGGCGCCGATGCCGTGAAAGTCGGCATCGGGCCCGGATCTATCTGCACCACCCGCGTTATCGCCGGTGTCGGCGTCCCCCAGGTCTCGGCCATCGCCAACGTTGTAGACGGGCTCGAAGGCCGGGACGTGCCGATCATAGCCGATGGCGGCATCCGCTACTCCGGCGATATGGCCAAGGCGCTCGCCACCGGCGCGAACTGCGTGATGATGGGCAGCATGTTCGCCGGCACCGAAGAGGCGCCCGGCGAAGTCGAGCTCTACCAGGGGCGCTCCTATAAGTCCTATCGTGGCATGGGCTCTATCGGCGCCATGGCCCAGGGCTCTTCGGATCGCTACTTCCAGGAGGACGCCGAAAGCACCGAGAAATTCGTGCCCGAGGGCATCGAGGGGCGCGTGCCCTACAAGGGTAGCCTGGTGGCCATCATCCATCAGCTCGTTGGCGGCCTGCAGGCCTCGATGGGGTATTGTGGCTGCGCCGATATGGACGCTTTCCGCACGCGCGCCGAGTTCGCCCGTATCACCAACGCCGGCGTCCGGGAGAGCCACGTCCACGACGTGAATATCGTCAAGGAATCGCCGAACTACCGGGTCGATTAGGGCGGTCCCGCCCCCGTTAGGCGGCGGCGTTGCCGGTCAGGGCTCGCCGCGCCGATCACGATAACGAGTGACGAGCCAGCATGGCGCAGGATATCCACGCGCAGCGCATACTCATCCTGGACTTCGGGTCCCAGTACACCCAGCTCATCGCCCGCCGGGTACGCGAGGCCGGTGTCTATTCCGAGATCTACCCTTGCGATCGCCCCGATGTCGACATCCAGGCGTTTGCGCCGTCCGGCGTGATCCTGTCTGGGGGGCCGGACTCCGCCACGTTCGAGAACACGCCACGCGTGCCCGCTGCGGTCTTCGAGCTGGGCGTGCCCGTGCTTGGGATCTGCTACGGCATGCAGGCCATGGCCGCCCAGCTCGGCGGCGAGGTGGCGGCCAGCGAGCACAAGGAGTTCGGTTACGCCCGGGTCAGCATCCACGGCCACTCCGAGCTGCTACGCCAGATCGAGGACCATACCGATATCGCCGGTCGGGGCTATCTGGACGTCTGGATGAGTCACGGCGATCAGGTCGTGCGTCCGCCGGACCGCTTTCGCACCATCGCGAGTACCGACAGTGCGCCCATCGCTGGCATCGCCGATGACGCGCGTGGCTACTACGGCGCTCAGTTCCATCCGGAGGTGACGCATACCCCGCAAGGTAAGCGCATCCTGGAGCGCTTCGTGCTGGGGATCTGTGGCTGCGCGGGGGACTGGACGGCCGACAACATCGTCCAGGACCACGTCCAACGCATCCGCGAGCGAGTCGGCGGTGACAACGTCCTGCTCGGCCTGTCCGGCGGGGTGGATTCGGCGGTGGTGGCGGCCCTACTGCATCAAGCTATCGGCGATCAGCTCACCTGCGTGTTTGTGGACAATGGCTTGTTGCGCGAGGGCGAGGGCCAGCAGGTTATGGCCACCTTCGAACGCCACATGGGCGTGCGCGTGGTCTACGTCGACGCCGAGGCGCGCTTTTTGGATCGCTTGGCCGGCGTTGAGGATCCCGAGGATAAGCGCCGGTTTATCGGCAACACCTTTATCGAGGTCTTCGATGAGGAGGCGGGCAAGCTCGATAATGTCCAGTGGCTGGCCCAGGGCACCATCTACCCCGACGTCATTGAGTCCGCCGGCTCGGCTACGGGCAAGGCCCAGGTGATTAAGTCCCACCACAATGTAGGTGGGCTACCGGAGCGCATGAACCTCAAGCTCCTTGAACCGCTGCGGGAGCTATTCAAGGACGAGGTGCGCCGTATTGGCCTGGAGCTAGGACTACCCGCGGAGATGGTCCATCGCCACCCGTTCCCGGGACCGGGGCTGGGCGTGCGCATCCTCGGCGAGGTGCGCAAGGAATACGCGGAACCCCTTCGCCGGGCCGATGCCATCTTTATCGAAGAGCTACGTCGGGACGGCTATTACGATCAGGTCAGCCAGGCCTTCGCCGTGTTCCTGCCCGTTAAGTCCGTCGGCGTTACCGGCGATGGGCGGCGCTACGAGCACGTCATCGCCCTGCGGGCGGTGGAGACGATCGACTTCATGACCGCCCGCTGGGCCGATCTGCCCTACGAGCTCCTGGACCGCTGCTCGCGGCGCATCATGAACGAGATCGATGGCGTGGCGCGCGTGGTCTACGACATCTCCGGCAAGCCGCCGGGCACCATCGAGTGGGAGTAGCCCGGATCGGTTGGCCGACCGCTGGCTAGTAGCCTGCTAGCCGTTGGAAAGCGACCGCCATGGCGCGTGGATAACGAACGCCAGAACCGCCGTCACACAGGCCAAGGCGTTGCCGTACCAGGGCGGTGTGGCGGGAGTGCCGTCCAGAACGGCCAGCGTCGCCATGAGCGTCGGTACGTAGAAGATTAACATCAGGCTTGGTAGCAGGAAGCCGGCCCAACGCTCGCCGCGGCGCATCGGGATGGCGATGAGGACGGCGGAGGCAATGCCCAACGCGATCCAACCCGCTCCGGCGACGTCCATGAGCGCCACCAGCAGCACCTGCAGCTCGGCGCCCACGGCCGCCCATTCAACGCCGAGTGCGTCGGCGTGGTAAGGCATGAACTCCCGTCGCCCCAGGTATATCAGTCCTAGAATCAGGCTAACCACGGTGTTGATCGCGTAGAGGCCGGCGGCGATGGCGGTGCGCCTAGTCATGATCGCCCCCGATTGGTGTGGCGCGGGCTTCTTCAATCCCGCTTTCAGCCAGGCGGTTGAGGGTTTGCTCCACGCATTGCGTGTCGAGGTGGGCATGGATCTGCGTCAATCGGCCGGCACGAAGGCGCAGGACGTGGGTGCCGTGGTTTCGGTACGGGGCGCCGTCGGCGGCCCGCCCCTCGTCGGTCCAGGTTACGACCGCGCGGGTGTTCCAGGGGGGACCGACTACCATGATCTCGTGGATGTGGAAGCGTAGTTCCGGGAACAAACGGAAAAGGCGCTCCAGCCATCGCCGGCAATCGTGGGTGCCGCGCCGACTGCCGCCGAGGGCGTGGTTACCGGCGAACTGGTGTTCCATACAGGGCGAGCAGTGCCCAAGCAGCGTATCGATGTCTCGTTGTGATAGGCGCTCAAAGGCCCAGCGAACCAGGCGGCGGACCATGGCCTGATACATCGTCCCCCTCGACCGAAGCGTCCCACGTGAGCAGAGTTAAAGATAAGGCGGGTATGCTCCAGCGTCCAGAGCAGTGTTATGCCTCGCTGGCCGTGTTCGAGGTAGAGCCGTGGACCGGGTCGACGACAGGGGGCTCAGCCTTGCGCCGCTCCCAGTAGCGGTCCAGCGGCGCCCTCCTGGCTCGTAGGAGCCCAGCCATTGACCGTCTCGGCTCGTGACTAGCTTCAATGAGTCACGCAGCGATCTGCTTTGGTGCGCCCGTTAGTTCACGATTGGGCGATAGTTTCCAGAGCGCCTGACTCGCCGACGGGCTCCCGCTCCCATCGGGCTGAAGCCGCCAGGGTTTCTGGTAGGCCGTAGGAGCCCAGCCCCTGGGCGATCCTTTCCAGAGCGCCTGAAGCGCCGACGGGCGCGAGGCGACGCACCCATGGGTTTGCGCCGTGAAGCTCGCTCAGGATTCGCCGGCTTCGGTCGAGGCGCCATCGGCGATGGGGTCGCTGACCGGCGTTTCCGCCTTGCGCCGCTCCGAGTAGCGGTCCAGCAACTGCGCCCCATGGGGGCGCAACAGCACCGTGAACCGGATAAGCTCCTCCATGACATCCACGATACGGTCGTAATACGCCGATGGCTGCATGCGGCCGGCATCGTCGAACTCCTGAAAGGCCTTGGGCACGCTGGATTGGTTTGGGATGGTGACCATGCGCATCCAGCGCCCGAGTAAGCGCAGGCTGTTGACGGCGTTAAACGACTGCGAGCCGCCACAGACCTGCATGACCGCCAGGGTCCGCCCTTGGGTGGGCCGCATGCCTGCCTTGAAAAGTGGCAGGTGATCCAGCTGGCCCTTCATTAACCCCGTGATCTGGCCATGACGCTCCGGGCTGCACCACACCTGGGCCTCGGACCACATGGAATGCTCGCGCAGCTCAGCGATGGCGGGATGGTCGTCGTCGGTGACCTGATCCGGGAACGGCAGATCCGAGGGGTCAAAGATCCGTGTTTCGGCGCCGAAGAGTCGCAGGATGCGCGCGGCTTCCTCGGCAGCCAGGCGAGAGAAGGAGCGTTCCCGCAGCGAGCCGTAGAGCAGCAGAACGCGCGGCGGCGGGTCCAGTTGCCCAAGCCCGACCGCGGGTGAGGCATGCGCGTAAGCCGCCTCGAGCGCCGGGAGGTTGTCGGGGTCGGGGAGGTGGCGCAGGCGTACGCCGGTATTGGACTGTGCCATAAGAGGTCGATGTCTCCTTCGGGTGTGGCGTGGCGAGGGTGCTAGAACAGTCGGCGGCGTCCGCTAGCAGCCGCGCGTTACAATACAGCATCGCCCATGACTGAGTGATGACAATGCCCGCCGACGCCACCTTTTACATGCGTGAGGCCCTTACCCTGGCCGACCGAGCGGCGCAAGCGGGCGAAGTACCGGTCGGCGCGGTGGTTGTGTACCAGGGGGAAGTCCTGGGCCGCGGCTGGAATCGGCCCATAACCGATTGTGACCCCACGGCGCATGCGGAGATCATGGCCCTGCGCGAGGCGGCGGCGCACTGGGGGGCCTACCGACTCCCCGAGACGTGCCTCTACGTGACCCTGGAACCATGCCCGATGTGCGTCGGCGCCATGATCCACGCCCGCGTGCGTCACCTGATCTTCGGGGCGCACGATCCGAAAACGGGCGCCTGCGGGGGCGCCATGGATCTGCCCGCTGAGCCGAGCCACAACCATCGCCTTGAGGTGACCGGGGGTATTGACGGCGCCGCGGCCGGCGAGAAGCTGCGCCGTTTCTTTCGCGAGCGACGTCGGTAGCGCCCGTCATGACGTTTGAGGCATGTGAGGCAGGAGCGTCTCGTGGAGGTGGAGTTCGGCGCCCAGGCTGTGCAGGGTCCAGTAGTGGCCGTCGAGCGTTCGATTGATGAGTACGGCCTCGGCCGGCGGTTGGAGCTCGCCCAGCCACTCCGCCACCCGGGCCATAAGGGCCATGGCCTCGCGATGCAGGCGGCCGTCGCCGAAGTCCCACGCGCGCTGCGGCTGCAACGCCGGGGCCATGACGCGTATGAGCTCGCGATACAGTGACCAGGGCGGGGTTGTCCCGGGACGCCGGCTGCCCAAGGTTTGCATAGCGGTCTCAAGGGCTTGCGGGTCGTGTCGCTGCAGCGCCTGAAAGCCGCCGGCGTAGGCGCGCGCGAGGCGTTCGCCGACGCTAACGGTGCAACCGAAATCGTAGACGACCAAAGTACCGTCACGGCGAAAGCCGAAGTTGCCGGGATGGGGGTCGGCGTGGAGCTCGCCGTGCCTGAGCATGCTCTCGGCGGCCCAGTCGATCAGCGTCGCTGCCAGGGCGTTGCGGACTGGTGCCGGCCAGTGGCGCGCGGTGGCAAGGGTCTCGCCCGGCTCATCGGTCAGCGTGATAAGGCGTTGGCTACAGTACCCTGTAACGGGCTGTGGTATGGCGATATCGGAACGCGCGGCGTAGCGCTCGCGAAAGCGCTCTAGGGCGGCGCGTTCGCTAGCGTAGTCCAGCTCTCGCCGTATCGCCTGGGCAAGCTCGGTATGCACGGCCTCGAGGCGGTCGGCTGGCAGCCCCAGAAGCCGCCCAAGCGGCAGCAGTCGGCGGAGCTGGCGTAGGTCGGCCTCGCAGATGGCTGCCATGTCAGGGTGCTGCGCCTTGACCACCACCGCGGTGCCATCGGCCAAGCGGGCTCGATGGACCTGCCCGAGCGAGGCGCAGGCCATCGCTTCCTGGTCGATCCAGCGGAACGCTGCCTCGGGCGGTTCGCCGAGTTCCTGTTCCATGACGGCGCGAATGGCCGGCCAGGCAACTGGGTCGGCCTCGGTGCGCAGGGAGGTCAGCGCCTGCGCGATCGAGTCGGGTAGGACGTCGCGCCACTGGGAGGCGGTCTGACCGAGCTTGAGCAGCGGCCCCCGAAGTTGGGCAAGGGTGTCCCGGAGCTCGTCGGCGACGGGTTGCCAGTCACGCTCGGTGCGCGTCAGCCGGGCGCGCAGGCCATCGGCGACGGCGTGTCCGGTAACCCGGGCGCCGGTACGCCCCAGGCGAAGGGCGCGAAACAGGTCGTCTCCGCGCGATCGGCTCATGATACCCCTCGGTTGATCGGCACCGCTCCGTGTTCGGACAGGCCTTGGCTGGCCCGGTTCGGTCAGTGGGTAGGCGTTTCCTTAAGGGCGCCGTTTGGTATGCTCGGCTCAAAACGCCCGGAGGTGCGATGCAGGCTATCGAGACACTACGGCGTGTGTTGACCGAGAACCGGACGATTGCGGTGGTCGGGTTGTCGGCCAAGTGGTACCGGCCGAGCTATTTTGCCGCTAAGTATCTATTGGATCACGGCTATCGTGTGATCCCGGTGAATCCGGGCCAGGGCAGTATCTTTGGTCAGACCTGTTATCCCAGTGTGAGCGCCGTCCCGGAGGCGATCGACCTGGTGGATATCTTCCGGCGCCCCGAGGATGTGCCACCGATCGTGGATGAAGCGATCGCCGTGGGCGCGCGGGCGGTTTGGATGCAGATCGGCGTGGTCCACGAGGAGGCGGCGCAGAAGGCGCGGGATACCGGCCTGGACGTGGTCATGGATCGGTGCATGAAGATCGAGTATGCGCGCCTATTCGGTGGCCTGAACTTCGTTGGTGTCAATACGGGCATTATAAGCGCCAAGCGCGCCCGCTATATCCCCTACTGAGGCGGCGATACCCGCGCACCGCAGCGCCGCCCAACAGCCCCAAGCAACGTCGAGCAGCCATGACGGATCACGAGTTCGGTTTCGAAACCCTTTGCCTGCATGCCGGTCAGCAGCCGGACGCCGTTACCGGCGCTCGCGCGGTACCGATCTACCAGACGACCTCGTACGTCTTCGATGACTCCGACCACGCGGCATCGCTGTTCAATCTCCAGACCTTCGGCAACAT
Source organism: uncultured Ectothiorhodospiraceae bacterium (assembly GCA_913055565.1). GTDB lineage: Bacteria > Pseudomonadota > Gammaproteobacteria > Nitrococcales > Nitrococcaceae > CAJXKP01. Next base: position 116,286 of record CAJXKP010000002.1, read on the forward strand.
CTACGGTCGTATGATGAATCCGACCACCGCCGTTTTCGAGGAGCGCATGGCCGCGCTGGAGAACGGCCGGGCGGCGGTGGCGGCTTCATCGGGCATGGGCGCGCAGACGGCGGCGCTGTTGACGCTGCTGGAGGCAGGCGACGAGGTGGTCGCCGCGCGCAGCCTCTACGGTGGCACCTTCAGCCAGCTCGATGTCACCTTCCGCAAGATGGGCATCACCACCCACTTCGTGGACGGCGATGATCCGGAGGCCTTCCGCCAGGCCATCACGCCGCGCACCAAACTGTTGTACGGCGAGACGCTGGGCAACCCCGTGGGCAATGTGCTGGCCATTGAGCGCGTCGCCGCCGTCGCCCACGAGGCCGGATTGCCGCTGGTGGTGGATAACACCATGGCCACGCCCTATCTTTGCCGGCCCATCGACCACGGCGCGGACATCGTCGTCCACTCCGCGACCAAGTTCATCGGCGGGCACGGCACGGCCATGGGCGGGGTCGTTATCGAGTCCGGTCAGTTCCCCTGGGATAACGGCAATTTCCCGGGCATGACCGAGCCTTCGGAGGGCTATCACGGGATTCGCTTCTACGAGACCTTCGGTGATTTCGGCTTCACCATGAAGGCGCGCTGCGAGACGCTGCGTACCCTAGGGCCGACCATAGCGCCCATGCACAGCTGGCTGTTCTTGCAGGGCCTGGAGACGCTGCCCCTGCGCATGGAACGCCATTGCGACAACGCCCAGGCCGTCGCCGAGTACCTGGAGCGCCATCCACTAGTGGGTTGGGTCAATTACGCCGGCCTCGCCAACAGCCCCTACGCGGCCTTGCGCCAGCATTATCTGCCGCGCGGCGCCGGCGGCATCGTCAGCTTCGGCATCGAGGGCGGGCATGAGGCCGGTAAGCGCTTCATCGAGGCCGTACAGTTCCTGTCGCACCTGGCCAATATCGGCGACGCCAAGACGCTGGTGATCCATCCGGCCTCGACGACCCATCGCCAGCTCAGCGAGGACCAGCAGACGGCCGCCGGTGTGCCGCCGGACATGATCCGGCTATCGGTGGGGCTAGAGACCCTGGAGGATATCCTCTGGGATATCGACCAGGCTTTGCAGGCCGCTATGTCGCCATAACAGCTACAGCGCGGACTCCAGGCTATCGGCAAAACGCCAGCCGGCCGGGTCCGATGCCTTAGGCGGTTGCTTGGACGCGGGAACGGCGTCGGGCGCGGGCTCGCCGGATTCGGTCACGCGGCGTAGCAGCTGGTAGTACTTGCGGATGTTTTCGACGTAACGGACTGGCTCCCAGCCACGAGCCTTGCCGTGGCGCGTTCGCTTGTACCACTCGGGCTGAGCCAGCAACGGCAGGTTCTGTTTAACGTCGCGCCAGGCGTCCGGGTCGCCGCCGCGTGTCTCCGTGATCACCCGCGCGTCTTCGAGGTGGCCCCGGCCCACGTTATAGGCCGCCAGGGCGAACCAGGTGCGCGTCGGTTCCTCGATACTCTCCGGCAGTTCTTTGCGAACGCGGTCGAAATAGCGGGCGCCGCCGTCTATGCTCTGAAAGGGGTCGGTGCGGTTGGCGACATTCATTAGGCGCGCGGTGTCCCGCGTTAGCATCATCAGACCCCGCACGCCGGTCGGCGACACCGCGGTCTTTTCCCAATGCGATTCCTGGTAGCCGATCGCCGCCAGTAGCCGCCAGTCCACGTTGTTCTCGGTGCCCGCCTTCTTGAAGGCGTCGAGGTACTGCGGCAGGCGCTGCGTGGTGTGGCGCATAAAGGTGCGGGTGCCGACGTAATCGAACCGGTCCAGATGGCCGTAGTAGCGCTCCATTAGCTGGGCCAGGCCACGGTTGTCGCGCAGCTTGCGAAAGTACTCGTCAGCGGCCTGGCGCAGCGAATCGTCACTAGGCAGTAGCATCCACGCGAGACCTCGCGCGTTACCGATGTCGAAGGCCGCTCGCAACTCAGGGTAGAAGTGCTGATTGAGCGTTAGCTTGTTGGAGTCGGTAATGGCGTATTTCGTTTGGCCGCGCCAGACGTTGTAGAGCAGCTCCTTGGTGTCGGCGGTGGGAACCGTGTTCCAGCGTAGCTCCGGGTGATCGTTGGCTAGCTGCTGGAGGAGGTCGGCGTGCGAGGAATGCGCGAGTACCTGAACGGGCGCATCCAGATCGCCGAGATTCTGGGGGCGCGGCGAGCCCTGGCGATACACGAGCTTGGGGTAGACCTGCATGTAGGCGCTGGTGAAATCGAACCGCTCCTTGCGCGCCGACGTCGGGGAGATACCCGCCGCCACCAGGTCAACTCGGCCCGCATCAAGCTCGGTAATAGCCTCGTTGAGGTTATCAACGGCTCGCATCCGCAGTTCGACTCCGAGCTCATCGGCGAAACCCGAGGCCAGCTCGTACTCCATACCGCGCGGTTGGCCGTCCTCGCGGTAAAAGGTACTGCGTGCAACGCGCGTGGCAACCACCAGCTCCCCGCGCTGGCGCACTAGTGCTAGTTCGTCCGGCGGGGTGATGGTGCCGATCCAGGCGATGCCTGTCAGGGCCAGCAGGGATGCCACGATAATGGCGTGGATACCGTACCCATGCACGATGCGCCTACCCCCTTCGTAAGAAAGCCTTTTGTATTGTAGACTACGCACTCGCTTAGACGTTGAGTCATCAGCAACGGAGAGGTGGCCGAGCGGTCGAAGGCGCCTGACTCGAAATCAGGTGTGCCCGAGAGGGCACCGGGGGTTCGAATCCCTCCCTCTCCGCCACATAACCTAGAAAAACCCGCCCGCGAGGCGGGTTTTTTGTGGGCGACTGGCATCAGTGGAGGCGGCCTAATGACCAGACGCGAGGTGGAGCTGCCCGCCACCGCCACCGTGCCGACGGAGCGATTGCCTGCCATCGGGCAGGGGACGTGGCACATGGCGGAAGGGCGGTGCTCGGAGCGCGACGAGGTGGCGGCGCTTCAGTACGGCTTGGATACGGGTCTGAGCGTGATCGACACGGCCGAGATGTACGCCAGCGGCCGGGCCGAGTCGCTGGTTGGGCGCGCGGTTGATGGCCGGCGTCACCAGGCCTTCCTCGTGTCCAAGGTTTTCCCCTGGAATGCGGGCCGTCAGGATGCCGTGGCCGCCTGCGAAGCGAGCCTGCGTCGGTTGGGGACCGACTATCTTGATCTGTACCTGCTCCACTGGCCCGGCAGCGTCCCGCTCGCCGAGACGCTGGAGGCCTTCGAGCGCTTGCGCGAGCAGGGCAAGATTCGCCGTTTTGGGGTCTCCAACTTTGACGTCGACGACATGGAGGCCCTGTGGCAGTGCCCTGGGGGCGATCAGAGCAGCGTCAATCAGGTGCTCTACCACCTAGGTTCGCGCGGTATCGAGCACAGCCTTCTGCCCTGGCAGCGCGAGCGCGGCGTGCCGACGATGGCGTATTGCCCCTTGGGTGGCGCTGGGGTGCCCCTGAATCACCCGGAGGTGATGGCTGTCGCCGACGAGCTCAGCACGAGCCCGGCAACCGTCCTGCTCGCCTGGGCGACGCAGCCGGCGTCGCCCGCCGGCTCGGACGTCATCGCTATTCCCAAAGCCGCCTCGCGAGAGCACGTCGCGGCCAACGCGGCGGCCCTGGACATGGACCTTGCAGCCACGATTCGGGAGCGACTCGATCAGGCCTTCCCGGCCCCCGAGCGGAAGGTGCCCCTGGATATCGTTTGAGACCTTCGCGGCGAGGACGCCGCTCCTACGCCGCGTGCCGGGCCCTGCCGCGCCCGGCATCCCGGCATCCGCCAGCGCCCCCCCCACGCGGTAGGAGCTCAGCCCCCTGAGCGACCCTGCCAGAGCGCCGGAATCGCCGAGGGGGCTCGGCTCCTAGTGCGCCAGGAAAAGCCTGGTCGTTTGGAATCGGCGGATAGGGGAGGCCGCTGTGAAATAGCGTGAGGGATCCAGTGGGTAATCAATCCCACGCGGTAAAGGTTGGC
>CAJXKP010000003.1 GCA_913055565.1 uncultured Ectothiorhodospiraceae bacterium
CGCGAGACGGTAGCGACCCTGGCGTTGGTTGACCGCTGGCTAAGCTAGGTGACGACTTGTAGCCTGCTGGTCCCGTTGCCTGGAAATCATGGTATGAGCGATCAACTGCTGAGGCTTTACCCTGAACCAAATCTCGCCCTGGAGCATAAAGGTCGTTACCTAACCGATCCCTTGGCGGACGATACGCATGCCGGCCCTTTCATCTACAGCAACTTCGTTACCAGCCTCGATGGGCGTATCGCCTTGGCCGAGGGCGCCGACGCCGGACGCGCCGTCCCCCGCGCCATTGCCAATCCTCGGGACTGGCGGCTATTTCAGGAGCTAGCTGGTCGCGCCGAGCTGCTCATCACGTCGGGCCGGTATCTGCGCGATCTCAGTGCCGGCACGGCGCAGGATGTCCTGCCTGTCAGCACCGCCCCGGAGTTTGATGATATCCATGAGTGGCGCCGCGGCCGCGGCATGGCCGCACAGCCGGACGTCTTGGTCCTTAGTACAAGCCTCGACTTCCCGCCCCCGCGTCGCTTAGCCGAGCAGGGTCGCCGCATCCTGGTGCTAACGACGACGGCGGCCGACCCGCACCGGCGTCGCGAGCACGAGGCGGTCGGTGCCGAGGTTATCGCTTGCCACGGTGATGCCGATGGTGTGCTCGGTGACAGCGTGCGTGCGCTCATCGCCGATCAAGGATTCTCCACGGTCTATTCGGTAACCGGTCCGGACGTATTGGCTACGCTCACTCGCGGGGGTGCCCTGGATGCCCTTTTCCTCACCACCGTGCCCCGCATCCTCGCGGGACGGGATTTCAGCACCATTACTCGCGGGGCACCCCTTGAGCCAGCCATGGATCTAAGCCTGACCTCTCTGTACCTGGATACGGCCGGGCAAGCGCGGGCCGGCCAGACGTTCGCCCGCTACGATCGACGTCGCGACACGGGCGAGGCTTAGGGAGACCTCCGTCAACGCTGGCGTAACCGCCCGGCTGGCACCGGTCTAGGCATCCGGCAGACCGCCCTGGGTCAGAAGCAGCGGGTCAAGAAGCCGCTGGAGCTCTTGCTCCGAGAGTTCTGTGGTCTCGCGTGCCACCTCGATAATGGCGCGGCCCTCCTTGTAGGCCTGTTTGGCTACCGCCGCCCCCTTCTCATAGCCGATAACGGCATTCAGCGCCGTCACAAGGATGGGGTTGCGATCCAGTGCCGCCCCCAGGTTATCGCGTCTTACCTGGAAGCCGTCGATCGCTCGGTCTGCTAACAATCGTCCACCATTAGCGGCAATATCAATGCTTTGCAGCAGATTGTTCGCAATCAACGGCAACATGACATTGAGCTGGAAGTTGCCGGACTGACCGGCTACGGCGATGGTGCCGTCATTACCCATGATCTGGGCCGCGACCATCGCCACGGATTCCGGTATAACGGGGTTAACCTTACCTGGCATGATGCTGCTGCCCGGCTGAAGGGCCGGCAGCTCGATCTCGCCCAGACCGGCGAGTGGTCCACTGTTCATCCAACGCAGGTCGTTGGCGATCTTCATGTAGGCCACGCCTAGAGTCCGGATCTGCCCAGAGAGCTCGACCGCTGGGTCTTGGGCGCTCAAAGCCGCAAAGCTATTGTCACTGGTGTAGAACCCGTAGCCGGTCTTGGCGCTGAGTTCACGGGCTACCGCGGCCGCAAAATCGGGGTGGGCATTGATCCCCGTGCCCACCGCCGTACCCCCCTGCGCAAGCGCACAAACCCGCTCCAGCGTCTGCTCGATGCGTTTTCTAGCCTCACGGATCTGGTGGGCCCATGCACCGATCTCCTGGCCCAGGGTCACTGGCATGGCGTCCATGAGATGAGTACGCCCGGTCTTCGCCACCTCGCTGAGTTCGGCGGCACGTCGCTCCAGCGATGCCGTTAGGTGATCGAGGGCGGGCAGCAGCTGCTCGCGGCAGTTCGCCACCGCGGCCACGTGGATCGCCGTGGGGATGACGTCGTTACTGCTCTGCCCCATGTTCACGTGGTCATTGGGGTGAACCGTCTCACCGAGGGCCTCCGATGCCAGGTGCGCGATCACCTCGTTGGCGTTCATGTTACTGCTCGTACCCGAGCCGGTCTGGAAGATATCGACCGGGAAATGGGCGTCGTAGTGCCCCTCGGCAACGGCCAGCGCCGCCTCCTCAATGCTAGTGGCAATGGCATGATCGAGAAGACCGAGATCGGCATTGACGCGGGCTGCGGAGCCCTTGATCAGACCCAACGCACGGATCATGGCGCGCGGCAGGCGCTGGCCGCTAATGGGGAAGTTCTCGACCGCACGCTGAGTCTGGGCCCCATAGAGGGCATCCGCTGGCACCTGCAGCTCACCCATGCTGTCTTTTTCCGTGCGGTACGCGTTATCGCTCATGGCCTCTCCTCCTCGTCACTGTTGCGGGCCGCCGCGGGTGCGCGCCCGGGCGGCCGAGGTTACACTGGCGCCCCGCAATCCACGACCCCCAGGAATCTCATGGAGCTCGACAGCCTCACTGCTATCTCACCGATCGACGGGCGCTATGGCGATAAGGTGGCATCGCTTCGTCCACTGACCAGCGAATTCGGCCTAATTCGTCACCGCGTCATTGTTGAGCTGCGTTGGCTGGAGGCCCTAGCCGCCGAACCAGCGATCAAGGAGGTCGCCGCCTTCAGCAGCGAAACAGGCTCGCTGTTGCAGACCATTATCGATGATTTCAGCGAAGCCGATGCTCAACGCATCAAGACGCTGGAGCGCCGCACTAACCACGATGTGAAGGCGATCGAGTATTTCCTCAAGGAGCGGATAGCCGGTAATCGTGAGCTGGAGGCGGTCAGCGAGTTCGTGCATTTCGCCTGCACCTCGGAAGATATCAACAATCTGGCCTATGCGCTGATGCTTCGGGGCAGCCGTGATCATGTCCTGTTGCCACGCATCGATGAGCTGATCACGGCACTACGCTCACTCGCCCACGACCTGGCCGACCGGCCCATGCTCGCGCGTACTCACGGGCAAGCCGCCTCGCCGACGACCATGGGCAAGGAGCTGGCGAATTTCGCCCATCGCCTGAGCCGTCAGCGCCGAGCGCTCGCCGATACACCAATCCTGGGCAAGATGAACGGCGCGGTCGGCAACTACAACGCCCACCATTGCGCCTACCCCGGCATCGACTGGCCCGGTTTCACACGCCGCTACGTTGAGGGTCTCGGACTCGGCTGGAACCCCTACACCACCCAGATCGAGCCCCACGACTACATGGCTGAATTGTTCGACACGATCAGCCGCCTCAACACCGTTGTCATCGATTTGGCACGCGACCTCTGGGGTTACATATCACTCGGCTATTTCAGGCAGGCTACGGTGGCCGACGAGGTGGGCTCGTCGACGATGCCGCATAAGGTCAATCCCATCGATTTCGAGAACGCCGAGGGTAATCTCGGCCTCGCCAACGCGGTCTTCGGTCATCTCGGCGATAAGCTCCCGATATCGCGCTGGCAACGCGACCTCACAGACTCCACCGTACTGCGTAACATCGGTGTCGGCCTGGCGCATTGCGAGATCGCGTACCAGGCGCTCATCAAGGGGTTGGGCAAGCTTGAGCTCAACGACCAGCGGTTGGAGGCCGAGTTGGACGGCAACTGGGAGGTGCTCGCGGAGGCGATCCAGACGGTCATGCGGCGCTATGGCATCGAGGAACCCTACGAGAAGCTCAAGTCGTTCACCCGCGGCGAGGCCATCGATGAGACCAAGCTCCGCGATTTCGTCAATCAGCTCGAGCTACCGCCGAGCGCGCGGCGCGAGCTGGCCGAGCTGACGCCGCGTGACTACATCGGACTCGCGGAACGACTCGCGCGCGAGGTCTGACCGGTGGGACCAGAGGCAATGCTCAGCACGCTCGGTGGCGATACGTTTGTTCATGACTACTGGCAGCAGTGCCCTCTAGTCGTGACGGGCGCCTGGCGGAGTCCGCCGCAATTCCTCGGTGCCGATGAACTAGCGGGTCTGGCCACTGATCCGGCGATCGCGTCGCGCATCGTCATGGGGGATACCGAGGCCGAAGACTGGATGATCATCGAAGGCCCCGTCACCGAGACCTTCTTTAGCGACACCCCGGAGACAGACTGGCAACTGACCGTGCACGGCGTCGATCGCCATGTCCCGGTCTACGCAGCGGTACGCGAGGCCTTTCGCTTCCTCCCGGACTGGCGCTTCGATGCCGTCGCCATAAGCTATTGTGTGCCGGGGGGCACCACGGGCCATAACGAGGATGACGCGGATCTGTTTTTCCTGCAGGTCAGCGGCGATACGGACTGGTCCATCCATGAGCCCGTCGAGTCGGCTGCCGGGGCCTGCGGCCAGAGCGCACGGCAAGCCTGGAACCTGCGGACTGGTCCCGGGGATCTGGTGTATCTGCCGCCCTATACCGGCTACTACGGCGTTGCCCGGACCGAGGGTGTGACCTACTGCATTCGATTTCGCGCGCCAACCCCGGCCGAGCTGTTGCGAACCTGGGCGCAGGATCGCGCCCAACAGCTCGAGCATCACGCGGACGAGATCGTCAACTCACAAGCACCAGCGGCTAATCCAGCGGCGCTACCAGAGGCCACTCGGGCGCAACTGCGTGCGGCCTTGCGGGCCTATCTGGACCCCTCGGACCGTGAACTCGACGAATGGCTCGCGCGTTATCTAACGCGACCGGACGAGACACTCGATGCTGAACCGACCGACTCCGCGCCGACGTCGATGGCCATTCGCGAGGCACTGGCGGCAGGACGGGAGCTAGTCGTTGATCCCATGGCCCGCCTGGCATGGTTAACCACAGCGGACAACGGCGTATTACTGTACGTCAATGGCTACCCTCAGCCCGCACCATCATCGGCACAGGGCGTTTTGGTCGGCTTCGCGCAGGCCCGGCGTTTTACGGGCGCGGATCTCGCTACGGCTGACGACGCGGGCGCCGGCGCGGTGGTGGAACTACTCGCAACCGGCCTTCGGTGGGGTTGGTTGGCATTCCACGATGAGCTCGTGGGCTAACGACGCTGCTGAAAACCGCTACGACCGGCACCGCTCTAGGGGCCTAGCCTCGCGGCTCTTGCCGTCGGCTCGGCACGCGATGGAAACTAGTAATGGCGCAAGGGTCGCGGTTGCGGCAAGGACGCGCCGAGAAGCTGGTGCACTGGTGACGCATCCCGGCCTATGGAGGTCAGCATGCCCTATCCGGATTGGTCTAGTCTCAGTCTAGGCAGCGATGAACAGGTCTATGAGGTCGATGACAGTCAGGCCCTGCGCGATGCCGTAGCCGCGCTCGCCGCTCAGGCCCGGCGCCGGATCGAGGTCCTAACGCCCGACCTCGAAGCTACACTCTATGATACGCCGGATTTCCTTGAAGCCGTGCGGGACCTTGCGATCGCTAGCTCGCGCACCCACCTGCGCTTCCTCGTCGGCGATAGTCAGCGCGCCGTTAAACAGGGACACCGCCTGATCGAATTGGCACGACGGCTATCGACGCCCGTGGATCTGAACCAACCGGGCCCAACGGCGGAGCTCGGGAGCGAGGCCTTCCTGCTGGCCGATGGTCGAGGGCTGTACTGGCGTGCGGATACGGACAGCACACGGGCGATCGTCTGCTTCAATGACCCGAGCGGGACCAGACGCCTACGCCACCGATTCGATCAACTTTGGGAGGAGTCGCGGCCCGACCCCGAGATGCGCCGACTGCATGTCTAGGGCAACGCTGAGAGTCTCCCTAGCCCGCCTAACGACGGGTGATCCGCTCAACCCGAGTGCCAACGATCCGCCAGGCGCTGCCTATTCAGGGCCAACCACTGTAGGGCCAGGATCAGCTGGGCGGCATGAATGCCACCGCTCGCTATCAGGCTCAGCGCCTCGTCCAGGGCCAGGACGTGGACGCGGATATCCTCGCCCTCGGCTGCCAAGCCATGGATGCCACCCAGTGCCGAGGTGTCTGTAAGCCCGCAGAACACGGTTTGTTCCTCGCTATTACCACCGGGGCTGACCAGATAGCGTGCCACGAATTCGAGGTGGTCGAGATGGCATCCCGCCTCCTCGTAGGCCTCCCGATGCGCCACCGCTTGAGCCGTCTCACCCGGCTCGATGACCCCTGCGACCGCCTCGAGGACCCATGGTCCCTGGGGATGCCGAAGCGCCCCAATGCGGAACTGCTCGATCACCGCAACCTCATCGCGCTGCGGATCATAGGGGAGTACACCAACCGACTGGCCGGGCTCAAAGCACTCACGCATGACGGGCTGGCTCATGCCACCGCTGAACAACGCATGCCGTAGCCAGTAGCGCCGCGCCTCAAAGAAGCCCTGATAGATCAGCTCGTTGCTCTGGATCTCGAAATGCATGGGTCTCCCTAGCGGCGTTCAAACACCGCCATGCTCTCCACGTGTGCCGTATGCGGGAACATATCCATCACTCCGGCCGCGGTGAGGCGGTAGCCGTGGTTGTGCACGAGGGATCCGGCGTCGCGAGCCAAGGTCGCCGGACCGCAGGCCACGTAGACGATGCGCTCGGGGGCGAGCTTTGCCACTGCCGGCAGCACCTCAGCGGCCCCCGAGCGAGGCGGATCGAGCAGTACGCGATCCACGCCTTGAGACAACCACGGTTGATCGCCCAATTCCGCCGTCAAGTCGCCCGTGTGGAAGCTCGTGCGCCCAGCCAGGCCGTTTCTGTCAGCGTTCTCGCGGGCCCGCTCCACCAGGGGCGCTTCGCCCTCGACCCCGACCACCGAGGCCGATTGCGTCGCCAGCGGCAGACTGAAATTGCCGAGGCCACAGAACAGATCCAACACGCGACTCTCGGGGGTCGGCGCCAGGAGCTCCACAGCCTGATCAACGATGGCACGGTTCATGGTGCCATTGACCTGAGTAAAATCCGTGGGCTCAAAGCGCAACCGAATCCCGAAGCTGGGCAGCTCGTAGCTCAACTCGGGCGTTGTCGGCCACAGCGGCGCCACAGTGGATTCATCACCCGGTTGCTCGTAGACGAACAGACCGCTGCGTTTGCCGAATTCGATCAGGGTATCGCGATCGTGCTCGCTCCACGGCGCGAGATTCCGAAAGATCAGCGCGACGGCGTCGTCGCCCGCGGCGACCTCGATCTGCGGCACACGGTCGAGGTTATCCAGGCTGCGTATGAGCGACGATAGCTCCCCGAGTCGCGATGCCACACGCTCATCGAGGACATGACACTCGTGGATGTCCGCAACGAAGGGGCTGTGTTTTTCCCGAAAGCCCACCAATACTCGATCATCCTTGCGCGGCACGTACTTGACACCAAGACGCGCCTTACGCCGATAGCCCCAGACCGGGCCCGTTAGCGCTGGCAGCCAGCGCTCCGGCTGGACAGCTCCCATATGCCGGAAGTGCTCGGCGAGCACCTCCGCCTTGTGGGCGATCTGATCGGCCGTCTCCAGGTGCTGCAGACTACAGCCACCGCAGACCCCGAAATGCGGGCATCGCGCGTCGATACGTTGCGGTGAGGGGTCGAGGACCTCGTCGGTAATGCCCTCGTCGCGTTGGCTGCGCCGGCGAGTATAGCGAAAGCGTACATGCTCGCCAGGGAGCGCACCATCGATGAAAACGATCTTGTCGTTGACATGGGCGATGCCGCGGCCCTCATGGCTTAGCCCCTCGATGCGCGCGTCGACCGGTTCCTTGGGGATGCGTTGGCGGCGGCGTCCCATTCGACCCTCAAGCCTCCGGGGTCGGTTGTGATTGCCAGGCGTCGAGAAACGCCGCGGCATGGGATTCGGCCATTTCCGAGAGGCTCGATCGGACCCGCTCACAGGCGGTGGTGTAGCTGTCGTCCATTAGGTTCCCCCGCATATATTCGAACCGCAAGAACAGCAGATACGTATTGAGGGCATCCACCTCGCAGTAACGCCGAACCGCATCGATCTCGCCGGCCGCCACCGCGGCTTGGACGTCGCCGCCGGACATACCCATCTTGCCCGGCAAACCGCACAACGAGGCGACCTCATCCAGGGGGGCGGCCGAGCGTAGCTGATACCCGGATAGCACATCCATGAGATCAAGATGCCCCTCATGGAAGCGATTCAGGTAGTTGTTCCAGCGGAATGAGCGCTCATTCTGGCCGCTTTCCCAATAACACGGCGCGCGGACGCCATGGCGCAAGGCCCGGTAATGGAGCACCGGTAGATCGAAGCCGCTCCCGTTCCACGAGACCAACTGCGGCCGATACCGATCGAGACCATCGAAGAAACGCTGAATGATCGCACTCTCCGGCTCCCCCTCGTGGCCGAGAGAGAAGACGAGGAAGCGATCACCGATACAGGCGGCGATCGATATAACGGCCACACGATGCAGATGATGCGGCAGGAACTCGTTCCCCCCGGTACGAGCCCGCCGCATGGCGAGCATGGCGCTGGTGATCTCGTCGTCCGGCAAACCGCCGAGCCCGTGAATACCCGCGCCGCCGACCGTGTCGGGCACGGTCTCGATATCGAACGCGAAGACGTTCATCGGCACGGCCCGACGACGACACTACGACCGGCATGACGGCGCATCCCGGCTACCAAGTGCCCAAGTCCTTTCGGGAACTTCAATCCGGAAACACCCCGGACGATAGGTAGCGATCACCCCGGTCACAAACAATAGCAGCGATGGTGGCGTTCTCGAGTTCCTGACACAGCCGCAGGGCAACGCTCAGGCATCCCCCGGACGAGATGCCGCCCATGATGCCCTCCTCGGCGGCGAGCCGGCGCGTCATCGCCTCGGCGTCGGGCTGACTGACCTCGAGGATGCGATGAACGCGCTCACGCTGGTATATCCGCGGCAAGTAGGCCTCGGGCCATTTGCGTATCCCCGGAATGCGTGCTCCCTCACTGGGCTGGACGCCAACGACCTCGACGCCCGTCTCGTTGTCGGCGAAAAAGCGCGACGAGCCCATGACCGTGCCTGTTGTGCCCATGGAGGCTACAAAATGGGTCAACTCGCCCCCGGTAGCGCGCCAAATCTCCGGGGCAGTCCCCTCGTAATGGGCGCGCCAATTATCGTCATTCGCGAACTGGTCAAGGATGTAGCCCTCGCCGTCGGCGTGCATACGCGCCGCCAGGTCTCTCGCGCCCTCCATGCCGTCGTCACCGCTGACTAGGACCAGCTGCGCGCCATAGGCGCGCATGGACGCACGCCGCTCCGAGGTCATGTTCTCCGGCATGACTAGGACCATGTGATAGCCGCGAATAGCGGCCGCCATGGCCAGAGCGATACCGGTATTGCCACTAGTCGCCTCAATGAGGGTATCGCCCGGTGTGATCTCACCGCGCTCCTCGGCGCGGCGTATCATATTCATGGCGGGCCGATCCTTGACCGATCCCGCTGGGTTGTTCCCTTCAAGCTTGAGTAACAGGGTGTTCGAACCCGTGTCGGCCACGCGGCCCACCCGCACCAACGGTGTCGAGCCGACGCAGTCCTCTATATCCCGATAATCCATGGGCCGGATTATAAGGCAAGCAGCCACAGCGCGGAAACGCGTCAGTCATGATTCCACGGCGCGGCTAGTCACTTGCTATGATGCCGACCGACCCAGCCAACGGTGTCTGCCATGGCTCGCGCAAGACAGGGACGCGGTGTTCGCGGCCGCCTCTACACGGCCATCCTCGTGCCGACAGGCCTGATCCTCTGCATCGGTTTGGTACTGTACGGCTGGGCTCAGCTCGGTGTGCTGGCGCTATCGCTGCGTCAGGATATCGCCGCCTACGCACGCGAGACCGCCCCATCACTTGCGCCAGCGCTGGAGCAAGCGGATCGGCCGCGAATACAGTCCCATTTACGCGAGCTCATAGAACGCCCTGATATCGCCTCGGCGGAGTTGAGAGCAGCCGGCGCTAGCCAGGCCATCGCCGACGCGTCAGGTGGCCGCAACGCATACCGCGACTTCGCGGCCTGGCTCGCTACCGCATTGGATCGCCACAGCGTTGCTGCCCACGGCGTTAGCGTCGATGTGGCTGACGGACGTGCCTCGGGCGGACAAGCGTTACCAACGACACTGACGTTAAAACCGGCCCCCGCCGAGCTGGGACATCGCTTCATGGCGGCCATGATGCCAGCGGTCGTACTCGCTGCGTTCGCGCTGCTGGTCGCCTTGGCAATGACCGTATGGGTAAGTCGCGGGCTGATTACACGGCTGGAGCGGCTCAAGATCCATCTGGCTAGCCTCGCCAACGAGGACATCGGGCGGCGCCTGCACGAGGACGGCCGGGGCCTAATCGGCGAAATCGAAGCGACCACGAATCGCACAGCCGAGAGCCTGCAACATCGGCAACAGACGCTACGCCGACAAATCCACGACACAACGGCGGAATTACGACAAACGCTCAAATCCGTCGAGGTACAAAACAGTGAGCTCGACGACGCGCGCCGACGCGCTCAGGAAGCGAATAAGGTCAAGTCGGAGTTCTTGGCCAACGTCAGCCACGAGATACGCACGCCCATCAACGGCATCGTCGGCTTCGCCGATCTGCTCTATCACACCTCCCTGGACGTCGAGCAGGCGGACTACGTCAGCACCATCCGCGAGTCCTGCACCAACCTTTTGACCATCGTCAACGACATCCTCGACTTCTCGAAGATCGAGGCCGGCAAGCTCGTTATCGATAACATCGCCTTCGATCTGCGCGATAGTGTCGAGGAGGTGCTGTCGCTACTGGCGCCCGCCGCTTATGGCAAGCGCCTCGAGCTGGTGCATTTCATCTACGATGATGTCCCACTCAAGCTCTTTGGCGACCCCATCCGCATTCGCCAGGTCTTAACGAATCTGGTCCATAACGCGATCAAGTTCACGCCATCCGGGCGCATCGTCGTGCGGGTCATGCTTGAAGAGGACTATGGCGATGTGGCCGAGCTCATGGTCAGCGTGGCGGATACGGGGATCGGGCTGAGCGAGGCCGATCAGGACAAGCTCTTTACCGCCTTCAGTCAGGGCGATACGTCGATGACACGACGTTTCGGCGGTGCCGGGTTGGGCCTGATCATCTCTAGCAAGCTGCTCGAGCAGATGGGCGGCGAGATCGGGCTGACCAGCGAATCCAATTCCGGGGCAACGTTTTGGTTCACGATGCGGCTGCAAAAGCAACCCATCGTCGAGGCCAACACCAGCACCGAGGCTGAGACCAACCCGCTGGCCGCCGCGCACGCCTTGGTACTCGATGAGCAGCCCCTATCGCGCCTGGCACTGGGCCATCTGGTGAGAAGCTGGGGCCTGGATGTCCTGGAGACGGAGAGCCGGGAACGCTTCGTTAACTTCGCCCAGACGCCGGGGTATTGGGATGTGCTTATCGTCGGCTTTACGCGTCAGGATCTCAGTGCGCGGGTTCCCGAGGCCGTGCTGTCACAGCTGCGCCATACCGACGCCCCGCTGGTGGTCATGGCCAGCACCGTCGATCGCAACGAACTACGCTCGCTGTATCACCGCGGCGCCGCTGCCTGTCTCCCCAAGGCCGTCCGCCGGCAGACGGTCTACCGTGAGCTATGCCGTATCGTCGCGCCGGAGAGTGCCCCCACAACCCCCCGCTCGACGGAGGAACTGACGCACACGACCCCCGACCCGCGCGTTGGGCAACGCATCTTGGCGGTGGATGATAACGACATCAATCTCAAGCTGGTCAGTCATATCGCCCAACGCACCGGCGCCGAGGTGGTTGAGGCGCGCGATGGCCAAGAGGCGATCAACGCCTGCCGTTACCAGCGTTTCGATCTCATCCTGATGGATATCCACATGCCGGGCCTGAGTGGGGAGGATGCTGCCGCGCGTATCCAACAACTCCACGAGCGCGGCGCCATTCCCCGCGTTGTCGGGCTGACGGCCAACGCGATGCCCGGCGAACGCGAGCGGCTACTGGAAGCGGGCTTGGATGAGTGCTTGATCAAGCCCATCACCGAGGACAAGCTACAATCGGCCATGCAGGCAGCGAACGCAGCGCCCGGATCGGTGCCTCAACCGTTGGAGGGCAGCGAAGCGAGCGCTCCCGACGAGCGCCCGGACGTCAAGACCATGCTCATCGCCGACCTACCGCAGCATCGACAACGGATCCGGCGCGCCTATCGCGAGAATGACCTCGAGGCCCTGGGCGAGGCCGTCCACAAATTGCACGGCGGGGTCGCCGTATGTCACCTACCACAGCTGCGCGCGGCCTGTCAGCACCTCGAGGAGCGAATCCATGACCGCGATACGGTGGCCGTCCCCGGGGCTATGAAGCAGGTCACGGACGCCATCGAAAGCCTCATGGCCCAGCAGCAGTCCACTATCGTCGAGGCCTAATCCCAACCGGGATCAGCGGCTCGCGCTACCTTCTAGGACAACAAAGGCCAGCGCGTAATCGCGTTCATCGCTAAGGCTAAGATGGCATTGCGCCACCCCTATCCAGGCCGCCCACTGCGCGGCCCCACCGTCAAGGACTAGATAGGGCCGACCAAGGGGCTCGTGATAGACCGCCAGGTCGGCAAATCGTACACCGCGAGCGATGCCCGTTCCCAGCGCCTTCACGGCCGCTTCCTTGGCGGCGAAACGCCGCGCCATGTAAGCCGCCTGCACCTCGGGATTGGCCGGCAGGGACTCACGCTCATGCGATGACAGCAGCCGCCGCGGCAGACGCGCCCCGTAACGCGCCACCAGCTCCCGCATGCGCTGTATCGCCACGATATCGGTCCCAATGGCTCGGATGTTCAAGCGTCGCGCGCCTCGCGCATCAGGCGCTTCATCTCTCGCACAGCCTCGGGGAGCCCCGTGAACAAGGCCCGTGCGATGATGGCGTGGCCGATGTTGAGTTCGTGGATATCGGGCATCGCCGCGATGCGCTGGACGTTATGATAATTCAGGCCGTGACCGGCGTTGACAGTCAGGCCATCCTCGCGGGCTGCTGCGAGCACCGTCTCAAGGCGCTCTACTTCACGCGCGCGCGCCGCCTCCGACTGGGCTTCCGTGTAATGCCCTGTATGCAGTTCGATAGCCGGCGCGCCCACATCCCGTGCCGCCTCAATCTGTTCCCTATCGGGATCGATGAATAACGACACCACGATGCCCGCCTCGGCAAGCTGCTGGCACACGCGCGCGGTGCGCTCGCGCTGGCCGGCGACGTCCAACCCCCCCTCGGTGGTTAACTCGGAGCGCTTCTCGGGCACGAGACAGCAATTCGAGGGCGCGAGTCCCTTGGCAATGGCGACCATCTCGTCGGTCATCGCCATCTCCAGGTTGAGCCGTGTCTGCACCACCTCAGACAACAACCGGACATCGCGATCCATGATATGCCGGCGGTCCTCGCGCAAATGGACCGTGATGCCATCAGCCCCCGCCTCTTCGGCCGCAAGCGCTGCCTGAACGGGCTCCGGATAGCGGTGACCGCGGGCCTGTCTCAGTGTGGCAACGTGGTCGATATTGACACCGAGCAACAGGTCAATACAGGGATTAGTCCTACTCATTCGTCGCATCCTCGCCGTCAACAGGCCTTGAGTCTCGGTAGCGGGCATACAGCTCGCGGCTTTTCAGCGGTTTCTCTCCGAGGTAGAGGCTCAGGGCCGAACGCATCAACCGTTTTAGAGGCGGATCGTCCGCGGTATCCGGCTCACCTGACGCCAGGGCCAGTAGCGCCTGGCCAGGCAGGCGCAAACCAGCGCCTGGTGGGTCCGCGACCGGGCCGCGTTCAAGCTCATAGCGATACCACGTGCTCGCCTCGACCGGATTGCCATCGGTATCAGTCTTGAGCATGAGGCCGTACCCCAGATCGGTTAGCAGGTCGCGCTCGAACACGCGAAGGCTGGGACCGATAGCGCCACCGCTCTTCAACTGCTCCAGCAAGGCGGCATAGCGCGAGAAGGTCAGCGACTGGCATTGGCGCCGTGGCAGCAGTCGCAGCATCAGCTCATTGGCGTAGAAGCCCGCAACCATACGACGCCCGGTCAGGGCGATTGCTGCCGAGGCCGGCTCAGTAGCCGTCAGCGTGCCGAGATCGCCGCGAGACCGCCAACTAATGCGCAGCGGCTGGAACGGCTGCAGCAGTGCCGCCTGGTTTGAGCGTCGTCGCTGCACTCCCCGTGCCACCAAGCCTACTCGACCATTAGTCGCCGTTAGCAGCTCCACCAAGGCACTGGTATCGCCATAGGCACGCCGATGAAGGACATAGGCCGCCTCGTCCTCAAACGCCTCGGTGCTCGCCATACCGCGCGATCAATACCGCCTCGCCCTAAGGCTCAAACGCCGCATACCCTAGCGATTGCAGCGCCCGCTCATCGTTGGACCACCCCTCGCGCACCTTGACCCATAACTCGAGGTGGACGCGGGTCTCGAATAGTGCCTCCATGTTCTGTCTTGCCGCGCTACCGACCCCCTTGAGCCGCTTACCCCCCGCACCGATGACCATCTTCTTCTGGCCTTCGCGCTCAACCCAGATTACCGCCGCGATGTTGTAGCGCTCGCCTTCGGGTTCGAAGGCCTCGACCGCAACGGTGGTGGCGTACGGCAGCTCCTCCCCGAGCGCTTCCATCAACTGCTCACGAACGAGCTCCGCGGCCATGAACGAGCGACTGCGATCGGTGAGCTGATCAGACGGATAGAGCCAGGGTCCCTGTGGGATCAGACGCGTCAGCTCATCGGCGAGATCGGCGAGATTGGTCTCCCGGGTTGCCGAGATCGGCACCACGGCAGCGAAGTCCATGCACTGGGATAGCTCATCGATGATGGGTAGCAGCGCGTACTTATCCTTGATGCGGTCGACTTTGTTGATCGCCAGTACCACGGGGACCGAAAGTCCCTGGAGACGCGTAAGAACGCTGGCGTCCTCATCCGTCCAGCGACCCGCCTCGACCAGGAAGACCACCACATCGACATCACCCACCACGTATTCCGCGGTGCGGTTGAGATAGCGATTCATCACACTCGGTTCGTGGTGATGGAGCCCGGGCGTGTCCACGTAAACGAGCTGAGCCTGATCGCGGCAGTGGATGCCGATGATGCGATGCCGCGTGGTCTGCGGTTTGCGCGTTACGATACTGACCTTCTCACCTAGGAGGCCGTTGAGTAACGTCGATTTACCGACATTGGGACGCCCGGCTAATGCCACCAGACCGGCGCGACTGCCTCCATTGTCTGGGTCAACCATTAGAGCTATCCCTCGTCAGCGTATCGAGCATCGCCTCAGCCGCTCGTTGCTCGGCCTTACGGCGGCTTCCGGCGCGCCCCGAGCTCGACCGGTCGAAGGCGCGCACGTAGCAGGCCACCTCAAAACTCTGATCGTGGGATACACCATCGACCTCCCGAACCTGGTAGTCGGGCAGCTCATAGCCCCGCCCCTGCAGATGTTCCTGCAGCCGCGTCTTGGGATCCTTGAGCTCCTGAGCACTCGGTAGATCTGACAACCGGTTGGCGTAGAGATCAGCGATGACGCGTTGCACGGGCGCGAAGCCCCCATCGAGATAGATCGCGCCAAAAACCGCTTCCAGGGCATCCGCGAGGATACTATCCCGGCGGTGCCCCCCGCTCTTGAGCTCACCGCTGCCGAGCTGGATACACTCCCCCAGCTCAATGCCTCGCGCGATCTCAGCGAGTGACTGCTTGTTAACAAGGTTCGCCCGCAATCGGCTGAGGTCGCCCTCGGGGGCTTCCGGGCGCCGACGGAATACCTCGTCGGCGATAACGAAGTTCAGGACGCTATCCCCAAGGAACTCGAGTCGCTCGTTGTTAGTCGGGCTCGCGCTCCGGTGCGTCAGCGCTCGGGTGAGCCACGTCGCCTCAGCGAACGCGTACCCTATCGCGTATTCCACATCGACTTGGGCCACGATCTAGTCTTCTACCGTCTCGGTCATGCGAAACTCGCCAACGATGTAGAGGTTACCCGCAAAAGGCACGCGATCCTCGTACGTCAGTAGGTACTTGAATCCATCGCCAACCTTCTCGATCTTGAGGTCTTCGGCCTCCACGGCATCGATCTCGTTGAGGTTGAAGCGCTTGCGCAGGCTATCCCGTACCTCCCGGGGATTGCGTGGCGATAGGGCGGCGTCCTTCGCGACCTCCTTTACCGCCCGATCAATGGCGTACGACTCGTAGTACATGGGAAACAGGCGCATACCGAGCAGCAGGAAGAACCCGGCAATCACGATAATAATGAGCCAACTCAAAAAGGTAAGGCCTTGCTGGCCATCTCGCCTCGTCATGGTTTTGTCCTCCTCGACAAAGGTGTCATCGCCCGAGGGCCTCCTTGCTCGCGCTCCGTCGTCAACCGATCAGTCGACAAACGTCCCGATGCGCGACCACTGGAATGACCCATCAGCGAAATCCAGATGGAACCAAATCAGCCAGGCGCGCCCGACCAGATTCTCAGCGGGCACGGTGCCCCAGCGGCGGCTGTCCCGACTGCGGTTGCGATTATCACCGAGAACGAAATACTCGCCCTCAGGAACGGTTCCTTCGTAGACCAGCGGCGATTGCGGTGGATAGATCAAGATGTCGTGCAAATCACCAGCAAGCCCCTCCGTATGCCGCTCGTAGGCGCTGTTAGCCTGATAGCGACCAACTGGATCCTGCGGCATCAGTTCGCCATTTATATACAGTTTGTTGTTAGAAGTATAACGGATATGGTCGCCGGGCAACCCTACGATGCGCTTGATGTAATCCGTACTCGGATCTTTAGGGTAGCGAAAGACCGCCACATCGCCGCGGCCCGGTTGCCCCGTGGCGATCACCTCGTGATGTGTGACCGGCAAATGGATGCCGTAGGCCGTCTTGTTGACCAGGATGAAGTCACCCTGAAGCAGGGTCGGGATCATGGAACCGGAAGGGATACGGAAAGGCTCCGCAATGAACGAGCGGATGATCAGCACGACGAGGATGACCGGAAACAACGAACGGGCAAACGCTATCACCCCGCCCGGGTCGCGGGGCGGATCGTCATCGTCCCGGCCTCGTTGTTGCCACCGCTGCCAGCCGGCACATAGCCCGGTCACGATGGTGGCGATGACCAGGATGGCCTCGAAATCAAAATGCATCGCTGCGATCCCTATTTATTAGAGTCCACTTGCAGCACGGCCAGGAAGGCATCTTGCGGGATATCCACCTTGCCAACCTGCTTCATGCGCTTTTTCCCCTCTTTCTGTTTCTCCAGCAGCTTCTTCTTGCGCGACATGTCGCCGCCATAACACTTCGACGTAACGTTCTTGCGCATCGCCTTCACGGTGGAGCGGGCGATAACCTTCGATCCAATAGCAGCCTGAATGGGCACCTCGAACATCTGTCGCGGGATGATGTCCTTGAGCCGCTCCGTAATATCGCGTCCTTTCTGCTCGGCGTGCTCGCGATGGACGATAATGGACAGGGCATCGATGCGGTCGTTATTCACAAGGATATCCAGTCG
Organism: uncultured Ectothiorhodospiraceae bacterium; assembly: GCA_913055565.1. Lineage (GTDB taxonomy): Bacteria > Pseudomonadota > Gammaproteobacteria > Nitrococcales > Nitrococcaceae > CAJXKP01. Next base: position 17,369 of record CAJXKP010000003.1, read on the forward strand.
CACGAGATCGCCTTGTTGGAACCGCTGGAAGCTGTAGTCGAACGACGCGTAGCCGCGGCTCGCGGATTTGAGGCGATCGAAGAAATCGAGCACGACCTCGCCCATGGGCATCTCGTACTCCAGCGAGATCTGATTACCCACGTACTGCATGTCTTTCTGGACGCCGCGCTTGTCCTCGCAGAGCTTGATCACATTACCAATGAAATCCTGCGGTACGAGGATACTGGCGCGAATAATCGGTTCACGGACCTCCTCAATGTCGCCGATCGAGGGCAACCGCGAGGGGTTGTCTATGGACAGAATGTCGCCGTCGCGGGTCAGAACCTCGTGGACAACGGTTGGCGCGGTAGTAATGAGCTCAAGGCCATACTCCCGTTCTAGGCGTTCCTGGATGATCTCCATGTGGAGCATCCCCAGAAAGCCGCACCGGAAGCCGAACCCGAGAGCGTCCGAGGATTCCGGCTCGTAGGCGAGCGAGGCATCATTGAGGCGCAGCTTGCCGAGCGCCTCGCGAAAGGCCTCGTAGTCGTTCGAGCTGATGGGGAATAGGCCCGCGAATACGCGCGGTTGCACGCGTTTAAATCCTGGCACGGGCGTCTCAGTCGGATGCGCCGCGTGGGTCAGCGTATCGCCCACGGGGGCACCGTCGATGTCCTTAATGCCGGCGACCACGAACCCGACGCGCCCGGTCGTTAGTTTGTCCCAATTGCTCTTGCGCGGCGTAAAGATCCCCAGCTCGCTGACTTGGAACTGGCGCTCGGTCGACATGACGCGGATCCGGTCACCCTTTTTGAGCTCGCCGTCGAAGACACGTACCAAGCAGACCACACCGACATAGTTATCGAACCACGAGTCGATAATCAGTGCCTTGAGCGGGGCATCGAACTCGCCTTGGGGTGCAGGGATCTGGTGTACGATCGCTTCCATGAGCTCCTCGATCCCTTGCCCTGTTTTGGCACTAATGCTGGTCACATCGTTGGCGTGGAGACCGATGATCTCGTCGATCTGCTGGATGACGCGCTCAGGTTCCGCCGAAGGCAAATCGATCTTATTGAGTACCGGCAGGATCTCGAGATCCTGCTCAATTGCCGTGTAGCAGTTAGCCACGCTCTGCGCCTCGACACCCTGGGAGGCGTCAACAAGCAACAGCGCGCCCTCACAGGCATAGAGCGACCGACTGACCTCGTAGGAGAAATCGACGTGACCCGGCGTGTCGATGAAGTTGAGCTGGTAGGTCTCACCGTTGCGAGCGGTGTATTCGAGGGACACGCTCTGAGCCTTGATCGTAATGCCGCGCTCACGCTCCAGATCCATTGAATCCAGGACCTGTTCTGACATCTCACGATTACTCAGGGCCGCGGCGCCTTGGATGAAGCGATCGGCCAGCGTCGACTTACCGTGGTCGATATGCGCAATGATGGAGAAATTGCGTATGTGGTCGATCGCCTGGACAGGCATAGGGTCACCAACGGGTTCGGTCACGAGATGAATGTGCCATCGCCGGCCCGCCGCCCGTACCTCAGCCGCTCACGCGAGCTGTAAGGGGGCCGGCAGCGACAACTCGCGAACGATACGGGTTTAGCTCGCGCTACTCAACGAGCGTGTCGCCGGGCGACGTCCTATGTGACCGTATCCCAGTCCTCGGAGGTCCTCAGCATCACGGGTTCGACGCGCTGGCGCAGGGCAGCGCAGCGAAGGCGCCACCGCGCCGCCAGGGCACCAACGCCGAACCCGGTACCACCGCCAATCAGGACCAGCACGTCGGACGCCACGCCAGCGCCGAGGGGGGCGGCGATCGCCGCACCGGCAAGCATTGAGCCGAGCGGCAGGGCATAGACCAATAACGAGCCGGCAAGCAAGGCGTCATCGCGCAACCCAATGATCACGGTATCACCGGCCTCAACACCAAGCGTATTCTCGATCAAAAGTTCCGGCTGGCGTCGGCCGAAGTAGCTCGCCAAAGCGCCAACGCCACAGCCACCCTGCGCCGCGCATTGACCGCAGCTTGCGCGCCGCAGCGGCGTGACCCGAGCGGTATTGCCCGTAACCGCGTTGACGATTGCCGGCTCTTCAATCACGGCTTGGCACCATCTGTCTGCTCAATGGATCGTCCCATGCTCTCGACCGTTAGCGCCGGAACCTCACCGACCACCACAACCTGATACGGCCCTACTTTGCGACCGTAGACATTGAGTGCGCCCATGCCGGAGCGGCCATGGAAGGCACCGATGTCGTCCCCCGCCCGTTCAATATACACCGATACCGACGCCAGACCATCACTGTAGAGCCAGTGCTCCACCATGACATCGCGGCCAGGTAGCGTGTGGCGCTCCCGCCTGTTCAAGCGAAATCCCTGGGGTACGTTGCCGACCCGCCAGCGAGAACTCTCGGCGCTCATCTCATCCCGATCCGAGCTCGGATCGCGCCGGTGCCACGCGAAATCATCGCCGTTGATCGTTTGTTCCAACACGCTGTCCGGGATGCTCTCGCGTTGCTCGATGCTCGTAAACATGATCTGCTCGCTAGGCCCGCCGTCACCCTCGGCAAGCAGCTCTGAGCCGAGCAACAAGCCGGCCTCGCGATCAATGGCCAGCTCGTAGCCGTAGCGATATCCGTCCCGCGGCGCAATGCGAACACGCACAACCTCGCGGTCGGCAATCCGTCCGCGACCAACGACATTGAGCTTATACTGCTGACCGAGCGTGTCCGCGCCGGATGGGACTAGGTCACTGAGTGGGCTGCGCGCCTGGCGCCGATCGACGACGACAGCATCCTTGTCGGCGAAGATGCAGGTAACGGCGGTCCCGTCGCGAATGATCTCACGCCGACGACCCGTCAGCGATATCAACCGTTCCCGCTCACCATCGGGACCGCCCCGATGCGCCACCCGCATTGCCTCGAGGCGGTCGCCGAAGCGATAGACGAATGTGCCCATGTAGTCGGACTCGCGCATGGTACGCGTCATGTAATCCAACCACTGCTGAGCCGTTCGCTCCGCAAACGCGCCGGATGGCACGGCTACCAGGCACATGGCGGCCAGCATAAGCGGCCACGCCCTACTCATCCGCGGCCTCGTGCCCCGCGATGCGTACATAGCTCATAACACCCCCGACACCGCCGCCGGCGGCATACTCACTATGGTTAATCATATAGCTATTCAAGCGCTGCCGCATCTCGGGCTGGATGGGCCCGCTTTGCCCCGCACCCGCTCCCGCGGCACGCAAAGCCGGCTCGGCATCGGCGCCATCGGCAACGGGGCGCGCCCCGGCCGTCGAGCCCGCCTCGGCGACGGGCTGAGCCATCGACTCACCCCGCTGTGAGCCCGACATCGGGTTGGGGGTGGGCCACAGCGCCAGTGTTACCGCCGCGACGCCGGCTGCCAGGGCAGCCCCGGCCGCTGGCTGTACCCAGCGCCGCCCAAGCCTGTTGCCGCCGGCGGCGTCGTGCGCCGGCTCCTCCTCTAGAGCCGCCGCGACCTCCTTAGCCACGTGACGCGAATCGCCTTCCGGTGTAACCGCCAACGATCCCTGGAGCGCGTGGCGTATCGTGATGTAGCTAGCGACCTGGTCGCGGGCTTGTCCGTCACTCCCCACCCGCGCCATCAGAAAACGCGACTCCTCCGGGCGGAGCTCGTCGTCGACGAGTGCCGAGATCTGCTGTTTGTAATCATCCCTCATAACATCACCCATCCGAATCTGACATTAGGGGCTGCAGACGGTTCTCGATGAACTCGCGCGCCCTGAAGATACGAGACCTTACGGTCCCAATCGGGCAATCCATGGCCTGTGCGATTTCCTCGTAGCTCAGCCCCTCAAGCTCGCGCAACGTGATAGCGGTCCGCAGATCCTCGGGGAGCTCCTCGATCGCCCCAAAGACCACCGATTGCACCTCATCGCGTCGCGCCATTGCTTCAGGTGACTCATGATCCTTCAGACGCGATTCGATGCCATATCGTTCCGCGTCACTGGCATCAATATCACTATCCGGTGGCCGGCGGCCCTGTGAGACCAGGTGATTCTTGGCGGTGTTGATCCCAATCCGGTAGAGCCAGGTATAGAAGCTGCTATCGCCACGGAACTTCGGTAGGGCTCGATAGGCCTTAATGAAGGCTTCTTGGGCCACGTCCATGGCCTCGCTCTGGTCGTGGACGTAGCGCGTAATGAGCTTGATCAGCTTATGCTGATATCTTTCGACCAGGACATTAAAGGCCTGCTTATCACCCGATTGGACCCGTTCCACGAGCTCTTGGTCGGTACTGGATGTGTTCATGCCCCGATCTCCTGGCTATCGGTGGCTCGTCCGAAGAGCGTAGGGTTACGAACGAAGACAATGGGAACCGGCAAACGTGACAAGGTGCTAATGGTGATGCCGCGTGGGGGCTGCATGTGGCAAGCTCAGAAGCGATCGCGTACACGCGTCGGAGCTTATCCGACGCACGGCATGGGCGCAATCCAATGAGAACCCGTACCGAGGTATACGACGTCCTAATCATCGGCAGCGGCGCCGCGGGCCTCACCCTCGCCCTACGCCTGCCGGACGACCTGCGCGTTGCCGTCCTCTCCAAGGGCCCTTTACAGGAAGGCTCAAGCCTCTATGCGCAGGGCGGTATCTCGGCCGTACTCGAGGAGACCGACTCAGTGGAGGCCCATGTTCGAGACACCCTCGACGCTGGTGCCGGTCTTAGCGAGGAGACCACGGCACGTTTCGTCGCGACGCACGCACGCGGGGCTATCGAGTGGCTTATCGACGCCGAGGTTCCCTTTTCTAAAGAGACACGCGCCGATGGCAGCGAGGGGCTGCATCTCAATCAGGAGGGCGGGCATAGCCACCGTCGGATCGTCCATGCTGCCGACGCCACGGGGCGTGCCATCGAAACGACCCTCGAGGGGCGGGTGCGCGCGAGCGAGCACATCGATGTCTTCGAACATGCGCTCGCGGTCGATCTGGTAACCGGACACCGTCTGGGGCACCCCGATAACCAGTGCTACGGTGCCTACGTATTCGATGCCCAGGCGGGTCGCGTATTCCTGGCCCCCGCTCGCCGCGTAGTACTCGCGTCTGGCGGCGCCAGCAAGGTCTATCTCTACACCAGTAACCCGGATGGCGCCACGGGCGACGGCATCGCCATGGCCTGGCGTGCCGGCTGCCGCGTGGCCAACCTTGAGTTCAATCAGTTCCATCCGACGTGCTTGTACCACCCGCAGGCCAAGTCCTTCCTCATCAGCGAGGCACTGCGCGGTGAGGGCGCGCGTCTATTGTTACCCGATGGTAGTCGTTTCATGGACCGCTTCGATGAGCGCGGCGAGCTCGCGCCGCGCGATATCGTCGCCCGGGCCATCGATTATGAGATGAAACGGCTCGGCAGCGATTCGGTATACCTCGATATCAGCCACCGTCCTTCCGAGTTCATCCGCGAGCACTTTCCGACCATCTACGACAAGTGCTTGGCCTACGGCATCGACATTACCACCGAGCCCATCCCGGTGGTGCCGGCAGCGCACTACACCTGTGGCGGTGTCGCCGTCGACCGCGCCGGCCGTACCGACGTCGGCGGCCTTTACTGTATCGGCGAGACCTCCTACACGGGCTTACACGGCGCCAACCGCCTGGCAAGCAACAGCCTCCTGGAGTGCCTGGTGTACGGCACTGTGGCCGCTGACGATATCGCGGCGAGCTTGGCATCCGGCGACAACACCCTACCCGACATCCCTGACTGGGATGAGAGCCTGGTTACCGATTCCGATGAGCAGGTGGTGGTGAGCCATAACTGGGATGAGATTCGGCGGTTCATGTGGGACTACGTCGGCATCGTCCGCACCACCAAGCGCCTGGAACGCGCTAAACGCCGAATCGATCTGCTGCTCGGCGAGATCCAAGACTACTACGGCAGCTTCCGATTGACCGCCGATCTCGTCGAGCTGCGCAACCTAGCCGTTGTTGCCGACCTAATCATACGCTGCGGTCAGTCGCGCCGCGAGAGTCGTGGCCTGCATTACAACCTGGACTTCCCGTTCCGGCGCGATGACGAGGGCGCGCGAGCCACGGTTCTCACCCCCACGCCGCCGCGACCGTATCGCCGCCGCCAGGGCGGTCGTATCGACAACCCCGTCGAGGACCCTTTCTAACGATCCTAGGGCCCTAACAGAACGCCGCCCTTCGGGCGGCCGCGTATCCAGCGCCCCATCGAGCGTAACTCGCGCCGCCGTTCTAACGGGTCATCTGAACCAATCGCCGGCGCAGTTGCCAATGGCCGACCTCGCCCAACGCGTCGCGGGCCAGCCAGAGGTGGTGGCGCCCATCATCAACGTCACTAATGACAACGCGGCAGACCCAAGGCGTCACCCAGGCGCTACGTACAAAGCCCTGGCGACCATCCAGCCACCACATCCCATCGCTGCTGACGACGATACGACGCGGCATCGATCGGGATCCGGGTTGAAGGCTGGCGCGATAGGTATAGTACCAGCCGGTTAGGGCCAGCACAGGCCCCCAAACCGGCGCACCGTACTGCACACCCCACCGCGCGATGATCAGGCCGCCCAGGGCGAGATACAGGACCACTGCCAGGCCCATGAGCAAGCTGGAGCGCTCAACCGGGAGCAGCAGCGGACTCACGGATGCGCTGTACGAGCTCGCGTAGTGACTCGTCGAGTGGTTGTCCCTGACCATTGATCAACCAGTCCGCCAGCTGATCATCCTCATGCTCGAGCAACCGCTCGAAGGCTTCGAGCGTGGGTGCCGAGAGCTGATCGCCGTGGCGCGCCAGAAACCCGGCCAGGATACGCTCAAGTTCGGTTGTGCCGCGCCGACAGCGCCAGCGCAATCGGCCGAATTCGACCAATGGGCGCCGCCCTCACTGACGAGCGAGCATGAGCCGCTTGATATCCGCAATCGCCTTGGCCGGATTCAACCCCTTCGGACAGACCGAGGCGCAGTTCATGATGCTATGGCACCGATAGAGCTTGAACGGATCCTCAAGCTCGTCGAGGCGCTCGCCCGTCGCCTCATCGCGGCTATCGACAATCCAGCGATAGGCCTGCAGCAGGACCGCCGGCCCCAGGTAGCGATCCGGATTCCACCAATAGCTCGGGCACGAGGTCTGGCAGCAAGCGCACATAATGCACTCGTAGAGCCCATCCAGCTCGGCGCGATCCTCCTTGGACTGCAGGCGCTCATGATCCGGCGGCGCCGGTGTCTCCGTCTTCATCCAGGGCTGGATCGAGGCGTACTGGGCGTAGAAGTGGGTCATGTCCGGAACCAGATCCTTGATAACCCGCATGGCCGGCAACGGATAGATCCGGATATCGCCCTCGATATCATCGATGGCGGTAATACAGGCCAGGGTGTTGTGGCCATCGATGTTCATGGCACACGAGCCGCATACACCCTCGCGGCAGGACCGCCGGAAGGTCAGCGTGGGATCGATCTCGTTTTTGATCTTAATCAGGGCATCCAGAACCATGGGACCGTACCTATCGGCATCGATCTCATAGCTATCAACCCGCGGGTTCTCGCCGCTATCCGGATGCCAGCGATAGACCTTAACGATCTTGGTGCGCGCGGCGTTGTCCGCCGCTTTCCACTCCTGGCCGCCCTGGATGCGGGAATTCTTGGGCAGTGTTAGTTGGGCCATGGCCGTAACCTCGCAGTAGCCAGTTAGTACACCCGCGCCTTAGGCGGAATGGTCTGCATCTCGTCGCTCAACGTCTCCATATGGACCGGCCGATAATCCAACGTGTAGTTACCAGACTCGTCCAGCCAGCACACCGTGTGCTTCATCCACTGCTCGTCATCGCGCTCGCCGTAGTCCTCGCGCGCATGGGCCCCGCGGCTTTCGGTGCGGTTCCGCGCCGAGGCGACGGAAACGACCGCGTTAGCTAGCAGATTTTCCAGCTCCAGTGTCTCCACGAGATCGCTATTCCAGATCAGCGAGCGGTCGGTGACGTGGACATCCTCAAAGGATTGAAAGATCTCCTGCATCTTGTTGTCACCCTGGTCGAGGGTCTCCGCGGTTCGGAAGACGGCGACGTAGTCTTGCATCGTGCGCTGCATACGATCGCGGATGGCCGATGTTCGCTGGCTGCCATTGGCCTGGCGGATTCCATCGAGTCGTTCCAAGGTCTTGTCGCCGGCTCCCTTAGGCAGCGGGGCGTGATCGCTGCCCGCCTCGGCCACCAGTTTCGCGGCCTGATCGGCCGCCGCCCGGCCGAACACAATGAGGTCCAGCAGGGAGTTTGAGCCCAGCCGGTTGGCGCCATGCACGGAGATACAACCCGCCTCGCCGATGGCCATAAGGCCTGGCACGACGGCGTCGGGATCGCCGTCACGCGGCGCTACCACCTCGGCCTTATAGTTCGTCGGGATGCCGCCCATGTTGTAATGGACCGTCGGCAGCACCGGGATCGGCTGCTTGGTAACATCAACGCCGGCGAAAATACGCGCTGTCTCGGCGATGCCCGGCAGCCGCTCGTTGATGACCTCGGGGCCGAGGTGCTCGAGATGGAGATGGATATGGTCGGCCTCGGGGCCGACGCCGCGACCCTCGCGGATCTCCACGGTCATGGACCGGCTGACCACGTCGCGCGAGGCGAGATCCTTGGCATTGGGCGCATAGCGCTCCATGAAGCGCTCACCATCCGAATTCGTCAGATAGCCGCCCTCGCCGCGGACGCCCTCGGTAATCAGGCAACCCGCGCCGTATACACCAGTTGGATGGAACTGCGTGAATTCCATGTCCTGCAGCGGCAAGCCGGCACGCAGCACCATGCCGCCGCCGTCCCCCGTGCAGGTGTGCGCGGAGGTGCAGGAGAAGTAGGCGCGGCCGTAGCCGCCGGTTGCCAGTACCACCACATGCGCCCGAAAGCGATGGATTCGGCCCGTGGCGAGCTCCAGGGCGATGACGCCGCGGCAGTTGCCCGCGTCGTCCATAATCAGGTCGAGCGCGAAGAACTCGATGAAGAACTCCGCCTGGTACTTCATCGCCTGCTGATAAAGCGTATGCAGGATGGCGTGACCCGTTCGGTCGGCAGCGGCACAGGTCCGCTGGGCGGTGCCCTGGCCGTAGTGCGTGGTCATGCCGCCAAACGGGCGCTGGTAGACGCGACCCTCCTCCGTCCGCGAGAACGGCACGCCGTAGTGCTCCAGCTCGATGATGGCGGGAATCGCCTCGCGGCACATGTACTCAATGGCATCCTGGTCCCCGAGCCAATCCGACCCCTTGATGGTGTCGTAGGCGTGCCAACGCCAGTCATCGTCACCCATGTTGCCGAGCGCGGCGCTCACGCCGCCCTGCGCCGCCACCGTGTGGCTGCGCGTGGGGAAAACCTTGCTGATGCAGGCCGTCTTAAGCCCCTTCTCCACCATGCCGAAGGTCGCGCGCAGCCCGGAGCCGCCGCCCCCGACCACAACGGTGTCGTAGGTGTGGTCGACGATCTCGTAATCACCGGTCATGCGTCAGTCTCCAAGGGCGATAATCAGAACCGCGAAGATGCCGGCCGTGCCGAGCACTATGGCCACGAGTTTTACGGCGACAATGGCGGCGAAGCGGCTACCCGCGTGCGATACATAATCTTCGAGCACAACTTGCAGCCCGAGACTGGCGTGGTAAAAAAGCGTCGCCACCAACAGGATCATCAGGACTGCATTCACCGGATGAGCGAGCCAAGCAACGGCTACGCCGTAGCCAGCACCAGTGTTGGCCGCAATACCGATGACCAGCCAGAACATCAGCGGCACTAGCGCCAAGGCCGTCAGGCGCTGTAGCCACCAGTGCCCCGTGCCATGATGCGCCGAGCCGAGGCCCTTAGCGTCTTTAATGGGCATTCGATAATTCATGCCGACTCCTAACTAGTGAACGCGATGAGCCACGCCGCGACCGTCAACAGGCCGGCGGCTGCCACTGCCGCCATGCCAGTACGCCGCGTAACAGCGAGATCGAACCCGTAGCCGGCGTCCCAGAACAGGTGCCGGACGCCGTTACACAGGTGGTAAAACAGCGCGTACGTCCACAGAAACATCAGTACCTGGATCGGGATGCTGCCGAGAATCACACCCGCCGTTGCGTAGGCCCGGGGGCCGGCAGCGGCGGCCACCAACCAGGCAACAACAACGACGCTGCCCAGACTCAGCGCGATGCCGGTAAGCCGATGCGAGATGGATAGCACGGCGTTAAATGGCAGCCGATAGATCTGGAGATGCGGCGATATCGGCCGATTGTCGGTCTGCATGGTCATAGCTCCAATGGCAGGCGGCAGGCTCAGAACGCCTTCAAGCTATCCGCTCGTGTCGTGCTTAGCAATACCTTGCACTGCAACAGCCGTGCCGAAAAGGATGGTGGGGTTTTAGAAATCGCTACACCGCCCATTGCGTTCCCAGTCGCCGTAGCGCGTGGGCTCCGGGCCGCGCACGCCGCCGATCTCGCGTGGCCATTGGGCCGGATCGCCCGGCTCTGGCGTGTTAACCTGCCCCTCAGCGCGGTCCGCGTCCGAGGCCGTATGGTCCCGATCTTCCGGGTCGCTCATAACCTATTCCCCTTAACTCGCCAAGTTGTTCAGGAGACGCCATGCCGATGCATCCGCACTGGCAAGCCGCCCTCGTAGAGACCACGCAAGATGATGAGGGTTCCTCAGCGCTAGGCCAAGCCGGCGCGCTCAGCGAGGCCCTCGTGAGCCCGCTCCCCGAGCAGGGCGTGATACACGTAACCGGCTCCGACGCGCGGGAGTTCCTGCACGCCCAGCTGAGCAATAGCATCACGGATCTCGACCACGCTGCCAGTCGCCTGGCGGCGTGGTGCTCGCCCAAGGGGCGCACCCTGGCGCTGATACGAGTCCTGCCGGCCGCCGATGGCTTTGTGCTGCTGCTTGACCGCTCGCTGGTTGCCTATACCCTCAAACGCCTTAAGCTCTTCGTCCTGCGCTCCGACGTCACACTCACCGACCGGTCCGATGACTGGGCTGCTGTCGGTTTTGCCGGCTCGGAGGCCGAGCGCTTCGTAGCCAACCATGTCGGCGAACCGCCCAACGCCACCGAGGGTATCGCTTGGACCGGTGACCTCGTTGTTCTACACCTGCCCGCGAGCGAGCCACGCCTGATGTTGATCGGCCCGGCGGAGGCGGTTATCGCGCACTGGCACCAGGCCGCTAGCGGCCTTGGGCCGACGGGTAGCGACGCCTGGGACCTGCTACTGGTCCGCGACGGCCAGCCCGATATCACGGCGGCCACGAGCGACCAGTTCGTGCCGCAGATGCTGAATCTCGAACCGCTGGGCGGACTGAGCTTCAGCAAGGGCTGCTACCCGGGCCAGGAGGTGGTCGCGCGACTGCATTACCGGGGTCAGCTCAAGCGCCGCGTCTACAAGCTCCAGCTACCGTCCGAGGAAGCCCCCGATCCCGGCACGGAGCTCGACGGCGGCAGTGGCGTTATCGTTAAGGCCGTATCAGGGCATGATGCCGTTGAGGCCCTGGCGGTTGTCGGCGTAGAGGCGGCCGAGGGCGGCGACATCCGTTACGACGGTAAGCCGGTCCGCTTCGACGAGCTGCCGTACGACAAGCCCGAGGGCTGAAGCGGCTAGCCCTGTGGCCGCAGGGCAGGAAACAGCAGCACATCCCGAATGGACGGCGCATCGGTCAGCAGCATGACCAGCCGATCAATCCCGATGCCTTCGCCCGCCGTCGGCGGCAAGCCATACTCAAGGGCGCGGATGAAATCCTCGTCGTAGAACATGGCCTCGTCGTCGCCGGCCTCCTTCTCGGCTACCTGCTCGCGGAACCGGGCCGCCTGATCCTCGGGGTCATTGAGCTCGGAGAAGCCATTGGCGATCTCGCGACCACCAATGATCAGCTCAAAACGCTCGGTCACGAACGGCTGGTCGTCCCGGGGCCGGGCGAGCGGACTGACCTCCTTGGGGTAGTCGGTAACGAATGTCGGCCGCCGCAGGGTGTGCTCCACGCCATCCTCGAAAAGCGCCATCCAAAGCTGGCCGAGCCCCCAGTCCTCGTCGGCATCGATACCCTGCCCCTGCGCGAACTGGAGCAGCGAGGCATGGTCGTCCAGTGTGGCACCGCTGAGCGCGGGGTGGTGCTTGAGCAGGGCATCACGGACCGTGACCCGGCGAAAGGCCTGGCTGAGATCGAACGACTCGCCCTGATACGAGATCTCGCTGGTGCCGAGCACCTCTTGGCACAGCCCCCGCAACAGCCGCTCGGTGCGATCCATGAGCTCGTTGTAGTCGGCGTAGGCCTGGTAGTACTCCAGCATCGTGAATTCAGGGTTGTGGCGCGTGGACACCCCCTCATTACGGAAGTTGCGATTGATCTCGTAGACCCGTTCCAGGCCACCGACCACCAGGCGTTTGAGATACAGCTCGGGGGCGATGCGTAGATAGAGCTCGGTATCCAGGGCGTTATGGTGGGTCACGAACGGTCGAGCCGACGCCCCGCCCGGGATGGGCTGCATCATGGGCGTCTCAACCTCCAGGAAGCCATCGGCGTTGAAGTAATCGCGAATATAGCGAATGATCCGGCTACGCTGGACGAAGGTATCGCGCGAGCCGGGGTTCATAATCAGATCCACATAGCGTTGCCGGTACCGCGCCTCGGTGTCCGTCAGCCCGTGATACTTCTCCGGCAGTGGGCGCAGTGCCTTGGTCAGCAGGCGCAACCCATCACAACGCAGCGAGAGCTCGCCCTTTTTGGTACGGAACATGGTGCCGTCGGCACCAACGATGTCGCCGATATCCCAGTCCTTGAAGGCCTCGTAGGCACCCTGCGGGAGCTCATCGCCCTTGATGAAGAGCTGGATCTGACCGGACATATCCTGGATATGGGCGAAGCTCGCCTTGCCCATGACGCGCTTGGCCATAATGCGGCCTGCCAGCCGAAAGCGCTGGGGCTTGGCCTCTAACACCTGTACCGTGGCGTCGGCGAAGCGCTCGTGGAGATCAGCCGCCAGCGCATCGCGGCGGAAATCATTGGGGAAGGCCTCCCCGGCGTCGCGCCAGTCCGCAAGCTTGCGCCGTCGCTCGGCGATGAGCTTATTCTCGTCCTGGGCGGGCTCGTCGTTACTCATGCGTTCGTTCCTGGCTGCGCCCCGTAGCCGGAGCGGTTGGCGTGACTTCGGCGGTTGTTACAGACCGGCCTTGAGGCTCGCCTGGATAAAGGGATCAAGCTGACCGTCCAGCACGGCCTGGGTATTGCCGATCTCCACGCCCGTGCGCAGGTCCTTGATCCGTGCCTGGTCGAGGACGTAATTACGGATCTGGCTGCCCCAGCCGATATCCGATTTGGAGTCCTCGACCTGTTCGGCCTCCTCGCGGCGGCGCTGGAGCTCCTGCTCGTAGAGCTTGGCGCGCAACTGCTGCATAGCCGTCGCCCGATTGGCGTGCTGCGAGCGGCTGTTCTGGCACTGGACGACGATACCGGTGGGCTGGTGGGTAATACGCACCGCCGACTCCGTGGTGTTGACGTGCTGGCCGCCGGCGCCGCTGGCGCGATAGACGTCGATGCGCAGTTCCGAGGGATCGATCTCGACGTCGACGTCGTCATCGATCTCGGGGGTGACGAAAACGGCCGCGAAGGACGTATGGCGCCGGTTCCCCGAGTCGAAGGGCGACTTACGCACCAGCCGGTGGACGCCGCTCTCGGTGCGCAGCCAGCCAAAGGCGTGATCGCCCTCGATGCGGACGGTGGCACTCTTAATACCGGCTACATCACCTTCCGAGAGCTCGGTGATCTCGGTGCGCAAGCCCTTATTCTCGATCCAGCGCAGGTACATGCGTAGCAGCAGGTTGGCCCAGTCCTGCGCCTCCGTGCCCCCGGAACCCGCCTGGATCTCCAGGAAGGCATTCTGGCCGTCCATGTCGCCGGAGAACATGCGGCGAAACTCTAGGGCCTCGATATCCTGCTCGCAGGCCTGAAGATCCGCCGCCACCGACGCGAGCGTGTCGTCATCGGCCTCGTTCTGGGCCATCGCCAACAGCTCGCCGGCCTCATCAATCCCCGAGGTAAGCCGCTCCAGCAGGCCGGTGATCTCGGCCAGATGCGAGCGCTCCTTATTCAGCGCCTGGGCGTGATCGGGATCTTTCCAGACTTGGGGGTTCTCGAGCTCGCGATTAACCTCCTCCAGGCGTTCCAGCTTGCCCGGGTAGTCAAAGATACCCCCTAAGGGACTCGATGCGGCCCTTGAGGTCGTCGATTTGCTGGGCGAGCGGATTGACTTCGGCCATGCGTTCCCGTTCCTGTGCGACCAACCGCGCCATCGCGGCAAAGCTCGACAGGATACTACAGCACCGGTCGCGCGGTCAGGCCTGAAGGCAACGCTAAACAATTCGCGTGAGCTTCGGCGCGCCACGGCGGCACTGTGGCAAGGCGGGTTTCGCCGTGAATGGCCAGCAATTCTAATGATGTGATCCCCAGGAGCGGGCGCGCTCGCGTCACCCCTGCCGAGGGGCGCCATATACCGTGCCAGGAGGCTCGACTGCGGCCTCCCCCGGCCGCAGACGCCCTCGGCAGGGGGATAACGCGACCACCTTGAAGGCCAACATAAGAGTTGCTGGTAAATGGCCGTCGCCCTTTTACAAGAAGGCCAACGCCGTCAACAGCGCCGCCGTGGCGCGCCCGTCGGGGCCGCTGAGCTCGCGCGAACTGTTCAGCGTTGCCTTAACGCACTTGCGCCCAGGCCTCAGCCAGGCGTTTATCGGATACCTTCTCGCGCGTGCCCAGCTCCTGGGCAAACACCGAAACCCGGTACTCCTCCAGCAACCAGCGGAAATCGGCTAGAGCGGGATCGCTAATACCCTTGCGTTGCTGACGCGCGCGGCGCTGTTCCCAGGCGTCTACCCACTGACGCACCGGTCGGCGCAGGGGCTCGTCGCGGGACGGATCGCGGCCGAGGCGGTCCAGCCGTCGCTGGATTGCGTCCAGATAGCGCGGCAGATCGCCTAGCCGCTGGCTCGGGGTTGCCGTAACGAAGCCGGGATAGATCAAAGCGCTTAGTTGGGCCTCGATATCCTGGCGTGCGGCCATCTCGGATAACGGGGCGGCGTCATTGAGCCGCTTCCTCAGCGTGTGGTGACGCTCCAAGATGCCTGTCAGTGTCCCGATAAGCGCGTCCGCCCTATCGATGAGCTCTCCCCGATGTTCGTCGCGTAGGCGCTCGAAACCGGCCTTATCCCGGGGCACCTCAGAACGCAGGAAGACCCGGTCGAAAACGGCTGACTGCAGGTCATCGCGCAACTCATCGCCACGACCGACCCCCCCATAGAGCAGGGTCAGCCGATCGAGCCTCGGGCGCTTGTTCCGAATCTCCTTGGCCTGATCCGGCAACGCGAGCATAAGTAGCCGGCGGACCCCAACCCGATGGGCCTCAGCGGCGGCCTCGGGGCTATCCTGGAGCCGTAGCGCGACACTCGCGCCCTCATCGACCAGTGCCGGGTAACCGTATAGCCTGATACCGCCCTGCTCGAAGGGCACCGAATCCGGTAGTGCACCGACTTGCCATAGCTTGAGCCCGCTACGCTCGTAGCCGGCGTCCGTTGCGTCGCCGAACGAATTCGATACCTCGTCAGCCAGCCGCCGCTGGAGACTGACGAGATCCCGGTCCTGGTCGAGGAACTGGCCCTGCCCGTCGACGACGCGGAGATTCATGCGCAGGTGCGCCGGGAATTCGATGTCGTCCCAGGCATCGGCCGGGATCGCCACGCCGGTCATGCGCTCGAGCTGATCCCGCACGGCTTCTGCCAACGAGCCCGCTTGCGGTGTCACCGCCTCGAGCACAGCGCGGGCGAAATCGGGCGCTGGCACGAAGTTCTTGCGCAGCTGCTTCGGCAACGCGCGGATAAGCGTGGTCACCTTGTCCTTAACCAACCCGGGTACCAGCCACTCAAAGGGCGCTGGTTCCAGCTGGTTCAGGGCTGCAATCGGGATAATCACGGTGACGCCGTCGGCGGCATGGCCCGGTTCGAAATGATACCGCAGCGGTAGCGTCAGCCCGCCCACCTCAAGCTGGTCGGGGTACGCCGAGGCGGTTACATCGAAGGCCTCGTGGGCCATGAGCTCGTCGCGATCGAGGCGGAGCTGGCGGTCATTGGCCCGCCTGCGCACCCAGCGCTCGAAACTCGGCCCATCGAGGACCTCGCCCGGGAGCCGCTGATCGTAGAAATTGAAAAGCACCTCCGGATCGACCAGGACGTCCCGGCGCCGGGCCTTGGCCTCCAGGCCCTGGACGGACTCGATGACCTCCCGGTTGTGGGCCAGGCAGGGGGCGCGGCTGCGCAAGTGCCCTTCCACCAGGGCCTCGCGAATAAAAACCTCGCGCGCGCCGGCCGCATCAACACGGGCGTAGTTGATCTTGCGCCGGCTGGCCAGGGGCAGGCCGTAGAGATTGATGTCCTCGTAGCCACCAACGCGCCCCTTACGCGGCTGCCAGAACGGTTCGTAATAGTGGCGGTTCACCAGGTCGCCGGCTGCCGCCTCGATCCACTCCGGTCGCACCTCGCCGACGCGGCGCGCGAACACCCGGCTGGTCTCCACCAGTTCCGCGGCCACGATCCACTTCGGGCGGCGCTTGGCCACTCCGGAGCCCGGAAAGATCATGAGCTTGAGATTGCGCGGCCCCGTATACTCGCTGTCGCCGGTGCGCAGGGCCACGTTGGACAGCAGCCCGGTCAGCAAGGCCCGGTGGAGGGCGCCGCGGTCGGCGGCCTGCTCGTTCTCGCGCACGCCCATGCCCTTCACCTGCTCGCGCAGCTGCTGATAGACCTCGCGCCACTCACGGATGCGCATGAATGACACGAAGTGATCCCGGCACCACTGGCGGAATTGGCTATTCGATAGGGACCGCTGCTGCTGTCGAGCGTCGTTCCAGAGACGCAACAGGCCGTTGAAGTCCGAGTCCTTGTCCTGCCAGCGCTGCTGGGCGTTATCGGCGGCCTGCTGGGCCTCCATGGGCCGTTCGCGCGGGTCCTGGATAGACAACGCCGAGGCCAGCACCAGCATCTCCGACAGGCAGCGGTATTCCTGCGCCGCGATCAGCAGGCGCGCGATACGCGGGTCAACGGATAGGCGTGCCATGCGTTGGCCCAGCTCCGTTAGGGTCTCAGCGGCGTCCAGGGCACCGAGTTCGCGCAGTAGCTTGATGCCGTCCCGGACATACCGCGGATCCGGCGGCTCGACGAATGGAAAGTCCTCGACGGCCCCGAGACCGAGATAGTGCATCTGCAGGATAACGGCTGCGAGGTTGGTACGCAGGATCTCGGGATCGGTAAACGCCGGCCGGCTGTTGTAGTCGTCTTCGCTGTAAAGGCGTAAACAAATCCCGGCGGCCTCTCGTCCACAGCGGCCGGCACGCTGATCGGCACTGGCCTGTGCGATGGGCTCGATAGGCAGGCGCTGGACCTTGGTTCGATAGCTGTAGCGGCTAAGACGCACTAGGCCGCTGTCGATCACGTAGCGGATCCCCGGGACGGTTAACGAGGTCTCGGCGACGTTGGTGGCCAGCACCACCCGGCGCTTGTCGTGGGGCGCGAACACGCGCTGCTGCTCGGCGCTGGATAACCGCCCAAATAGCGGCAGGATCTCCGTGTTGGGCGGGTGATGCTTGCGCAGGTTCTCGGCGGCCTCGCGGATATCGCGCTCGCTGGGCAGGAACACCAGGATGTCGCCGGGGCCCTCGCGGGCGAGCTCTTCGACGCCATCCATGATCCCCTGCTGGAGGCTGCGGTCCGGCTCATCGTCGGTTGCCGTCGCCAGCGGCCGGTAACGAACGTCAACGGGATAGGTCCGCCCGGAGACATGGAGCACCGGCGCATCATCGAAATGACGCGAGAAACGTTCGGGGTCGATAGTCGCCGAGGTAATGATCACCCGAAGATCGGGGCGGCGCCCTAGCAGCCGCTTGAGATAGCCCAACAGGAAATCGATATTGAGGCTACGTTCGTGGGCCTCATCGATGATCAAGGTGTCGTAGGCCGCGAGATCGGGGTCGCTCTGGGTCTCGGCCAGGAGCATGCCGTCGGTGGCTAGTTTAATCCGGGTGCCGTCGCTGACCTGTTGATTGAACCGGATACGATAGCCGACGCCGTGGCCAAGCTCGGTATGGCATTCGGAGGCGACCCGCTCGGCGAGGCTGCGAGCCGCGATACGCCGCGGCTGGCTGTGAGCGATCATGCCCTCCGAGCCAAGACCCAGTTCCAGGCAGATCTTGGGCAGTTGGGTAGACTTGCCGGAGCCGGTCTCACCACATACGACGACCACCTGGTGATCCCGAATCGCCGCCGCGAGCGCTGGTTTACGCTCAATGACAGGCAAATCCAGATTGAAATCCGGCGCCAAGTCGGCCCCGAGTCGGGCCGCGCGCTTGGCTTCGATGGATGCCAGCCGCGAGCGCAGCTTCTGAGCGCCTCGATCCCAGGGCTTGCCCTGCCGTGCTCGTCGTCGCAGACCATTCAAACGTCGCTTGAATTCCCGCTGATAAGGTCTCGGGGCAGCCGCAATTCGGTCGGCAAGGGCCACGAGCTCCTCAGGTTCGCCCTGCTGCGCCAAATCCTAATCCTCGTCCGATACGGCCGCATCGGAGTTGCCACCGGGTTGGCGACGCACCGCGGGGTAACGCCGCGGCTCGAATCGCACCGACTCGACCTGCCAATGCTCGGCGTCGCAGGAAAGAATCAGACAGCTAGGCCCGCCGTCGGTTCGGGTACGCCCCGCCGCCCCGGGGTTAAGGAGCCAGGGCGTTGTCGTCTGATCCATGAGCAACCGGTGGCTGTGACCATAGACGACGGCAGCGGCATCCGGGTAGTAGCGCCGATACCGCCGGTGGCGCTGTTCGAGACTACCGCCATCGTCGCCGTGCAAGACCGCGAGTCGCCCCCCAGGCAGCTCAACAGACGCCTCGCGCGGCAACGTCGCCAGCAGGTGCTGCTCGCCCGCGCTCCAGGTGTGGGGGGTATCGTTGTTGCCCCGTATAGCAACAACTTCTTTACGCGGTTGGAGCGCTAGCAAGACATCCGCACTCCCGACATCGCCGGCGTGCACGGCCACATCGCAGTCATTGACCCATGCCGCGACCCGTGGATCAAGGAAGCCATGGGTGTCGGCGACGACAGCGACGCGCAGCCCTACCATCGGTTCAGCCCCCCAAGACCGCGTTGATCCCCTGTCTCAGATCGTGGTGTTCGGTAGCCACTGCGAACTCGGGGAACTCGGCTACAACCGACGCGGGCGGGCGAAACAGGATGCCGCCGTCGGCCTCGGCGAGCATGCTGGTGTCATTGTAGGAATCACCCGCCGCAACGGTCCGGAAGTTGAGCTCCCGAAGGGCCGCTACAGTCTTACGCTTGTGGTCAACCAGGCGCAATTGATAATCCAAGATACCCCCGTCTGGGCCCACACTGAGGCCGTGACAGAACAACGTCGGCCACCCGAGTTGGCGCATCAGCGGGCGAGCGAACTCGTAGAAGGTATCCGACAGGATGATGACCTGGTAACGCTCACGCAGCGAGGCCAGAAAGCCCGCGGCACCCTCCAACGGCGCCATTCCCGTTACCACGCGCTGGATAGCCGCCAGTCCCAGCCCCTCGCGGTCCAAAACGTTCAAGCGAAAGCGCATGAGCTCGTCGTAATCGCTAACGTCACGCGTCGTCGCCCGCAGCTCGTCGATCCCCGTATGGTCGGCCAGCTTGATCCAGATCTCCGGGACCAGGACGCCCTCAAGATCGAGACAGACGACTTCCAAGCCCACACCTCCTGCGACGGCCCTGGCTACCAAAGCCGCGCGACTCTACGGTTTTTCAGATACCGGTTCAACCGCGGTCGGCGCGTGCCAATGTTCACCTTCAGGGGTGGAATAATGCCTGGACAGACCCCATTTAGTAGAGCAGCATAATGCCGCAAATTACGGAAGCATACGGAGGTTAATCCCAATGGTCGACGAGTCCCGTGTAACCCAGGCGGGCGTAGGAGCCGAAGGCGCGCTGGCGACCAATAAGGTGCTGCGAAATACCTACGCGCTGTTGTCTCTAACCCTGGTCTTCAGTGCCATCACCGCCGGCACGGCCATGGCCATGAACGCGCCTCATCCGGGTCTGTTGCTTACCCTAGGTGGATATTTCGGTCTACTGTTCCTGACCAACTGGCTGCGCAACAGCGTTTGGGGGCTGTTTAGCGTCTTCGCCCTTACCGGCTTCATGGGTTGGACCCTTGGTCCCATCCTCAGCGCCTACCTGACGATGTTCAGCAACGGCGGTGAGCTGATCATGATGGCCTTCGGCGGTACCGGCTTTATCTTCCTCGGCCTCTCCGGTTACGCCCTAACAACGCAAAAGGACTTCAGCTTCCTCGGCTCGTTCCTGGTGGCCGGCATCATGGTGGCCTTTCTAGCGGGCCTGGGGGCCTACTTCTTTAACCTGCCAGCCCTGTCGCTCGCCGTTAGTGCCGCGTTCGTCCTACTCATGAGTGGCCTGATCCTGTATCAGACCAGCGAGATCATCCATGGGGGCGAGACGAACTACATCATGGCGACCGTCACCCTCTACGTTGCCATCTTCAACCTACTAACGAGCCTTCTGCATCTTTTGGGCTTCTTCCTCGGCGAGGAGTAGATCTCGACACGCGCTGGGCCCTCACAGGGCCCAGCTCCGTTCGGCATCGGACAGCCCTTCACGCCCCCAGATAACACGGCTTGAGCGCTAACGGGAGCCACTACCCCCTTGGGTGGTAATGGGCACTCCGACGGCGCGTCTCATCGGACGCCACGGTGCGGCCTTTCGGCCACCGCACGAGCGGCGCTGGATGGCTGGTGATCTTCCTTGGGTTCCCGCTGATCAAGCCCCGTCCTAGCGCCGTTATGGCTTGTGCTGCCGCGGATGTCGCCACGCAACGGAAGGGCCGCGGCACGCCATTCACTGAGCAGGGTTCGCTTAATGGATCACGCCAACAATGGACTCGTAGGCCAGGCGCCCCCCGATGCCCAGGAGCATGAGGGCGAGCACCGGCCGTAAGACCCCATCGGAGATACGCGACGCCAAGCGACTCCCCGCATAGACCCCTGGTAACGAGCCCATCAGCAAGGACAGGAGTAGCCAGCCGTCAACTCGGCCCACATCGGCATAGAGATGGCCGAGGCCGGCGACGAAGGTTAGCGGCACCGCATGGACCAGCTCGGTACCGACAACGCCGATGGTGCTCAAGCTCGGGAATAGGAAGAGGATGAGCGTCGTCCCGAGCACCCCGGAACCAACGGATGTAAGCGTGACCAAAATACCCAGGGCGGCGCCACCCATCACGGTCAGGGCCGGCCGGTGATTGCGAAAGACCTGACGGAACAGCCCCAGACGACTGTCCTCACGCACCCACCGGACCAGTCGGTTCCGTACCAGCAGGAACACGGCCGTTAGCAACAACGCGGCACTCAAGGTGGTGGTGATCAGCCAGGCGAAGCCCTTGTCATCGACACCGACGACCTCAATCGCCGCGATGGTCATCACGGCTGCCGGGAGGCTGCCCGCCAACAGCCGCTTGACAACCCACCAGTTGACGACGCCGTTGCGCGCATGCATCCAGGCGCCCGAAGCCTTGGTCAAGGCGGCGTAGAATAGATCCGTACCGACCGCCGTTTGGACGGGGATGCCGAAGCCTAGATGGAGGAGTGGCGTCATGAGTGCGCCGCCTCCGACACCGGTCAGACCGACCGCAAATCCAACGACCAGCCCCGCCAGTACCTGCCACAAATCCATGCGAGCTCCAGGTCCCGATTGCGAAAGCGCTACTGTAAGGGGGGTTCCTTATTTACTAAAAGAATGCTTTCTTTTAGTTATAGGCACTTTAGTTATTAGGAGCGCGCGTCATGAAGCTCAACCAGTTGCGTTATATCACCGAGGTGGCCTATCGGGGGCTGAACGTCTCGGCGGCCGCCGAGGCGCTGTACACATCGCAACCGGGCGTGAGCAAGCAGATTCGCATGCTCGAGGACGAACTCGGCGTCCCCATCTTCGGTCGCAGCGGCAAACACCTAACCCACGTGACCACCGCCGGCGGTGAGATCCTGGCCGTTGCGGAACGTATCCTGGGCGATGTCCAAAACATCCGCTCCATCGCCCAGGAGCACGTTGATGAGTCGCGCGGTAGCCTGTCGATCGCAACGACCCACACCCAGGCGCGCCACGCCCTGCCGCCCGTGGTGACGGCATTCCGCGGTCGCTATCCCAATGTCAGTCTCCACATGCACCAGGGCACACCCATGCAGATCGCCGAGATGGCCGCGCGGGGTTCGGTTGACTTCGCCATCGCTACGGAGGCCATTGAGCTCTTCGAGGATCTGGTGATGATGCCCTGCTATCGCTGGAACCGCAGTATTATTGTGCCGCAAGGGCACCCCCTCACCCGGGTTGACCCGCTGACACTGGAGGCGGTAGCCGAGTACCCGCTCGTGACCTATGTCTTCGGCTTTACCGGCCGCTCCAAGCTCGATAAGGCCTTCGCCGACCGCGGCCTTGCCCCAGAGGTGGTCTTCACTGCCACGGATTCGGAGGTCATCAAGACCTACGTCCAGCTAGGCCTCGGTGTTGGCATCATGGCCTCCATGGCGTTTGACGCGGAGCGGGACCGCGGCCTCACGGCCCTCGATGCGTCCCATCTCTTCGAGCCCAGCGTCACCAACATCGGCTTCCGGCGCGGGGCCTACATGCGGGGCTTTATGTACGACTTTATGCAGACCTTCGCGCCCCACCTGACGATGCCCGTTATCGAGCGCGCCATGGCCGCCCGTACGCCCGAGGAACGCCATCAGCTCTTCCGCGAGCTCGACCCGGCCCTGAGCACGCCCTAACCGACGTCGCCCCGGCGCGACGTCGGCGTTTGCCTACAGATAGGCGCTACCGCCCATGTACGGGCGCAGGGCCTCCGGGATGCGGACCTGGCCGTCCGCCTCCTGATAGTTCTCAAGCACCGCCACCAGGCAGCGGCCAACGGCCAGCCCCGAACCGTTGAGGGTATGCACCGGATCGGTCTGGGCCGTCTCGGGATTGCGCCAGCGTGCTTGCATACGGCGGGCCTGAAACGCCTCCGTATTGCTACACGAGCTGATCTCGCGGTAGCAGGCCTGCCCCGGCAACCAGACCTCAATGTCGTAGGTCTTAGCGGCAGCGAAGCCTATATCCCCCGCCGATAGCGCCATTACCCGATAGGGCAGACCGAGGCGCTGGAGGGGGATCTCGGCATGGCCCGTCAGTGACTCCAATGCCTGATAGGACTGGTCGGGCTTTACCACCTGAACCAACTCGACCTTATCGAACTGATGCTGGCGGATCATGCCGCGCGTATCCTTGCCGTGCGCCCCGGCCTCCGCCCGGAAGCAAGGTGTGTGGCTGACGTAGGCCTGGGGCAGATCCTCGGCCTCCAGCAACTGCTCCCGCACCAGATTGGCTACTGGCACCTCCGCTGTAGGGATGAGATACAACGCGGGGTCGTCATTCATCGCGAACAGGTCGTCGCCGAATTTCGGCAACTGGCCCGTACCAATGAGGGCATTGGCACTGACGAGATACGGGACATAGACCTCACGGTAGCCATGCTCTTGGGTCTGGAGATCCAGCATGAACTGGGTCAGTGCGCGATGCAGGCGGGCCACACTCCCGTGCATGACGACGAATCGCGCCGCGGCGATGCGGGTCGCGGCCTCGAAGTCGAGCCCGCCTAGCCCGCTGCCAAGATCCACGTGATCCCGCGGGCCAAAACCGAAGGTTGGCGCCTCCCCCCATCGCCGGACTTCGACGTTCGCCTCCTCGTCGGCGCCATCCGGCACCGAGTCGTGCGGCAGGTTCGGCATATCCAGCTGCCACTCGCGTAGCTGCTCCTGAACCGAGGCCAGCTCGGATTCCAGGGCATCCACCTGATCGCCTAGCTCGGAGACCTCGTCGAGTAGTGGCTGGATATCCTCGCCCCGCGCCTTGGCCTGACCGATGGCCTTGGAGCGGGTCTTGCGCTCGTTCTGGAGCTCCTGGGTCCGAACCTGCACCTCTCGACGTTTGGCCTCCAGGGCCGTGTACCCCTCGACATCGAGTTCATAGCCGCGCCGCCGAAGGCGCGCCGCAATAGCCGCGGGATCGTTACGCAACGCTTTAGGGTCGAGCATCGGTGTTATCGCATCCCCTTAACCGGTAGCCATCAGGTAGCGGCAGACGACGAGCCCGAGCCAGGCGGCGCCGAGGCAGACCCCAACATTGGCCAGTACATTAACCCCGGCACGCAGCGCATGGCCCTGCTGCAGCAGTGTCAGCGTATCCAGCGAGAACGTTGAGAAGGTCGTCAGCGCGCCGATGAAGCCGACCAGGATCGCGGCACGCCACAGGCCGCCCGAACGCTGCGCTAAAGCCACATACACCGCCCCAATGGCCAGACTGCCGACAACGTTGACCGTGAGGGTGCCCCATGGGAAAGCGGTACCCAACCAGCGCTGCATGGCCTGGGCGATCAGGTGGCGACTCGTGGCGCCCAAGGCCCCGCCTGCCGCGATTGCGGCCAACTCACGTAGCAGCTGCACGAGCGCGCCGCCCTTGCCACTAAACGAGCTGAGATTGTAGCGCGCCGCCCGGGGCTAGCCCAGCGTCCTATACGTCACCGGCGTCCCGATCACGGGCGCGCAGCCGCTCAAACCGTTGCTGGATACGTTGTTCCAGCCCGCGATCCGTGGGTTCATAGTATCGCCGCCCCACTAACTCATCCGGCAGATACTGCTCACCAGCGGCATAGGCCTCAGGCTCATCATGGGCGTAGCGATACGCATGCCCATAGCCCAACTCCTTCATCAGGCGCGTCGGCGCATTGCGCAGATGGACCGGCACCTCCAACGAGCCGTACTGCCGCGCCTCGGCCATGGCGGCATTGAAGGCCGTGTAGACGGCGTTACTCTTGGGCACGCTCGCAAGATACGCTACGGCGTGCGCGATGGTCAGCTCACCCTCGGGGCTACCCAGCCGCTCCTGAGCCTGCCACGCGTCCAGCGCTACCGATAGGCCGCGGGGATCGGCATTACCGATGTCCTCCGACGCCATGCGCACGACCCGACGCGCGATGTAGAGGGGGTCACAGCCGCCCTCTAACATCCGAGCGAGCCAGTACAGCGCGCCATCCGGGCTGGAGCCACGCACCGCCTTGTGGAGCGCCGAGATCTGGTCGTAGAAGGCGTCGCCACCATTATCGAAGCGCAGTCGCGCCCCACCGGCCGCCGCCTCTTGAACGAGCTCGCGGGTCAGCGTGGCGTGGCCATCGCAGAGATCCGAGGCGACCTCGAGCAGACTCAATGCCGTGCGGGCATCGCCGTCGGCGGCGTCGAGCAGGAGCGTCCGCGCCTCGCGGCTGAGGCCCAGCTGTCTCTCGCCCAGGCCTCGCTGCCCGTCGGCTAACGCCCGATCCACCAGGGCACCTAACTCCTCGCCCTCAATGCGGCGCAGTACGTAGGTTCGCAGGCGTGACAGGAGGGCGTTATTGAGCTCGAACGAGGGATTCTCCGTGGTGGCGCCGACGAAGATTAGCGTGCCGTCCTCGACGTAGGGCAGGAAGGCATCCTGCTGGCTCTTATTGAAGCGATGGGCCTCATCGACGAATAATAGCGTGCGACGCCCGGCCGCTAGGTTCTCAGACGCCTGATTCGCCGCTGACCGGATCTCCTTGACGCCGCTCATCACCGCGGAGAGTGTAAGAAACTCGGCATCCGCATACACCGCGATGAGGCGCGCCAGCGTGGTCTTACCGGTACCCGGCGGTCCCCAGAAAAGCATGGAGTGCGGGCGCCCCCCCTCGATCGCCTGTCGCAGGGCCTTCCCGGGCGCTAACAGATGGGATTGGCCAACGAACTCATCGAGATGGGCGGGCCGCATCCGGTCAGCCAGCGGACCGGCCTCCATCAACGCGACCGGCGCTCGAACGCGTCCGGGGCGATGACATCCGCATCGTCGGGGATCTCGAACCGGAATCGTTCCGCCGGTATAGAGACATTACGCTCGAGCTCATCGAGGCTCAGCCGCATCGTCTGACCGAGCCCGTCACTGACCTCCACCGTCGCGGGAACGCCCTCGCGTAAGCGCAGCCGCACGCTCTGGAATTGCCAGTCCTCGTCACGCGGCTCAAGACGATACCAGCCGTCCTCGCCCTCGCGGATGCGGAAGCTAGCTTGCAGGTCTTGGAAGTCACCACTGAGTACCACCGCCGGGCCCACACCCAACACCTCCTCGATGGGACGTATGGTGACTTGAAGGAGCTCGACGTCGTGCGAGTACAGCCACTTGCCGTTCGAAACTAGGCGCTGCTTAAACGGCGTCTCGTAGAACCAGTGGAACCGATCCGGGCGCTTGAGGCTGAACTGGCCCTTGGATCGCTTGACCACTTGCCCTTGTTCGTCGCGGGTGACCTGCTTGAACGTGCCCTGCAGTGAGCTGACGGACTCGTAATACTCGCGTAATGGCTCAGTGCTCGCCGAGATCGGCGCACCGCCGAGGCCGACAAGGATACCTACTAGGCTAACAATGGCTGCGCGCACGAATTCCCCTCCGCGGATTGCAAGCGCTTACTCGGCCGGCGGCGGCGCCGAGACCAAGATCTGGCGGCTGCCGTTGGACTCCAGGGGCCCGACCACCCCGGCGGCCTCCATTTCCTCGACCAGACGGGCGGCTCGATTGTAGCCGATCTTGAGCCGTCGCTGGACGCCCGAGATGGATGCCTTTTGCGTCTCGGTAACCACCTTGACCGCCTGGTCATAGAGCGGATCGGCGTCCTCACCACCGCCGCTATCCGGGCTCATGCCGGGGACATTGGCGGCATCTTGCGGGGCCTCCTGGAGGATGTCGCGCGCATACTCCGGCCCGCCCATGGCCTTGAGGTGGTCAACCACGCGATGCACCTCCGCGTCGGAGACGAATGCCCCGTGGACACGTTCCGGTATACCGCGGCTACTGGGTCCAGCATAGAGCATATCGCCATGACCGAGCAGCGACTCCGCCCCCATCTGGTCGAGAATGGTGCGTGAATCCACCTTCGAGGAGACCTGGAACGCCATGCGCGTCGGGATATTCGCCTTAATCAGCCCGGTAATGACATCAACCGACGGGCGCTGCGTCGCCAGGATCAGATGGATACCGGCCGCCCGCGCCTTTTGTGCCAGTCGGGCAATGAGCTCCTCCACCTTCTTGCCGACCATCATCATCATGTCGGCGAACTCATCGACCACCACCACCACGTACGGCATGGTCTCCAGCGTCGGTGCCTCGCCGGCCTGTGGATCGAGCTGATCGGCTTCCGAGGGACTCCAGAGCGGATCCCGAAGCGGTTCGCCGGCCTCGCGGGCCTCCCGAATCCGTTGGTTGAGCCCATCGATATTGCGTACCCCCAGGCTCGCCATGAGCTTGTAGCGCCGTTCCATCTCGGCGACGCACCAGCGCAGGGCGTTGGCCGCCTCGTTCATATCCGTGACCACCGGCGCCAGCAGATGCGGGATGCTCTCGTAGACGGACAGCTCCAGCATCTTGGGGTCGATCATGATGGTGCGCACCTCCTCCGGGGTATTCTTGTAGAGGAGGCTCAGGATCATGCCGTTCACACCCACCGACTTACCCGATCCCGTGGTACCAGCAACCAACAGGTGCGGCATCTTACCCAGATCCACCACGACCGGCTGGCCACCGATATCCTTACCAATGGCCAAGCTCAGGGCCGACTCGGATTGCTGATAGTTATCGGAACGAATGATCTCAGAGAGCGCGATGGACTCGCGTTGCTTGTTCGGTATCTCGAGGCCGACCACCGACTTGCCCGGGATGACCTCTACGACCCGCACGGAAGTCACTGACAACGCGCGCGCCAGATCCTTGGAGAGGTTCGTGATCTTGGACACCTTGACCCCGGGCGCCGGTTGCAGCTCGAAGCGGGTTACTACCGGTCCGGGATGCACCGCGGCCACCTCGACACTGACACCGAAGTCACCCAGCTTGGTCTCGACCAGCTCAGAGATGGCATCCAGATCCTGCTGGCTGTAACCCCGCTTATGCTGCGGGGCCTCATCCAGCAGATTCACCGGCGGCATGCTGCCCTCCCCCGGGACCGACGACTTTGGCGGCTGCTTCGAGGCGCGCTTGCCGGATGCTGGCTTGGCTTGCGGTTTCGACGGTGCCGGCGAGGGTTCAGGCGCCTCGATACGCGGCGGCTCGCTCGGCCCAGTACCGATAACCGGATCACTCGCAGCAACGGGCATCGGTTCCGGCGGCCGGGCCTTGCGACGATCGGCCCACCGTCGCCGCAGCGAGCCCAGCCCGCGACGACAGGCTGCTCCCATTCGCAGCACCCAACGGCCCACCGCATCCATGAGCTGTATCCAGGACAGACCGCTAAACACGGTAACGCCAGCGAGGCAAAACGCCAGGCTCAGAAGGGTCGCGCCATCAAAACCGAAGCCGTCGCGCAAGGCAGCACCAACCGCAGTCCCCACGGCACCGCCCGAGGCCATGGGAACCGTGCCTGTCACGGGCTCGACGTGGTAATAGGCCAGGACATCGCCAGCGAGAACAGCTAACACGAAACCCGCAAACCGAACCCCAAGCAACCCCCAGCGCACGGGCTGCGCGGCGCGCTGCCAGCGATAGACGCGCACGCCAAGGGCGACGATGAGCACAGGCAGCAGATACGCCAGATAGCCGAACAGGTACAGGCTCACATCAGCGAAATAGGCCCCAAAGATGCCGCCCTGGTTCGCGACGCCCGGGGTAGCCGCCTCATAGCTCCACCCGGGGTCCTTGGGGTCATAGGTCACGAGGGCCAGCAGCATCAAGCCCGCCACCGCTAAAAGCAGCACTAGGGCGGCCTCACGCAGGACCCGATTAAGAGGCTGGGTCACCAACACGGATGCCTGGCTGGTGCCGGATTGGGCCTCGGAGACATCATCCATCGAGATTCAGATACGGAAACAAGAGTTGCCTATAACCCCGCATTTATTATTAATTTAACCCTGTAATGACAGCCAGGCAAGCAAGCGCAGCCATGGCAGTCCACCGCGACGAACCGCTAGCATCACAGTCTGGGCGTCGCGGTCCCCAGCCGCAATGACGACGAACGCCGCCCATTATCAATCCCGCAGCGCCACTATAGGCTCGCCACCATGGAACTAACGACCGCGTCTCGTCTCTCGGACATACCCGCCGACGCCTGGGACGCACTAAACCCGGATGAGTATCCCTTCCTCCGGCACGGCTTCCTCGACGCCTTGGAACGCCATGGCGCCGTCACGGCACGCACCGGTTGGCAACCCCATCACCTACTCCTCCATGACGACGACACCCTGGTGGCCGCCGTCCCGGCCTATCTTAAGAGCCACTCGTGGGGTGAATTCGTGTTCGACTTCGCGTGGGCCGATGCCTATGAGCGCTATGGCGGCGCGTATTACCCCAAACTCGTCGGCGCCATCCCCCTGACGCCGGCAACGGGACCCCGCGTCCTAGCCCGCCCAACCACCGATCGGGGTGATGCCGTCGACAGGCTGGCGAGCGGCGCCAGGCAGCGCGCCAGCGAGAACGGGCTGAGCTCGGCCCACTGGCTCTTTCCCAACCCCGACGACGCGGCCGCCCTCGCGGCGGCAGGCTACAGCATCCGGCACGGCTGCCAGTTCCACTGGTTCAACCCCGGCTACCAGGACTTCGATGACTTCCTGGCGCGCTTGACTGCCAAGAAACGCAAGAACATCCGTCGCGAGCGCCGGAACGTCGCCCAGGCCGGAATCCGATTCCGCATCGTACACGGCGACGAGGCGGAGCCGGCCCTCTGGGACGCCATGCATCGCTTCTATCGCACGACATTCGAGCTCCACGGCAATCTGCCTCTCATCAGTCGCGATTGCTTCGCCGCCATGGGCGAGGCCTTAGCGTGGCGCATGGTGCTTATCGTCGCCGAGCGCGATGGCACTCCCATCGCGGGCGCTATCTGCTTTCGCGATCGCCAGCGCCTCTACGGCCGTTATTGGGGCTGTGACACGGAGATCGACGGCCTGCACTTCGAGGCCTGCTACTACCAGGGTATCGAGTACTGCATCCATCATGGCCTTCAGTGCTTCGAGCCGGGTGCCCAGGGGGAGCATAAGATAGCCCGGGGATTCGTGCCGACCATCACGCGCTCGGCGCATTATTTTCCCGACGCCGGATTCCAGCGTGCGGTCTCGGACTTCCTCGCCCGTGAGCGGCGGGCGGTGTACGAATACGCCCAGCGCCTTACAATGGAGGGACCGTATCGCACCGAGCACGAACCCGCCGTCGTCGACGGTCGCGAGCCCTGAGCCCCGAGATCGCAGTGAGGCCGCATGCTGGCCGTACCCTGGATTGCTGCTGACGATCACGACACACCGTTCCCCGACGTCGAGCAGGCACTCGCCGAACCGGATGGTCTGCTGGCCATCGGCGGGCCGTTATCGCCGGCCCGCCTGGAGCAGGCCTATCGCCGGGGGATATTCCCCTGGTTCAGCACCGATCAGCCGGTCCTCTGGTGGGCACCATCGACAAGGGCGATCATGCGACCGGGACAGATGCGTCTCGCGCGCAGCCTGCGTAAACGCCTACGGCGTCGCGACTACCAGGTAAGCGCGGACCAGGACTTTGACAGGGTCATCGGCGCCTGCGCGGCGGCACGGTCCGACGCCGAGGGGACCTGGATCACGCCGACCATGCGGCAAGCCTACACGGCGCTGCACGAGCGGGGTATCGCCCACTCCATTGAGGTCTGGCAAGGTACATGTCTGGGCGGCGGGCTCTACGGCGTCTCGCTGGGAGGTGCTTTCTTCGGTGAATCCATGTTCAGCGCGGTCAGTGACGGCAGTAAGATCGCGCTGGCCTGGCTCCACGCCCAGCTACGGCAAGCGGACTTCGAGCTCATCGATTGCCAGATGCCTACCGAGCATCTGCTGGGGCTGGGCGCTGCGTGCCTGACACGCCCTGCCTTCACCACGACACTCGAGCACGCCTTGCGCCAACCAACTCGCGCCGGCCGCTGGTCGCTTGATTCGGAGCTTGATCCCCTAACGGCCGGGAGCGCAAACGCATGACATGGCGAGGTGACGCACCACCGCTGCTGACAACCGGCGACCATCCGTGCCCCTACCTGGATGACCGTTACGCACGTACGGCCTTCGTGGACCCGCGCCTGCCGTTCGATCCCGCCCTCTATCGACGCCTCCTGGATGCCGGCTACCGCCGCAGCGGGCCCTACCTCTACCGGCCTGCCTGCCCCGGATGTCAGGCCTGCCAAAGCCTGCGCATCCCCGTCGACGCCTTTCGCCCACGGCGACGGCATCGTCGCAATAGGCGCGATAACGCCCAGCTTGAGTGCAAGCTCGTGACCGGCGGTTTCTACGACACCCACTACCGCCTGTATGAGCGTTATGTCACCGAACGCCACCCGGGCGGCGGTATGGATGAGCCAACCCCCGGCGACTATGCCCACTTCCTGTTCGCGAGCTGGTGCGATTCGCTCTGCATGGAACTCCATGAGCCGGATGGGGGCCTGATCGCGGTAGCCGTTATGGATCACCTCCCTGGCGCCTTGTCGGCCGTGTACACCTTCTATGAGCCGTCACTGGCCAGGCGCGGGCTCGGCACGCACATGATCCTCCGCCAGATCGAGCTGGCTCGTGAGTGGCGCTACGACTGGCTCTATCTCGGTTACTGGATCGACGGCTGCCAACGCATGGACTACAAGGCTGAGTTCAGGCCTCACGATATCCACACGCCCACGGGTTGGTCCCGTCGCCCTTGAGGAGGGCTGGTCATTCACTGGCAGGCGGGCCTTGGAAACGATAGAATTAGGCGACTTAAGGCGCGGTAGCGATCTAAGGCAATCACGAGGACTGAATGGCGAAGGAAGACAACATCCGGATGCAAGGCACGATTACGGACGTGCTGCCCAACACGATGTTCCGGGTCGAACTAGAGAATGGTCACACCGTTACGGCCCATATCTCCGGGAAGATGCGTAAGCACTATATCCGCATCCTCCGCGGTGACAAGGTCACCGTCGAACTTACCCCTTACGATCTGAGCAAGGGGCGGATCGTGTATCGCGCCCGCTAGGCCGCCCGGTCGCGAGACCGGACGGTCCGAGGGTCGTCATTCCTCGGGCGAGTCGACGACCTCCTGGGTATTGAAGCCAAAGCTCAGCTCGCCCTCGTCCCCGAGGTCCACCACCACGTGGCCACCGCGACTAAGCCGACCGAAGAGCAGCTCATCGGCAAGCGGGCGCTTGATGCGGTCCTGGATCAGCCGGCCCATCGGCCGCGCTCCCATGTTCGCATCGTAGCCCTCGCGCGCTAGCCAGTCCCGAGCCGCGTCGGTGACTTCCAGGGTGACCTTCTTCTCGGCCAGCTGATGGCGCAGATCGCGCACGAACTTATCAGCGACCTTGGCCACAACCTCCTCGGGCAGCGGATTGAACTGAATAATGGCATCCATGCGGTTGCGGAACTCGGGGGTGAAGATCCGACGAATCGCTTCCAGGGCATCCGTACCGTGATCCTGCGGCGTGAAGCCTATCGAACGACGGCTCTGCTCCTCGGCGCCCGCATTAGTGGTCATCACCAGCACCACGTTACGGAAATCGGCCTCGCGACCGTTGTTATCCGTGAGCTTGCCGTGATCCATGACCTGCAGCAGCAGGTTAAAGACATCCGGGTGGGCCTTCTCGATCTCGTCGAGGAGAACCACACAATGGGGGTGCTTGAGCACCTCCTCGGTCAACAGGCCACCTTGATCGTAGCCGACGTAACCCGGAGGCGCGCCGATGAGCCTTGATACGGTGTGGCGCTCCATATACTCCGACATATCGAAGCGCAGCAGATTAATGCCCATCAGCTCGGCGAGCTGACGCGTCACCTCCGTCTTGCCCACACCGGTTGGCCCCGCGAATAGGAAGCTACCGACAGGCTTCTCGGTATCCCGCAAACCGGCGCGCGACATCTTGATCGTCGCGGCCAGGCTGTCGATAGCCTGATCCTGGCCGAAGATAGCCCGCTTGAGATCCTTCTCGATGTTTTCCAACAATCGCATATCCGAGGTCGACACCCGCTTCGGCGGGATGCGCGCCATCTTGGCGATGATGGACTCGACGTCAGGCACATTAATCGTCTTCTTACGCTTCGATGGCGGCAGCAGACGCAGGTTGGCGCCAGCCTCATCAATGACATCGATGGCCTTGTCCGGCAGCCGACGGTCCGTGATGTATTTCGCAGCTAGCTCGGCCGCCGCCTCGAGTGCGGGATTGGAGTAGCGCACCTGATGATGCGCTTCGAATTTGTCCTTGAGTCCGCGCAGGATCTGGACCGTATCGGCCACCGACGGCTCCGTGACATCGATCTTCTGGAACCGCCGGGCCAGGGCGCGATCCTTCTCGAAGATGCTTCGATACTCCTGATAGGTGGTCGAACCGATGCACTTGAGCTCGCCGCTGCCAAGCATCGGCTTCAAGAGATTGGAGGCGTCCATTACTCCCCCCGAGGCGGAACCCGCGCCGATCAGGGTGTGGATCTCGTCGATGAACAGAATCCCGTTAGGCTCCTTGCGCAACTGAGCCAACAAGGATTTCAAGCGCTTCTCGAAGTCGCCCCGATACTTCGTCCCGGCAACGAGGGAACCGAGGTCGAGGGCGTAGATGCGCGCATCGCTGAGCACCTCGGGGGCTTCGCCATCGACAATCAGCTTGGCAAGGCCCTCAGCGATAGCGGTCTTCCCGACGCCGGCCTCGCCGACGTACAGCGGATTGTTCTTGCGCCGCCGGCAGAGCACCTGAATGGTTCGCTCGACCTCCTGGCGACGGCCCACCAGGGGATCAATCTTGCCCTGACGCGCTCGCTGGTTGAGATCCGTGGCGAAGCTCTCCAACGGCGTCTTGGCGCTGCTATCCGTCGCCGCCTCCTCATCGTCCTGCGGGGCGCCCTCCTCGCCCTCCGAGGAATCATCCTCGCCAGGCACCTTGGAGATGCCGTGCGAGACGTAGTTAACGGCATCCAGGCGCGAGATATTCTGCTTGTGCAGGAAGTAGACCGCCTGCGACTCCTGCTCGCTGAAGATGGCAATCAGTACGTTGGCCCCCGTGACCTCCTTATTGCCGGAGGACTGAACGTGCAGGATCGCGCGTTGCAGTACGCGCTGAAAGCCCAGGGTCGGCTGGGTCTCGCGGCTGTCATTCTCCGGCAGCAGCGGCGTCGTCTCGTCCAGGAAGGCCTCAAGGTCCCGGCGCAGTTGATCGACATCCGCGCCGCAGGCCCGTAGGACCTCCAATGCGGCGGGATTGTCCGTTAGGGCGAGCAACAGGTGCTCGACCGTCAGAAACTCGTGACGCTTATCCCTCGCCTCCTTGAAAGCGAGATTCAGCGTGAACTCCAGCTCTTTACTCAGCATGCGCCTCACCCGATACCCGGCCGTAAAAATCTCTACTCGTGCGACCTGGCCAGTTGCCGGTCGGTTCCAACGGACAGACCCAGTGGCCCTACGCCGGCTCCATGGTGCACATCAACGGGTGCTCATTCTGACGCGAGTACTCGTTGACCTGGTCCACCTTCGTCTCGGCGACATCGCGACTGAACTCGCCACATACCCCCTTACCCCGAGTATGCACGTGGAGCATGATCTGTGTCGCCTTACTACGATCCATGTTGAAGAACGTCTGCAGCACCTCGACCACGAAGTCCATCGGCGTGAAGTCGTCGTTCAACAGCACGACCCGATAGCGTGGCGGCTCTTTGAGCTCCGGCTTAGCTGTCTCGACTGAGGTGCCATCGTCGTCCGGAAGATTCGGTTCGTCTGCCATGGTTCCGATTGATCGCCGTAAGGCTAAAGATGGGCCCGAAATGGGCATTTTAAAGGGGGGCGGCTAACGGCTTCGCGGCAACGATGAGGCTGCGCTAGGCCGACCCGCACTGCTGGGAGCCTATCATAGTGCGGTGGGCGGCCGCCGTAGCCGTGCCGTACCAGCGGCGCCCGGAGCCGGCGGTCGGCCCCGGGCTGGGTCTAATAACCCTTAGGTTGGCGTCGTTTACTTCGCGGTGCTGAACTGACCCTCCTCGGTCGAGCCGCTCATGGCCGTCGTCGACGACTGCCCGCCCTGGATCACGTTAGTCACCGTGTCGAAATAGCCGGCGCCGACCTCACGCTGATGGCGAGTCGCGCTGTAGCCATACTTCTCGGCGTCGAACTCCTTTTGCTGGAGCTCCGAGTAGGCCTCCATCTGACGCTCCTTGTAGCCGCGGGCCAGCTCGAACATCGAGTAGTTGAGGCTGTGGAACCCAGCCAGCGTGATGAACTGGAACTTATACCCCATGGCCGCCAGCTCCCGCTGGAACTTGGCGATAGTTACGTCATCCAGATTGCCCCGCCAATTGAACGACGGCGAGCAATTGTAGGCCAGCATCTGATCCGGGTTCACATCGTGGATCGCATCCGCGAACCGCTTGGCGAACTCCAGATCGGGCTTTCCGGTCTCGCACCAGATCAGATCCGCATACGGCGTGTAGGCCTTGCCGCGCGCGATCGCTTGCGCCTCCCCCGCATGCGTGCGATGGAAGCCCTCGAAGGTGCGCTCATCCTTGATGAAGGGGGCGTCGTCCTCGTCGATGTCGTTAGTGATCAGGTCCGCTGCCAGAGCGTCCGTTCGCGCTACGATCAGCGTCGGCACATCCATCACATCAGCAGCCAAACGGGCGGCCTTGAGCTTCTCAACGGCCTCGCGCGTCGGCACCAAGACCTTACCGCCCATGTGGCCACATTTCTTTACCGACGCCAGTTGGTCCTCGAAGTGGACCCCTGCCGCGCCGGCCCGGATCATGCCCTTCATCAGCTCAAAGGCGTTAAGGACACCGCCGAAACCGGCCTCGGCATCGGCAACGATGGGCTGGAACCAGTCGACGCTGTCATCACCCTCGGCATGGCTAATCTCGTCGGCGCGCATCAGGCAGTTATTAATGCGCTCGACCACTGACGGCACGGAATCGGCGGGATACAACGACTGATCCGGATACATCGTGCCGGCGTTATTGGCGTCCGCGGCGACCTGCCAGCCCGAGAGATAAATGGCATTAAGGCCCGCCTTAACCTGCTGCATCGCCTGATTGCCCGTCAGGGCACCCAGGGCGTTGACGTAATCCATCTCATGAATCTTGCGCCAGAGCTTCTCCGCGCCCAGCCGTGCCAAGGTATACTCGATCCGCACCGAGCCGCGCAGATTGACCACATCCTCGGCCGTATAAGGGCGGGTGACGCCCTGCCACCGGGGATTCTCGGCCCAGTCCTTCTGGAGCTGATTGATTGCGGTTTGGTCGTTCATGGCCTTAATGCCTCCCGTATCGGATCCGCTCCGGATCCGGTTCACTCATTGCGTCGATAAGGCGTCACCACCGCCGCCACCGGCGACAACGGGACTAGGCGAGCACTATAGTGTCGCGCCGCAGCATTTGACAAGGCAATTTTGCCCGTCTGTAGTATTCTAAAAACATATAATGAGAGGATGATGCGTGGTCACAGAAGCGCAGAGCCCGAATAAGCATAATCGGATCAAGCAGTTACGTGCCTTCTGCTTCGCGGCAGAGACCGGCAGCATCTCCAAGGCAGCCGAGCAGCTATCCCTAAGCCAGCCGTCGGTATCGCTGCAGATACAGGCCCTTGAACGCGAGCTCGGTATCACCTTGTTCGAGCGCCGCGGGCCCCGCATCACGGTGACACCCGACGGGCAGACGCTGTATGAACTGGCTCAACCGCTGGTCGCGGGGGTGGACGCCCTTCCCACACACTTCGCCGCGCGGACACGCAGCCTCAGTGCCGGCCGTCTGGACCTCGCGGCCGGCGAATCGACGACGCTCTATCTGTTGCCCGAGCTCATCAACGACTTCATGAAGCAACACCCGGGGATCCACGTCAAGGTCCACAACCTTGAAGGCCGCGAGATGTGCCAGGCACTTCGCGACGACGAGGTGGATTTTGCCGTGGGCTCCATGCTCGAGCTGCCACCGGACGTCAATTATCGCGCCGTCTACGCCTACGGCCTATCGCTCATCACACCGCGCCACCACGAACTGGCCGAGCGCGAGGTGATCACCCTGGAGGATCTGGCGCGAGACGACCTCATCGTACCGCCACGCCGATTGACCACCTGGCGGCTCATCAACCTGGTATTCCAGCAGCACAGCATCCCGTACCGGCCACGGCTGGAGGTGGGTGGTTGGGAGGTCATCAAGCGCTACGTTGCCTGTGGTTTCGGCATCGCCATCGTTAGCAACATGTGCCTGACCGGGAACGAGGACTTCGCGGTCAAGCGTCTGCCCGATATATTCCCCTGGCGCACCTACGGCGTGCTGACACGCCGGGGGAAGTTCCTGTCTAGCCCTGCCAAGCGCTTTATTGAGCAGATGCAGCCGGACTACTTCGAAGCCGCGGAGCGCCAGACGAGCCCCGCCAGCGAGAACGTTAGCGAGAACGTCTTCATCCCGGCGGATGCTGATGTCCCGCCCCAGGGATACTGATCCCCACACCGGCCCGTGGACCCGGCAGGCATGTTAGCCTGATCGATCGTTTTTAGGCGTCGTGAGGCTTCGATGACCGATACCGGTAGCCGGATCATCGTGGGGTTATCCGGCGGCGTGGACAGCGCCGTCAGTGCCTATCTACTCGTGCGGCAGGGCTACCGCGTCGAGGGGCTGTTTATGAAGAATTGGGAAGACGATGACGCCCCGGGCGTGTGCCCAGCGGCCGAGGACCGCTCGTTTGCCGATCAGGTCTGCAGCGAGCTCGGCATCCCACTGCATGACGCCAACTTCTCCCAGCGCTATCGCGAGCAGGTCTTCGAGCACTGCCTCGCCGAGTTCCGAGCCGGGCGCACGCCCAACCCGGACGTGCTGTGCAATCGCCACATCAAATTCGGCGCGCTCGTCGACCATGCCCAGCGGCTGGGCGCGGACGCCGTGGCGACCGGCCATTACGCCGGGATACGCGGCGAACCGGGGAACTGGCGACTGATGCGGGCAGCGGACCCGAGCAAGGATCAGACGTATTTCCTCCATGCCCTCACGCAAGAGCAACTGGCTTGGGCCCGCTTCCCGTTGGCGGAACTCACCAAGGCCCGGGTCCGCGAGATCGCAGCCGATGCCGGTTTCGACAACTTCAATCGCAAGGACAGCACCGGGATCTGCTTCATCGGGGAGCGCGACTTCCGCGGCTTCCTGGCGCACTACATCGAGCCCCAGCCCGGCCCGATTATGACCGACGCCGGCGACTACCTGGGCGAGCATATGGGCCTGGCGTTCTACACCATCGGTCAGCGCCGAGGCCTCGATCTCGGCGGCCGGGGTGGTCCCTGGTACGTAGCTAACAAGGACCCCGAACGGAATCGGCTCATCGTCGTCGAGGGCCACGACCATCCGGCCCTGTTCAGTCATGGCCTGCAGGCGACTCCGGTCCATTGGATCGGGCTGACGGTCCGCGAGCTACCGCGGCGCTGCGTCGCCCGAAACCGCTACCGCCAGCCCGATCAGTCGTGTCTCATCGAGCCGACGCGAGACGGGGTGCGGGTCTGCTTCGACAGGCCCCAGCGGGCACTCACGCCGGGTCAGTACGTGGTGTTCTACGACCGTGAGGAGTGTCTGGGTGGCGGTGTCATCGACCATATTGAGGGGCAGAACGACGAGGGGATCGAGCGTGTCAGCGCCTGAACGCGAACAAGTCCTGGCCATGAGCGGGGTGTTCATGGCGCTGCACCAGGTCCGACGGCTCGGCAGTTACGGCCAGACGGATCAAGCCCAGATAGAGCCGTGCATCCGCGCCTTGCTCACCGACTACGATGGCGGCGTAGCCGCGCTCTACGGTGATGACCATAGCCTCCAGCCCGGCCTACACCAACTCATCGATCACCTCGGCAATCCGCGCGAAGCGGAGCTCACGCGCTATCTGGTAATCATACTGGCGCTCGAACGCCGCCTCAGTCGGCATCGCCGCTACATGGAGACCGTTCGCCACGGCCTGCAGCGCGCTGCGAGCCAAGCGGAGTACTTCCAATCGCCCATCCATCGCAACGTCATTAGCAACCTAGGCGATCTATACAGCGAGACGTTGAGCCAGCTCAAGCCGCGGATCGTGGTCCGCGGCGAGCGCCTCCACCTGGAAGACCCCGACAACGCCGCCATGATTCGCGCGCTGCTCCTATCGGCCGTCCGCGGCGCTGCCCTGTGGCGCGCGGTCGGTGGCAGTCGCTGGCGCTTGATCACAGGCCGCAATCAACTCATCGAGATCGCACGAGGCCTCCTGGCCACTACCTAGGGATGCGCTGAATAACCCTCGCGGGCCTCGGCGCGCCATAACAGGCGCGCTCGCAGCAAGCGTCGCGACCTCGACCGTCGCGCCAGTGAAGCGGGGCCCGCCGCGCCTTGTCAGAGCGGGCGCTCGGCGAACAGGGCCCAAGTGCGATTTGAGCGATGTTGTACCTAAACCAGCAATGCGGCACTGCCGCAGCGCCGCCGGATTGGTGTAGACTAGAGGGACAACTGGCTGCTACCCCGGGGGCTGAGATGAGGCCCACAAACGGTGGTCGCGAGCCAGGGACAGCGCCCCGTATTAAGCCCCTGGAGTTATCTATGACGGACAGCTACAACACCCGATCCAGCCTGGAGGTCAACGGCCAACGCTACGCCTTCCACGACCTCAACGCGCTGAAACCGCAGTACGACATCGATCGGCTCCCGTTCAGCCTCAAGGTGCTGCTTGAGAATCTCCTGCGTAAGGAGGACGGCAAGAACGTCACACGCGAGCACATCGAGGCCGTCCTCAATTGGGACGCCAAGGCCGAGCCCAGCGATCAGGTCGCCTTCACGCCAGCGCGCGTAGTGCTCCAGGACTTTACCGGCGTACCGGCCGTGGTTGACCTGGCGGCCATGCGCAACGCCATGCAGAAGCTCGGCGGTGATCCGCAGCAGATCAACCCCATGGAGCAGGTCGATCTGGTGATCGATCACTCGGTCATGGTCGATCACTACGGCGTCGCTAACGCCGTCGATATGAATACGAAGATGGAGTTCAAGCGCAACGAGGAGCGCTACAAGTTCCTGCGCTGGGGTCAGAAGGCGTTCGATAACTTCCGGGTCGTGCCGCCGGGCACGGGCATCGTCCATCAGGTCAATCTGGAATACCTGGCGAAGGGCGTGCTGACCAAGGCGGATGATAACGGCGAGACCTTCGCCTACCCGGACACGCTGGTCGGCACCGACTCCCATACCACCATGATTAACGGTCTCGGCGTATTGGGCTGGGGTGTCGGCGGCATCGAGGCCGAGGCCGCGATGCTCGGCCAGCCCATCACCATGCTGCTGCCGCAGGTAGTAGGCGTCCGGTTGAAAGGGCGGATGCGTGAGGGCGCGACGGCGACCGATCTGGTCCTCACCGTCACGGAGATGCTGCGCAAGAAGGGCGTGGTGGGCAAGTTCGTCGAGTTCTTCGGCGACGGGCTGGCCAACCTGCCCCTCGCCGATCGAGCCACCATCGGCAACATGGCACCGGAGTACGGCGCGACCTGCGGGGTCTTCCCCATGGACGAGGAAACCACGCGCTACATGCGGCTTTCCGGGCGCGACGACGACACCCTGGCGCTGGTCGAGGAGTACGCCAAGACCCAGGGCATGTGGCGTCATGAGGGCCAGCGCGAGGCCGAGTACTCCGACGTCGTCGAGCTCGATCTCGGCGATGTCGAGGCCAGCCTCGCCGGGCCCAAACGGCCCCAGGACCGGGTCCCGCTAACCCAGGCCAAGTCGGCCTACCTCGATCACCTGAAACACGAGCTCGAGGCAACCGGCCGCGTGCCCGACACCGATGACCAGGAACGCTTCGAGGAAGAAGGCGGCCAGGCGGCTGCGGGTGCTGAGAACTGGCACGAGCGCGGGGCCGTGGAGTTCGAGATGGACGGCAACAAGCACGTCCTCAACCACGGTGATGTGGTCATCGCCGCGATCACGTCCTGCACCAACACCTCAAACCCGCAGGTCCTGGTGGCGGCCGGGCTGGTGGCCAAGAAGGCCTACGAGCGTGGTCTCGACACCAAGCCCTGGGTGAAGACCTCGTTCGCGCCCGGCTCCCAGGTCGTGCCCTCCTACATGCGCGATGCCGGCCTCATGGATGCCCTCGATGCCCTGGGTTTCAATATCGTGGGCTTCGGCTGCACCACCTGTATCGGCAACTCGGGGCCCCTGCGGGACGAGATCACGGAGGCCATCCGCGAGGGCGATCTGATCGTAACCTCGGTACTATCGGGCAACCGCAACTTCGAGGGCCGCATCCACCAGGATGTGCCGGCCAACTACCTCGC
The DNA here is from genome assembly GCA_913055565.1 of uncultured Ectothiorhodospiraceae bacterium. Lineage (GTDB taxonomy): Bacteria > Pseudomonadota > Gammaproteobacteria > Nitrococcales > Nitrococcaceae > CAJXKP01. Next base: position 58,714 of record CAJXKP010000003.1, read on the forward strand.
CTCGCCGCCGTTGGTCGTGGCCTACGCCCTGGCCGGCAACATGGCCGTCGATCTGCTCAACGAGCCCATTGGGCAGGATAGTCACGGGCGCGACGTCTACCTGGAAGAGCTCTGGCCGTCCCAGGGTGAGATCCAGGAGATCGTCGGCGGCACCCTCTCGTCGACCATGTTCCGGAGTAAGTACGAGGATGTCTTCGCTGGCTCCGAGCAGTGGCAGAAGCTGCCGATCCCCGAGGGACAGATCTACGAGTGGCCCGAGTCGACCTACGTTCGCCATCCCCCGTACTTCGAGAACATGTCGCTGGAGCCCGATAGCGTTCGGGCCATCGAGGGGGCGCGTTGTCTGGTCAAGTGCGGCGACTCCATCACCACGGACCACATCTCGCCGGCGGGCGCCATTAAGCCGGACAGCCCAGCGGGCGAGTACCTGCAGTCCCAGGGCGTGCAGCCCACGGATTTCAACAGCTACGGCTCGCGACGCGGCAACCACGAGGTCATGGTCCGGGGCACGTTCGCTAACGTGCGCTTCAAGAACTTGCTCGCGCCTGGCAGCTCAGGTAGCTGGACGACGCACTTCCCATCGGGCGAGGAGATGAGCATCTACGATGCCTCGGTTCGCTATGAGCAGGACGGCGTCCCGCTGGTCGTGCTTGCCGGTAAGGAGTACGGCACCGGATCCAGCCGCGACTGGGCGGCTAAGGGGACGCGGCTGCTCGGCGTCAAGGCGGTCATCGCCGAGAGCTATGAGCGCATCCATCGCTCCAACCTCGTCGGTTTCGGCGTATTGCCACTGCAGTTCGCGGAGGGCGAAAACGCCGAGACGCTCGGCCTGACGGGGAATGAGACCTTCGCGGTGGGGAGCGTTGAGGGTGAACCGGAGACCGTTGATGTGACGGCTCGGGGTGACGACGGCTCGCGTACCGACTTCAAGGCCAAGGTGCGGATCGATACCCCCACCGAGTGGGAGTACTACACCCACGGCGGCATCCTCCATTACGTGCTGCGGGATCTCGCCCGGCAGAGCACGCAGGTCGCCTAGGCGGGCAGCCGTCAGCCCATCGACAAGGCCCGGCCGCCGCGCCGGGCCTTTTTCGTTGCGAACCCCCCGGAGCCGCAGGCGTTAGCAGTCTATGCGTGATCTGGCCGCTCAACTGACAACCGGGCTCGACCGGTTCCTGACAGGCACCGCCCAGCCCCCGCGCGATCGCTAAGATTTACCCTACGAAACGGCAACGGCGGCACTTGCGGCACCGCCGCCACCTTTGAGGCAGCGCTTAGCTGCCTTTGAGCTCGCGTCGCCGGGCGTGGAGGATGGGCTCGGTGTAGCCGCTGGGCTGCTCACGGCCCTTGAAGATCAGGTCGCAAGCCGCCCTAAAGGCCACGCCATCGTAGGCCGGTGCCATGGGCTGGTAGTTGGGATCGTCACTGTTCTGCCGATCCACGACATCGGCCATGCGCTTGAGCGTCGCCATGACCTGATCCTCGCTCACCACGCCGTGATATAGCCAGTTGGCAACGTGCTGGCTGCCGATGCGCAGTGTTGCCCGGTCCTCCATGAGCGGGGTATCGGTGATATCCGGCACCTTGGAGCAGCCGATGCCATGGTCGATCCAGCGCACGACGTAACCCAACAGGCTCTGGCAGTTGTTGTCGAGCTCCTGCTGAATGGCCTCGTCGGACCAGTCCCGCGCCTCGGTCACGGGAATGGTCAGGAGCTGCTCCAGGCTCGCGCGACGCTGACCAGCCAGCTCGGCCTGCCGGGCACGCACGTCACAGCGGTGATAGTGGATGCTATGCAGCGTGGCCGCCGTCGGCGATGGGACCCAGGCGCAGTTCGCGCCGGCCTGGGGATGCCCGATCTTGGCGTCCATCATGGCGCTCATCCGATCCGGCATGGGCCACATGCCCTTGCCGATCTGGGCGCGCCCCTGTAGCCCACACGCCAGCCCGACGTCGACGTTCCAGTCCTCATAGGCATTGAGCCACGTGGACTGCTTCATCTCGCCCTTGCGGATCATGGCGCCGGCTTCCATCTCGGTATGGATCTCGTCGCCGGTACGGTCGAGGAAGCCGGTGTTGATGAAGATGATGCGTTCGCTGGCCTCGCGTATGCACGCCTTGAGGTTGAGCGTAGTCCGACGCTCCTCATCCATGACGCCGATCTTAATGGTATTGCGGGCCAATCCCAGTGCTTGTTCAACCTTGGCGAATAGATCACAGGCAAAGCGCACCTCATGGGCGCCGTGCATCTTGGGCTTGACGATGTAGACACTGCCCGTGCGGCTATTGCGCATCTCGCCCGGGCCCTTCGCGAGATCATGGATCGCGATCAGGCCCGTGCACATGGCGTCCAGAATGCCCTCAAAGACCTCATTGCCCTCGCCATCCAGTACCGCGGGCGTGGTCATCAAATGGCCCACATTGCGGACCAGCATCAGGCTGCGGCCTTGCAGGCGCTTGTCACCACCATCCGGCGCCGTGTAGACCCGGTCGGCATTGAGGTGCCGGGTCATGCTCTGGGTGCCCTTGCGGAAGCTCGTCGTTAGATCGCCCTGCATCAGGCCGAGCCAGTTGCGATACACCCCGGCCTTATCCTCGCCATCGACGGCCGCCACCGAATCCTCGCAATCCTGGATCGCCGTGACAGCCGCCTCCATGATCACGTCCTTAACGCCGGCGGGATGCTCGGCCCCGACCGGGTCGCGCGCATCGATGACGATCTCCACATGCAGGCCGTTATTGACCAACAAGATCGTGCTCGGCGCCTCCCCGGTCCCGGTATAGCCGGCGAACTGGCTGGGGTCCTGCAACCGGACCTCGCGATCACCGTGGACGACAACGAGCTGGCCGTGACCGTAGGGCCCACGCACGCGGTACGCGGTCGCATCGCCATGGCTGCCCTCCTGCAACGGCATGAGCTCATCCAGAAAGGCAGCGGCCCGGCGCATGACCTCCTGGCCGCGCTTGGCGTTGTACGCCTTGCCTGGCGCCAGCTCACCCTCTTGCGGGATCAAGTCGGTGCCGTAGAGGGCGTCGTAGAGACTACCCCATCGCGCGTTGGCCGCGTTGAGCGCATAGCGCGCGTTACTCACCGGCACGACGAGCTGCGGGCCAGCGACGTGAGCGATCTCGTCATCGACGTTGGCGGTCGAGACCTGGAAGTCATCGCCCTCAGGCTCGAGGTAGCCGATCGCCTCGAGGAAGGCGCGATAGCTATCGCTATCGACGGCCCCCGGATTATTACCGTGCCAGTTATCCAACTCGTTCTGCAGTCGCTCGCGTTCGGCGATCAGCTCCTGGTTGCGCGGAGACATCTCGCGGATGATCCGTGCGAGGGCCTTCCAGAAGTCCTCTACCGTGACACGGGTACCCGGGATGGCCTCGCCACTGATGAGCCGATCCAGCGAACGCTCGATCTGGAGTCCTGCCCTGTTCACTCGTTCCGTCATGCCCTGTCTGCCTCGTCTCGATCGAAAGCGGGATTGATGCGATTACAAGCCTGATCAGCGAAGCTTAACGCAGGACCGATGGTCCGGAAAGGTGGCCATCCGCCCAACCTTATACGAGCTCGGGCGGCGCACGCGGCGCCCAGCGTAACGACCCTAGAGCGTGGTGCGACTGATATCGTAGGCCTCCCATAAGCGCCCAGGCCAACCCATGACCGACGCCATCCGTGTTCCAGTCGAACTGTTCTTCGACTACAACTGCCCCTTCTGTTACGTGGCCAGTGAACGCCTAGACCGCCTGGCCCGCCACTACGCCCTGGCAATCCACTATCGGTTCGTCGAAACGCAACCGAGTAATCCGATCCTCGGATCGATTGTGGCAACGGCGGACGCCAGCGCTGATGGCGCGGCGACCGATGGCGCCCTGCGTGTGCTCATTGATCACGATCAACTGCCGCTGGCCGAGCAGCGCCGCGTCACCAACTCGCGCTATGCCCTGCTGCTGGGCCACACGGTCATGAACCACCGGCCACAGTCGTTTCCGGATTTCCATCGCGCCTTGTTACGCCGTCACTTCGCCGATGGCGCCGTTATCGGCGATACCGATGTGCTCGAGGCTCTAGCCGCCGAACATGGCGTAAGCGACCTCCTCGCCACGGCCTGGTCCAGCGCTGAGGGCCTGAAGGGCCTGTTAGCGGACGTCGAGAGCGCGCAGCGGCGCGATTTGACTAGTGTGCCCAGCCTCGTCGTCGGCGAGCGCGCCTTCAACGGTGCCGTCTCCGTAGTAACCCTCGAGACGGCATTGGCCAAGCAGGCAAGGGGCAACCAGGCCGATTAACGCCCGCGGCTCAGGTCAGAGCTCCGGCTAGCGCAATAGCGCTCGTAACAGCGCTGTCACTGAACTGCCATAATATAAATCCCCCGGCGAGCAACGGCATTCGAGCCTCGATGAATACCCCGGATCTCAACAATCCCGATCTCTACATCAACCGCCAGCTAAGCCTGTTGGAGTTCAATCGGCGCGTCCTTGAGCAGGCGCGCGATACGAGCAATCCGCTGATCGAACGGCTCAAGTTCCTATGCATTGCCAGCGATAACCTGGACGAGTTCTTCGAGGTCCGAGTCGCGGGTCTCAAGCAGGCGGAGGAGTTGGGCTCCGTACAGGCCGGTCCTGACAACCGAACCCCCCAGGAGGTGCTGCGCGAGATCAGCGCGCGCACCCACGAGCTGGTTGATTACCAATACCGCGTCCTCAATGAGAACCTGATGCCGGCGTTGGAGGCGGAGCGTATCCGCTTTTTACGGCGCAGCGAGTGGAGCGACAATCAACGGGCGTGGGTGGCGCGTTACTTCCGCGAATCATTGTTGCCGATACTCAGCCCGCTGGGCCTCGACCCAGCGCATCCCTTCCCGCAAGTGCTGAACAAGAGCCTTAACTTCATCGTCTCCCTCGAGGGCAAGGACGCCTTCGGACGAAGCAGCGGCATGGCCGTCGTCCAGGCACCACGTGCCCTACCCCGCGTCATTCAGCTACCGCCGGATGAGCCGGGTAACGGCCCTTGGGACTTCGTCTTCCTATCGTCGATTATCCACGCCCATGTCAACGACCTGTTCCCCGGCATGAAGGCCAATGGATGCTACCAATTCCGCGTTACCCGCAATAGCGACCTCTATGTCGACGAGGAAGAGGTCGACGATCTGCTGCGCGCCATGGAAGGTGAGCTGCCGTCCCGGCGCTACGGCGACTGCGTGCGCCTCGAGGTTGCCATCAACTGCCCGCAGTTCATGTCCGATTACCTGTTGGAGCAATTCGAGCTCAGCCGCGACGACCTCTATCAGGTCAATGGCCCCGTTAACCTCAATCGCCTGCTCGCTGTCTACGACCTAGTGGATCGTCCCGATCTCAAATACCCGGCGTTCACACCCACGATGCCGGCCAAGCTCACGCATGCCAACAACCTATTCACCATCCTCCGTCACCAGGATCTGCTCCTGCATCACCCCTTCGACTCCTTCGCCCCCGTCGTGGAGTTCATCCGTCAGGCCGCCCAGGACCCGGACGTCCTCGCTATTAAGCAGACGCTGTACCGGACCGGACCCGACTCGGTGATCGTTGACCACCTCGTGGCCGCAGCACGCGCGGGCAAGGAGGTTACCGTCGTTATCGAGCTGCGGGCTCGTTTCGACGAGGAGGCCAACATCAAGCTGGCCAATCGCCTCCAGGAGGCGGGCGTACACGTGGTCTACGGTGTGGTTGGGCACAAGACGCACGCCAAGCTGACCCTGGTGGTCCGGCGTGAGGCGCAAGCGCTGGTGCAGTACACGCACTTGGGCACGGGGAATTACCACTGGCGCACGGCCCGCCTGTACACCGACTACGGGCTGCTGACCTCCGATCAGGCCATCGGCGAGGATGCGCGCAAGGTGTTCCTACAGCTAACCAGCCTTGGCAAGGTCTCGGCACTCGACAAACTACTGGAATCGCCCTTCACGCTCCATGACGGCATGACCCGCAAGATCGAGCGGGAGGCCGAGCACGCCCAGGAAGGCCGCCCGGCCCGCATCATCGTCAAGGTGAATTCCCTGGTCGAGCCGCGCATCATCCGAACGCTATACACCGCCTCCCAGGCCGGGGTCTGCGTCGACCTCATCGTGCGCGGGATGTGTTCCCTTCGCCCCGGCATTAAGGGCGTCTCGGATAACATCCGGGTGCGCTCCATCATCGGGCGCTTTCTCGAACATACACGCGTATTCTACTTCGCCAACAACGGTCGCCCGGAGCTATTCTGCGCCAGCGCGGATTGGATGGAGCGCAACTTCTTCCGTCGGGTCGAGACGTGCTTCCCCATAGAGCACCACGGCTTGCGTGCCCGCATCCTGGAAGAGCTAGGCTTCTATCTCAGGGATAACTGCCAGGCATGGGAGCTTACCAGTGACGGCCAGTACCACCGGTGCCAGCCCGCTGACGATGAGACACCCTTTGCCGCGCAGCAGGCCCTCCTTGAAGGGCCCGCGAGGGACGCCTGAGAGTCGCCATTCAGCCTATTGACGCTTGCTGCTGAACCCTTGGGCGTGACTCTCGGGCGCAGCAAGCACCGGGGCCGGCGGCATCGGTCACTCGCAGCCGGCGGGTCAGGCGAATTCCAACGCCAGGCCCGCCGCACGTAGGAAACTGTGTTCCTCCTCAAGATCAGCAACGGCGAGCGGGTGCTCATCCAACCAACCGGCTGGGAAATCGAGCCGCATCCGAGCGTCATCAACGCTCAGCGTGATCGTCGGTAGGGATTGTTCGTTACGTCCGCGTCGCAACACGACGGCGAGTCGCAGCAGCAGTGCCAACCGCCGCCCCGCTTGGGCCCAATCGCCTGGCAGCTCGTCAAAGGCCTTATTTCGAAACTTACGGCGATGGGAACGAACCAACGCCGCCAGAAGACGCTGCTCCTCCCGCGAGAAGCCGGCCATATCGGCATAACTCACGATGTAGGCCCCATGTTTGTGGTAGCCGCTATGGGAGATGTCGAGTCCAATCTCGTGGAGCTCAGCGGCCCAGCTCAATAGCCGGTCGTTGAGCTCATCGGTCAGGCCCCACGGCTCGCGCACCTGCTCGAGCAAGCCGAGCGCCGTCGCCCGTACACTCTCGACCTGAGTCCAATCCACATGATGGCGCGACGCCATCGCGGCCACCGTCCGAGCCCGCACGTCCTCATGGCGGATGCGCCCGAGTAGATCATAGAGCGCGCCCTCACGTAGCGCGCCGTCGGCGTATTCCATGCGTTCGATTCCCAAGGCCTCGAACGCGCCGCTGAGCACCGCAAGCCCACCCGGCAACACCTGTGCCCGGCGCTCGCTTAGCCCCTTGAGACTGAGTTTCTCGATGCTCCCGGCATTGATGACGCTCTTGCGTAGCGTCTTGAGTCCGTCCCGGGTAATCCCCTCGCGCGAGTGGCTATCGGCGTCGAGAACGCTGTCAATCGCCTTAATCGTGCCCGATGAACCAAGAACACGCTGCCAGCCGCGTCGCACAAACCCCTCGCGGACGGGCTCCAGCTCGCGCTGCGCCGCCAGCACGGCCTTCTGCATACGCTTTTTGGTGATACCACCATCAGGGAAGTAGGTATTGGTGAGGCTCACGCAGCCCATATGCAGGCTCTCCATGAGTTCCGGCTCAAACCCGCGGCCGAGGATGAATTCCGTGCTCCCACCGCCGATATCCACCACCAGGCGCTGACCGCCATCGTCGGCAATACTGTGGGCGACGCCGAGGTAGATCAGTCGCGCCTCCTCGTAGCCCGAGATCACCTCCACCTCATGGCCGAGCGCAGCGCTCGCGCGACGAAGAAAATCCGCACTATTACGAGCCTGGCGCAGGGTATTCGTCCCAACCGCGCGGACGCTCCCCGTCGGCAGCTCGCGCAGACGCTGGCCCAGTCGCTCCAGGGAGACGAGGGCGTTGGCCTCCGCCTCCGCGGTCAGACGGCCCTGCTCGTCGAGCCCCGCAGCCAGCCGAACCGTCTCCCGGACCCGGTCGACGACCTTAACGCTACCATTGTCCAAACGGGCCACGACGAGGTGGAAGCTGTTGGAGCCCATATCGAGGGCCGCGACTTCCTGGAACGACTGCGTATCACCTGAGCGCATGTAATCCTCCTTCGTAATGAGCGCCTAAAGGCCGCCCGCTTATCTGGTCACCGCTCGTCGCCAAGACAACGAAGCAGGCGCGGCGGCAGAAGCCAGTGAAGGCGACCATATGGCGCGCCTGACACGGGCAGGCTCAAGCGGCAGGCCGAGGCCTTCTTGAGCCCGAGGCCCGCGTCACTGGAAGCCCCTAAGACCCAGGCGACGAGCTCGCTCAGGTCCGGCTCGTGACCGACGGCAACCGGCAGGCGCGGCGCCGACGCCATTGCCAACTCCCGGCCCAAAACGCCGGTCGGCTGCCCCGGCGCCAGGGCGCCCAACTCGCGTGCCTGAGCACCAAAAACCTCGGCAATTATTGCCGCCGTCTCGTGCGCCCGAACGAGCGGGCTGCGCAGGACCTCGATCGGCTCATCGAGCCACCGGCGCAAGCCCTCGGCCGCTTGGCGCGTTCGTTCCTGGCCGCGTGGCGTCAAACGGCGCTCCGCGTCAGCCACGCCACGCTCGGTCGCGTCCTCCGCGATACCGTGACGGAAAAGCACGCAATCCGCTAGCGTCGCCATAGTCATAGAGGACTCCCGCCGTTATTTTAAGGGCCACTAAGCATGAGGGATTCTAAACGCCCATGACACCCGTTCACGTCCACGGTCAACCCATGCACATCCTGGCCGATGCGGGCCGTAGCCTGCATGCGGCGTCATCTGCCGGGCTGCTATTGATACTGCTGGGCTGGCTGAGCCTGGCCTTCGCAACGGATCGCTGGTTTCTTCTCGTCAGTGCCCTATGGCCTTCGCCGTTGGTCGTCGCATCGACCTTCTGGTTACTCATGCTCGGTACGATTACGCTCCTCGCCGCGAGCTACCTGCTCCTGGAATCACAAGTAACCGCGCCTGCGCGGCCATCATTAGCGAAGCGGGCGCGCCGTCTGTTGCGCGCGGCGGGCCTGGAGCTGGGCGTGACGACTGTAGCGGCCGTGGCTGTTGCCGTCGTTGATGGGCTAACGGCTAGCGCCCTCGCTCGCTGGACAGCGAACCACCTTATCTGGCGCGAGCTGCTTTTCGGGATGCCGTCCCCCGGCCCCGCCTGGTTAGCGGCATGGGCCTGTTATTGCCTCCTCCATAGCCCCGCTTTGAGCTGGCTCTCGCCGGCCGTTGCGGCCAACTACCCCGGCGGTACGCTCCGAGCAACGTTCACCTTGGCCTCGCGCGCCGGCCGACGATCCCCTTGGGTGGCCAACGTCACCGTTGGCACGAGCCTACTGGGTATCGCGCTAGCGCTCTGGCTGCCTAGCCTCTCACTGCTAGCTATCCTAGCGCTCATGGCATGGCCCGCGATTGCCAATACCGCCGCCGCACGCCTACAGACCAGTTGAGGTATCGTCCTCGCGCCCCGTAACAGGCACGGGCGCAATCGCGGCTTCCGTGACAACAGCGTCACCGCCATTATCCAAGGCGTGGTCCGCGCACTGGCGGGCACGTTCAATGAGCGCATCGGTGCCCTCGCCTTGCCGATATGATGCGACCCCGACGGACACACTGAGCCGTAGATCATCGGCGAGATCCCGCCATGCAAGCTTGCTACACAAACGCCGTAACGCCTCAGCGGTATCGCGGCCGCCCTCAAGGTCCGTATCCGGTAACACCAACAGGAATTCCTCGCCGCCATAGCGACCAACGGCATCCACCGCCCGCACCCCACTCTCCAGCGTCGCGGCGACACGCTGTAGGATCACGTCGCCCGTCGTATGATCATGGTCGCGATTCACCGCCTTAAATCGATCGAGATCCAGCATCGCCACGGTGAGGCTCATATCGAGGCGCTTGGCACGTTCGCACTCCTCGCTGACCAGGCGCACGATCTCGCCACGATTATGCACGCCGGTTAGTCCGTCCCGAATGGAGAGCTCGTGAACCGCCTCATTCGCCCGCTGGAGCTCGAGTTGACGACTACTCAGCTGCCGCCGTAGGCCACCAGTGTACCCAACGAACAATGCGCCACAGGCGATCGTCATGGCGAAGGCTGTTAGCTGGAGCAATGCCGCTCGCAACTCCAGCGCATCCGGGCGCAGGTGTCGAAGCGACGCGATGACCAGGCCATAGGACGCCACCGCGAAAGCCCCCATCAGGAGAAAATCACCCATGCGCAAGCGAAAGGCGCCGAACATCAACAGCGCCATCAAGATCAACAACAGCGCGCCCCGGGCGCCATCGACCTGAAAGGCGACCAACGCCGTCAAAAGACAGGCTGCGATCATTTGAATCAGCGTCAGACTCGGGTCCGGGAGCTGTTCGTTGCGGCCGCTACGCAGAACCCCGAATAGAAGACCATTGATGATGAGAATCGCAGCGGTCGTACGAATCCAGTCAGTCAGTGCCATCAGGTCAACGGCGACATAGATGCCGGCTAGGCCAATCAACCCCAGATAAACAACAGCTGCCGTTAAGAAGCGACGCAGCCGGAGCGCCTGGTAAGGATCATTGACCGGTATCAGACTCAACATGAAGGCCGGCTCATCGGTCGCGGCTGGATTGCTTGGTCGCGAGTGCAGCGGCGACCACACCTAAGGGAACGCTGAACAATTCGCACGAGCCTCTGGCCGCTGGACGCGCACAGGCAAGATGCGGGGCCACCACAATGTATTGGCGGTACAGTCAAACCTCTGCGACGCTGATTGCGGGCGGGCCGAGCGCCCCCGGTGGGCGCACCACGGCGGCGCTGTGGGCGACGTTGGGCTTGTTGTAAAGGGCGACGGCCATTCACGGCGAAGCCCGCCTTGCCATAGCGCCGCCGTGACGCGCAGAGGCCCGCGAGAATTCTTCAGCGTTCCCTTAACCGTGGCGATGACTGCCCCCCGACTCCGCCTCGATGTCGCTCAGTTGCAGATTCAACGCTGTTACCGAGATCCAGATCTCGCGCAAGGATAGCGCCAAAGAAAGCATCATCAGGACTAGGCTGCCCGCAAAAAAGAACCTGGCAGCATCTCGCCAGCCAGCGAACAACAGGAACATACACAGCACGCAGACCAGCAGACTCGCAGCCCCGGCCGCCTGCATGTACTTAATCAGAGTAACGCGCGCCCGAAGGTTGTCGATTTGCTCCCAGATCTTGGGACTACCGCTGCGGCGATATTCGGACTGGAGATCGCGAATCAGTGAGGCGAGCGTGAGGAAGCGATTGGTATACGCCAAAAGGAGCAGCGAGATGGCAGGGAACAACAGCGATGGCGTCGACAGCGTGAACGACATGCCAATCTCCAACGAGATCGGGCGGGTCTAACGACCCGCCCGATGAAACGATACGCCCATAGGCGACCAGTGCAATCAGTTATCGCCGCCCTGATTCCCGCTAGCGCCGGACTTGCCCGCCTTCTCGCCGCCGCCTTGGCCGCGCTTCTGGGCACCGCCGCGCTGCGCCGCGGCCTGGCGCGCCTGCTTCCGGAGCTTCTTAGCGGCTTGACGGTACTCGTCAATCTTCTGCTCCGCCTCAGGATCCTCCTTCTTCATGGCCGCCTGCAGATCCGAGCGAAGCTGCTTGCGCGCCTTCTTGACCTCGTCGTCCTGCATGGCGCTCCGGCGGGCCTTCATCATGGCATTACGCTTACTGCGCAGCTCCTTGGCCATCTCCTTCTGTTCCGCCTTGGAGACATCGCCCGATTGCATCTTCTTGCGAATCTCCTGCATACGCTTCTGGTCGGCCTTGGCGTCGACGCCTTCGGCCTCCATCTTCGATTCCATGAGCGCGCGCAGCTCGTCGCGCTGCTCGCCAAGCTTCGGATTATTCTCCAAGGCCTGCTTCTGGAGCTTCTGAACCTCCTGCTGGAGCTTGCGCACGCGCTGTTGTAGCTGCTGGAGCTGCTGCTTCGCCGGCTGTGCGCTATTGCTCTCGCCGCCCCCTTGATTGCTGCTCTCCTGGGCGTGACCCACGCTGGCCGCGGTCAGTCCACTTACCAGCACCGCCGCCGCAGCGCTGCGTCCAATCACTCTGGCAATACTCATCGGATCCCTGCCTCTTTACATTGTCGTCGTCTTCCGAACGAAACCGCGCCCGTTCGTATCGCGTCGGACAGTACCACCGCGAGCAGGTTCACTGTCAATTTGCCGCGCGCACTGGCGTTTCAATCGCGCCCGTTATACTGCCGGTCCAACTGATCCACAAGTGCCTGCTCGTAGGCGGCATCCGCCCATAACGACTGGCCACTACGCCGAGCGCCGACGCGGTCCTTGAGGACGCGGAGCCGTCGTCTCGCCGTGTCCTGATCCGCCTCGCTGGTGCCCGCATCGATACACGCGAGCAGCTCTTCCAGACTGCGAATCTCGGCATGCTCCGCGACCTCATGAGGCAAGCAGTTGCTATTCTTGAGCAAACGGTAGCCGGCGCGAAGCTCCTCCGGGACCATGGCATCGTCATCGAGGGCCAACGGCTCGCCCTCGCCCGGTAGATTATCCATCTCACCGCGTTGCTGTGCCTCTCGAATCCGCTTCTCGACGAGCTCCTGGAATGGGTTCATCACGTGACCACCCTGGGTTGCCCAGTCAAGGGATGGACTCTAAATTTAGTCTAATCCGTTGGTTGCCGCCTGGCGATATCGACGACCACGGCATCGTGATCGCTCGCGCCCCAAGGCCCATTGGCCGCCGGCCTCATCGCCTCGTCGGCACCAAGATGCCAGATGAACCCGTCGCTTGAGAGCGACCGAGCACGGCGGTCCATGAGGGCGAAGTCCATCATCCCGGCACGGCCTCGATAGACATAGCTGTAGCGCTGCGCCGGTGGCACACGCGGCGCGACCCCCGGCGCGAGGCCCGTTTCGCGCAGCAACCGCAACGGTCGTTCATTCTGATAGCTGTTGAAATCGCCCACGACTAGGCTTGGAACGTCATCCTCGGTTCGTACCCACCGCCGTAATGAACGGGCTTGCGCCTGCCGTCGCGCCTCGCCACAGGGGTCTGAGCTATCGCAACCGCCGCGGGACTTAAAATGGACCCCGGCGACATCCAGCCTCCGTCCGGCTCCCAACCGCAAGCGCGCCAACACCGGCGGACGGTTATGCGGCCCGTCACGCAGGACCTCGACCTCCGCCAGGGCCAGCCCCTGTTGACGCCGTACCAGGATCGCCACGCGGATCGCATCGTCGCCGATGCTTGCCGGGCCTGTCGCCAGCTCATAGCGAGCTGACGTCTCCCGATTCAACCGCTCCACAAGCGTGGCGGCCGCTCCCTTGTTATTGGCGAGCTCTTGGACCACCAAAACATCCGCGTCGAGCGCCGTGAGCGCCGCGATGACGGACGCCTCATGACGCCGCCGCTGGTCGCCCTTATGGCGCCCCCTGGCCGCGGTGACAGGGAAGAAGTTGTTGAGATTGAACGAGGCGATCCGGAGCACTCCCGCATCTCGCTCCCGTGGCTGGGCGCGCGGATTCGGCACCGAGAAGACGGGTTTAGTGACAGGGTGCAAGCGCCAGCGACCAAAGCGTTTCACCAGGATCCCCGCCGCACGCTCGAGGCGGCTCCCGACACGGCGGCCATGCCCGCGGTGCGTATAGGCGATCGCCTCCGGCCACGTCGCGTAGGATCCATCGTCGAGCAAGAACCCAGCCGGCTGTCCGCCTTCGACGCTGCTGCTGTCCTGGAATAGCCGACGCCCAACGGCTAGTTCGAGTACACCCCAACGGCGCAGCGCCTGATTCGCCGTGACGACCAGCGGATCCGATGCCGCAACCAACACCCCGTTAAGCGCTCGCCGTCGGGCCGGCGACAGCGGCAGCTCGAGCTCGATCGGTTGCAGCGGGCGGCTACCGCACACCTCAATGGCCGACACCCACTCCAGCTGCGGCTGCCCCCGATGGACACCCGCTGCGCCAAGAACGCTCACCTGACTCCCCGCGGCGGGGATCTCCCCGCGCCCATGCTCCGGGGTATAGACAAAGATCCCGTCCGGGACGCCGCCCTTGCCCGACTGCTGGATGAAGAACCCGTTGAGGGCCGCCTCGCCGGGGAAACGGGCGCTAACGACGCCGCGCACGCGCACCGAGCTCGCCACAAGCCGGCCCGCCTCAACGCCCCGGCGAACGGCCTCAATCGTGGTGTCCGCGGGGCACCCGTCAGCCTGCAAGCCTGCCGCCGCCGCGGCTAACCCAAGGCCCACCACACAGCGCCGGCCCAGACAGGTCAGCGCCCGCCTTTGCGCGCCCATCCGAGTCCCCAGTAGGTCTTGCCCCGCGGGCGAACCTCGGTCTCCGCGCTCGCCTCCTGGGGCCGGCGTTGCTCCTGTGCTCGCGGCGACATATAGGCCACGATGGTATCCCCGGTATAGGCCACCAGGCGCTGACCCGCGATGCGGAAGCGCAAGCCCCCATCCTGACGCACCACAAACATCGGCATCGTCTCAGTGCTGATATCAGCCAGGTAGTCACGACGCCGGAAGGTACTGGTAAGCCGTGTACGGTGGAAGCGCCAGCCCCGGTAGTAGCGTTCCAGGAGTACCTCGTAGCGCGCCTCGCGACCGTAGATCGGCTGCCCCGTTAGCGGCCTTTGGATACGCTTGGGCTGGTCCTCGGTATCCGTCGGTAGTTGGTAGACGTGCTCGCGACCGAGTTCACGGATAAAGCGACTGCATACCAGGGCGTTATAGGCATCATTATCGGTCGCGGCCACCATATAGCCGATATCCGCGAGGTCGAGATTCTGCTCGGCAGTCTCGGACAGGATCTCACCATAGAAATAGGGGATGCCCGCCATGCGAACGGCCCTGAGTCGATGCCACGACTGGTCACAGACGATGACGTAGACGCCCTGGTCCCGCAGGACCCGTGCCAGCTCGACACCCCAGGGCGATGCCCCGACGATCATCAGCCCATGACGGTCCCGTGAGGCCAGTCCCAGCCACATCGCGATCCGCCTGATCGAGAACCCGTGGAGGAAGACCGTGGTGAGTATGAGCACGAAGACGAGCGGCGTCAGCTTAGCCGCCTCGGGATAACCAGCGGCCACCATCTCCGGCGCGAACACACCCGCCACCGCCGCGGCCACGATGCCACGCGGAGCAATCCAAGCGACGAAGAGGCGCTCCTGCCAACGCATCGGGGTGCCGAGCGTCGCCAGGAGGATGGCGGCCGGGCGAACCAGGAACACCACGGCCGCGATGAGCGCGGCGGCCCGCCAATCTAGGCGCGCCAGAATGGCCGGATCGACATCGGCGGCTAGCAGGATGAACACCGTCGAGACCAGCAGCACCGCCAGATACTCCTTGAAGCGCCGAACCTCCTGGATATCGGCGAGCCCGGAGTTGCCAATGACCATCCCCATGACGGTCGTCGCCAGCAGCCCCGCCTCCTGCTGCACCGCATTACCAGCGGCGTAGGCGACGAGCACGCTGATCAACATGACAGGGGGCTTGAGGAACTCCGCAACCTGGCCGGCGATAAAGGCGCGCACCATCAAACGCGCCACCAGCCAACCAATCGCGGCACCACCCACAATGCCAAGCAGCAGACCCAGAGCAAGCTGCGTAACCGGCGTATCCGTTTGCAGCTCGACGAAGAATTGGAAGACGATAACGGCCAACAACGCCCCGAGCGGGTCGTTGATGATGCCTTCCCACTTCAAAAACGAGGCCGATCGGCGCCGCAGGCCCGCGTGCCGGAGCAACGGCATGATAACCGTCGGACCCGTGATCACAATGATCGCACCAAAGACCAGCGATACCGGCCACGAGATGCCACCGATGTAGTGCGCCGCTAGGCTGCCGAGGAGCCAGTTCAGCGGCAGCGCCGGTATAAAGAGCCGCTGCACGCTCGTGCGCGCTTCCTTGAACTCGTGCCAGCGAAGGCTCAGTCCGCCCTCGAACAGGATGACGGCGACGCACAGCTGGATAACCGGGTGGACCAGATCCCCCAGAGCTTTATGCGGAACGAATACCCCCGTCGCGGGGCCAACCGTCAAGCCGGCCAAGCAGAGGACGACGATAGCGGGTATGCCCAGGCGCCATGCCAGCCACTGCGCGCCGATGCCGAGCGCCGCGACTAGCACGAGCATATTGGTCAGATGCGCCTCAATCATTGGCTTCGGCCCCGTAGCAGCGGCGCGACACGCTAACAGGTCTGGAAGGCCCCGGCACCAGGCGCGTTCCATAAAAGCTATGCAATCGGGTTATGCTGGCGGCCGCCAGATGACACACGAGCCCAAGCGATGCCGGCAAGCACGGAGATCTACGTCTCCACCGATATCGAGACGGATGGCCCGACCCCCGGACTCAACAGCATGCTCTCGCTCGGCTCGGCCGCCTATAGCCGCGACAAGCGTCTGATCGATAGCTTTAGCGTTAACCTGGAGACATTGCCCGGCTCGCAACCACACCCGGTAACGCAGCGCTGGTGGCAGACTCAGCCTGAGGCATGGGCAGCCTGTCGCGTTGAGCCCCAGCCGGCCCAGCAGGCCATGGCCCGTTATCGCCGCTGGCTCGCCGATCTATCGGGCACCCCAGTGTTCGTCGCCTACCCGGCGACGTTCGATTTCGCCTTCGTGAGCTACTACCTGATGCGCTTTAGCGGTGATAACCCCTTTGGCTTCGCCGGCCTCGACATCAGGAGCTACGCCATGGCCCTTAGCGGCCTCGCCTTTAGCGAGACGACGCGGCGCCAGTTGCCGGCGCGACTATTCGATGACCTGCCGCACACCCACATCGCGCTGGACGACGCCAAGGAACAGGGCACGCTGTTCTGCAACCTTTTGGCCTGGCGCGACACCCTTATCCGTGGCAACCCCGATTAATGCCCGCGCGGGCTTGAGGGCACGCCGCCGGCGCGGGGCCCTGCGTCTCGCCGGCGCTTGCGCCTAGGGGCCACAGGCTCGCGCCAACAGTTGAGCGTTGCCTCCAGACCTAATCGCTGTCGCTAGCGAGCGCCTGGGCCAGCTTCTCCGGCGGCAGGTAGCCACCCACCTGGCGGCCATCACTAGTCAATATGCCGGGCGTGCCACGAACCCCGAGCCGACGCGCCAACCGCGTGTGCTCCTTAATCGGGTTATCACAACTCGCTGTGGGCACGGATTCACCTTGCTTGGCGCGGGTCATGGCGCGATGGGAATTGTCGGCGCACCAGACAGCGACCGCCTTGTCATAGGCGCTCGAACCCGGACCGGCGCGCGGCATGAAGGCATACCGGATCCGGATACCTCGCTCCAGATAGGCATCGAGCTGGCGATGGAAGCGACGACAATAGGGGCAGCTGATGTCGGTAAACACGGTCACCTCGTAACGAGCCTCGCCGTCCGGCTCGTAGACGATGAGCTCGTCTTCAGGGAGCTCGCGCAATGCCGACGCACCGCCCTGGCGCTCACGCTCGCGGGTGAGATTGCGCCGCTCGGCGAGATCCAGGAGGTCGCCGCGCAGGAGGTATCGCCCGTCCGCGGTGACATAAACCGTACGGCGCCCGAGATCCACGGCGTAGAGATTGGCCACGGGCGTCGGCTCAATACCCTGGACGCTCAGGTCCATATCCAGCGACCGGATTCGCTCGCGAATCGCCTCGCGATCGGCTTTCTCATCATCCGATGCCAGAGCGGTGCCGCCACAGAGCAGCACAAGCGTTAGCGCCATGCGGCCTATCGAGCGCATCATGATCGTCCTCTTATATCGGTCGGTTATGGGCGGCATACCCGGCTCCTGGTAGCCGCTAGCCACGGGGATGATGTTCACCATGCAGGGCCTGCAGCCGCTCGCGGGCGACATGCGTATAGATCTGGGTCGTCGACAGATCGCTATGACCGAGCAACAGTTGTACCACGCGAAGATCGGCGCCGTGGTTGAGCAGATGCGTGGCGAAGGAGTGCCGCAGCGTATGCGGTGACAGCGTTCGATGGATGCCCGCGTGACGGGCGTGCTCGCGTACCCGGTACCAGAACGCCTGTCGCGTCATGCCACCGCCCCGGCGGGTTACGAATAGCGCCGATGACTGCCCGGCCCCGAGCAAAGCCGGCCTCGCCGCGCCAACATAGGCGCCGAGCCAGGCGCTGGCCTCTTCGCCCATCGGCACCAGACGCTCCTTATTGCCCTTACCCGTAAGCCGTATCAGGCCCTGGCGACTGTTCACGCCATCCACGGGGAGGCTGACGAGCTCGCTCACGCGAAGCCCCGTGGCGTAGAGGAGTTCCAGCATGGTGCGATCGCGCTGCCCCAGTGGATCCGAGTCATCGGGGGCCGTCAGAAGCGATTCCACCTCGGCCTCGGTGAGCGCATGCGGTAAGGGGCGCCCCACACGCGGTCGTTCAACATTAGCGCTCGGATCGGTTCGCAACCGACCCTCCCGCACCTGATGGCGATAGAACCGCCGCAACGATGACAGCAACCGCGAGGTCGTCCGTGCCTGGGCACCGGCTCGGACCCGATCGGCCAGATACGCGAGCAACTGCTCGCGGCCCGCGACCATAAGGCTCGCGTCGCGCTCGGCCAGCCACTGCGCGTAGCCCCGCAGGTCGGCGCGGTAGGCGGCCAGGGTATTGCCGGCCAAACCCACCTCGAGCCACAGCGCCTCTAGGAACTGCTCGATGCAATCGTCATCCACGGCCGCGGGTTTAGCCGCCATGGCTCGCGGCCTGGGTCGCTTGCAGGCTGCGCATCAGATCCATGGGCACCGGGAAGACGATGGTCGAGGCATTGTCGACGGAGATATCCGATAGGGTCTGGAGATAGCGCAACTGGATGGCCTGGGGGTTGCGCGCCATGACGTCGGCGGCGTCGGTGAGCTTCTCGGAGGCCTGGAGCTCGCCCTCGGCATGAATGACCTTGGCGCGACGATTACGCTCCGCCTCGGCCTGCCGAGCGATGGCGCGGATCATGGACTCATCGAGATCGACATGCTTGATCTCGACATTGGTGACCTTAATGCCCCAGGCATCCGTGGCGTCGTCCAGGATGCGCTGGATCTCGAGGTTCAACCGCTCCCGCTCGGCGAGCATCTGATCGAGGTCGTGCTGCCCGAGAACGGAGCGCAGGGTCGTCTGAGCCAACTGGCTGGTAGCCATCCGAAAGTCCTCGACATGGATGATCGCGCGCTCAGGGTCCACGATCCTGAAGTACAGCACCGCGTTAACCTTGACCGAGACGTTATCGCGCGAGATGACATCCTGACTCGGGACATCGAACGTAATCAGACGCAGGTCGACCCGTACCGACTTTTGAATCACCGGGATGACGAGGCGCAGCCCCGGGCCCTTGACCGTCTGAAACCGGCCCAGCAGGAAGACGACACCCCGCTCGTATTCCCGGAATACCCGCAATGATGCGGCCAGCAGCGCTACCACCGCCGCCGCGACCAGACCAATCGTGATCCACATAGCATCCTCCGCCGAGTGTTATAGGCTGCCATGTTAGCCTACGACCGTAGCGGCCGACAGGTCTTAGTACATCGCTGTGACCCAGCCCACACCGGACACATTGCTTGCCTACTGTCGCCAAGGCTTCGAGGGCGAACTGGCAGCCGAGCTCAGCGATCAGGTGGCCTCCCTAGGGGTTGCGAGCTATTGCCGGGCGGCTGAGGGCAGTGGCTACGTTAGCTGCCATTGTATCGACGGTGACGCCGCCGCGATCTGGCGCCAGCTCCCCTGGCGCGAACTGGTCTTCGCGCGTCAACTAACATGGCGGCTGGCCCAGGTTACCGAGCTCCCCGCTAACAACCGCGCGGAACCCCTCGCCGACTGCGTGGCGGGGCACGTAGACGCCGTCAGCCAGCTGTGGCTGGAACACCCCGACACCAACGCGGGTAAGCAGTTATCACGCTTCTGCCGACGCTTTACGGCGCCGCTCCAGCGCGCCTTGAGGCAGCGCGGGGTCGTGACCGATGAGCCCGGGGCGTGCCGCCTCCACCTATTCTTCACCGACTCAACGAGCGCCGATATTGCGGTTAGCGAGCCCAGCAATAGCGCGCCCTGGCCGATGGGCACCCCCCGCCTGCGGCGCCCGCGCCAAGCGCCGTCGCGCTCAACGCTGAAGCTCGATGAGGCGATACAGACCTTTATGGACGCCGGTGAGCGCGAGCGCTGGATCCGGCCAGGCATGACCGCGGTGGATCTCGGGGCGGCCCCCGGGGGCTGGACCTGGCAGCTCGTCCAGCGCCACATCGCCGTCACGGCTGTGGATAACGGGCCGCTCGATGCCGATCTCATGACCTCGGGCCTGGTGGAGCATGTACTAGCCGACGGCTTTCGGTATCGACCACCCCGGCCCGTGGACTGGTTGGTATGTGACATCGTCGAGCAGCCCCGGCGCGTCTTCGATCTCGTGATCAGCTGGTTGGAGCGTGGCGATTGCAGCGCTGCCATCGCTAACCTCAAGCTCCCCATGAAACAGCGCCGCGACACGGTACGCGATGCCCTGGCTCGACTTCAGGCTTCCCCGGTCGCCCACTCCCGGCGATGCGGTGCCAAGCAGCTCTATCACGACCGCGAGGAGGTGACACTGTTCGTGGCACCGACCGGCTAGCGGGCACCCGGTCTCATTTGCGAACTGTTATTAGTTGTCCTACTATGTCGGCTAAATCTTACGTTGTGAGCCAACTGATGCGCTTGCCGTCGCTATTGCTTGTAACCTTTGTTGCGCTTACCACTGCGTTTCCGGCCCAGGCTGATGGCGTCGTTAACGTCTACTCGGCGCGCAAGGAGGTCCTCATCCGACCGTTGCTGGATCGCTTCACCGAGGCCACGGGTATCGAGGTCAACCTGATTAGTGCTGATGCCGGCGCCCTGCTGCAACGACTCAAGCGCGAGGGCCGTAACACGCCGGCCGACATGCTGATCACGGTCGATGCGGGCAACCTGGTTCGCGCCAAGCAGAGCGACGTCCTGCAGCCCGTGAACAAGGCCGCTATCGATAACCATATCCCGGATGCCTACCAGGACCCGGAGGGCTTCTGGCACGGTCTATCGATGCGTGCGCGGGTCATCTTCCGCGCCAACGAGCGCGTCGAGCCCGATGCCATCGAGACCTACGAGGGGCTCGCCGACGAGCAGTGGCGAGACGACGTCTGCATCCGCTCGTCGAATAACATCTACAACCAGTCCCTGGTTGCGAGCCTCATCGCGCACCATGGCGTCGAGCGAAGCGAGGCTTGGGCCAACGGCCTGGTAGCCAACATGGCGCGGCGCCCCCAGGGCGGTGATCGCGCCCAGATTCGCGCCGTTGCCGCGGGCGAGTGCGACCTCGCTGTTGCCAACACCTACTACTACGGGCGCATGATCAAGGCCGGGGGCGACGCTGCCGAGGCCGCGGAGCAGGTCGAATTGGTCTGGCCCAATCAGTCGGGGCGCGGCGCTCACGTCAACGTCAGCGGCGCCGGCATCACCAAGCATGGACCGCACCCCGATAACGCGGTTCGGCTATTGTCCTTCCTCCTGAACCCGGACTCGCAGCGTTGGTATGCCGAGGTGAACAACGAATATCCGGTACGCCCGGGCGTTGAGGCCACACCCGTCGTCGCCAGCTGGGGCGAGTTCAAGGCCGATGACATCAACCTGAGCGAGCTCGGCAAGCGCAACGCCGAGGCCGTTCGGCTGATGGATCGTGCCGGCTGGCGCTAGCCCACACGGCTAGCCATCAAAGCGCTGGCAGTAGGGGGCCATGGCGAGTCTTAACGCCGCAGCGCGTGCGGTAGGAACTGGGCGACATCTCTGGCGACCGGATGGGTGGGCGCTGGGCGTCGGGCTTGTCTCGCTACTCATGGCGCTGCCAATCCTAGTTGTCGCCAGCTATGCCCTACACCCGGGTAACGAGGTATGGGCCCATCTGGTCGATACCGTTCTCGTTGACTACATCACCAACTCACTGCTCCTCGCCGCGGGTGTGGGCGTCGGGACACTGACCATCGGTGTCGGCACGGCCTGGCTGACCGTGATGTGCGAGTTCCCCTTTCGGCGGAACCTCGCCTGGCTGGTTCTGCTACCCATGGCCATGCCGGCCTATATCATCGCCTACACCTACACCGGCATCCTGGAGTTCGCTGGGCCGGTCCAAGACACGCTAAGGGCCTGGACCGGCTGGCAGCACGGCGATTACTGGTTCCCGCCAGTTCGTTCCCTGGGCGGCGCCATCGTCATGCTGACCTTGGTGCTCTACCCCTACATCTATCTCCTCGCGAGGGCGGCCTTCATTGAGCAGTGCGTGTGCGTCCTCGAGGTCGCGCGCACGCTAGGACTGGGGCCCTTCGCGGTCTTCCGGCGGGTCGCCCTGCCGTTGGCCCGCCCCGCCATCGTTACGGGACTAACCTTGGTACTCATGGAGACGCTCGCGGATTTCGGCACCGTCAAGTATTTCGGCGTGAGCACCTTCACCACCGGTATCTTTCGCACCTGGTTCGGGCTCGGCGACCAGGCCGCGGCCGCACAGCTCAGTGCGGTGCTGCTCGCCTTCGTCTTTAGCCTCATCCTGCTTGAGCGATGGTCACGGCGTCAGCGCTCCTACCATCACACCGGGCACGCCTATCAGGCCCTACCGACCTACCACCTTCAAGGCGCGCGACGCTACGGTGCCACTGCCGCCTGCGCCCTACCGGTCCTCCTCGGCTTCGCCATCCCGGCCGGGCAGCTCGCCGTTTGGTCATGGCAGACCGCACCCGCTCAGCTCAGCGGCCCATTCCCGCAACTCGTCGCTAATACCGTCACCCTGGCCGGGATTACGTCGGTACTGGCCGTCGCTCTGGCCCTGCTGCTGGGCTACGGGCGGCGTCTGCGACGCGGCGCGCTAGTGCGCGCTGCTGTACGCATTGCCGGCCTGGGCTATGCGGTACCCGGCACGGTGATCGCGGTCGGGGTCATCATCCCCTTAGCCTGGCTGGACAATACGATCGATGGCCTCAGCCGGGACTACCTCGGCCTATCCACAGGGCTAATCCTCAGCGGCACGCTCGTCGCCCTCGTCTTCGCCTACTTGGTACGCTTCCTGGCGGTGTCGCTGCAGACCGTCGAGGCCGCCCTAACCAAGGTAAGCATCCATGTCGACGATACCGCGCGCTCGCTGGGGGCGACGCCGATGCGGCTATTGCGCCGCCTCCATTTACCGCTGCTGCGCGGCAGTCTATTCACCGCTGGCCTGCTGGTGTTCGTGGATGTGCTCAAGGAGTTGCCCGCGACCATGATCCTGCGCCCGTTCGACTTCAACACCCTCGCCGTTCGCACCTTCGAGCTGGCCAGCGATGAACAGCTGGCCGCCGCCGCCCCCGCCGCGCTGGCCATTGCCCTGACCGGTATCGGCCCGGTTGTGCTGTTATCGCGTTCCATCGCCCACTCGCGGCCGGGGCATCGCAAGCATGCTTGAGCTGGAATCCCTATCGGTGGACTACGGCACCCAAAGAGCGGTCCAGGACCTATCGATCAACCTGACACCCGGCCAGATCGGCTGCCTCATCGGGCCGAGCGGCTGCGGCAAAACCACCGTACTGCGCGCCATCGGCGGTTTCGAGCGGCCGACTACAGGGCGCATTAGGCTGGGCGGCCGCGTTGTAAGCACTCCGGATCATATCGTAGCCCCCGAGGAGCGGCGTATCGGCATGGTCTTCCAGGACCTGGCACTGTTCCCGCATCTCACCGTCGCGCGCAACATCGGCTTCGGCCTCCATCGCTACAGCCGAGACCAGCGCCGCCGCCGTATCGCAGGGCTACTGGAGCTCACGGGCTTGGAGGGTATGGACCAGGCCTACCCGCACGAGCTATCGGGCGGTCAGCAGCAGCGCGTTGCGGTGGCGCGCGCCATGGCACCGCGCCCCACGATCATGCTCCTGGATGAGCCATTCTCAAGCCTCGACCCCGAGCTGCGCGAATCCCTGCCGCGGGAATTGCGCGAGATCTTCCGGGGGGACGGCATTACGGTGCTACAAGTCACCCACGATCAACCCGAGGCCTTCGCCATGGCGGATGAGATCGGGGTACTCCGTGCCGGGGCCCTGGAACAGTGGGATACCGCCTACGCCTTGTATCACATGCCTCAGACGCGTTTCGTCGCCGACTTCATCGGCGAGGGGATCATGCTGCCTGGCGAGGTTATCGACGAGCGCCATATCGATACCGAACTCGGCCACGTTCGAACCCGTATTCCGGAACAATGCTCCGCTGGCAGCGCCGTAGATGTCCTGCTGCGCCCCGACGACATCCAGCACGATGATGACAGCGCCGTTAAGGCCCGCGTCGTGGACCGCACGTTCCGCGGGGCCCAGTTCCTCTACACCCTCGCGCTGGACAGCGGCCGTCGGGTCCTATGCCTCGCCGCTAGCCATCACGACCATCCACCCGGCGAGTACATCGGTATCCGCCCGGAACTCGATCACGTGGTGGTTTTCCCCGGAACGGCCTAATCCTGGGCTCGGCGCTCACCGACCAGGTCAAACTCGATGGTGATGGGCTCCGCGACGCGCAGCGCACCGCCGAAGGCACTAAACGGTGTCAGTCCGAGCTGCGAGTGCCGCAGGATCAAGCGACCCTCGGCCCGGATCTGTCCGTCGCGACGTGTCACAGCGACCGGAACGGGGACGCGCGCCGTTCGATCGCGAACGCTGACCCGCAACGTGAGGATCGGGCGCGGTAACTCGCCGGTAACATCGGCCAAGGACACAGCGATGGCCGGGTAGCGCTTGGCCATGAGCAGCTCGGGCCCGAGCATATTGTCCCGCGTCCCCTCACGAGCCTGACTCGTCAAGTCGCTACCGAAGGCGCCACCCAGCGATTCCCTCACGGCCGGCGGGTCCATCTCGAGGGCTGCGACTGGGATGCGCAGATCGAGGCGAGCATCGTCGGGCCGGTCGGCATCCAGGACGAGGGCCCCTTGCCAGTCGCGCGCCACGATGACGTGACTATGCCCCTGACGCGCCATCGGACCGGCGCGATAGATATAGGCACGTAGCTTGGATCGGGCCGGATCGAGATCATAAACGGATTCGCCCTGCGCGGCCGCGCGCTCGTAGGCCGGCGCTGGGAACGCCGCGATCCCATCACCCCTCGGTGACGGGTTGCCGCCGTTCGTTTGGCAGCCCGTGACCATCGCCAGGATGGCGGCGTAAACGAGCCAACGACCAATGGTAAAAGCCATATTCGGCCAGCAATCCTCATTTTGGCCTTCGAGGTGGTCGCGTTGCCCCCTGCCCAGTGCGTCTGCGGCCAGGCAAGGCCGCAGTCGAGCCTGCAGGGAAGGTTTACGGCGTCCCTTGGCAGGGGGCAACGCGACCACGCGCCCTCCTGGGGATTACATAATCAGAATTGCTGATGTCCGGCTCCCGCGCTATGACACCGCGCCCTACCCGGTCTAAGATAGCGGGCCATGCCGCTACACACCAGCGAGAGATCCATGCATTACGAGCGCGATGCCATCCAGGACATGGCCGGCTACACCCCCGGTGAGCAGCCCGACTCCGGGGATGCCATAAAGCTCAACACCAATGAGAACCCCTACCCGCCACCCGAGGGTGTTACGGCGGCGCTGCGCGAGATCCCAGCGGAGGCCCTGCGTCGCTATCCGTCGCCGTCGTCGGCGGAGTTCCGAGCCATGGCCGCTGAGGTCCATAACCTAGCCAGCGAGCAGATCGTTACCACCAACGGTGGCGACGAACTATTGCGGCTGGCGATTACCACCTTCGTCGAGCCCGGCAGGCCCATCGGGGTCGCGGACCCCAGCTACTCGCTCTACCCGGTGCTGGCGGCCATCAACGACTCACCCGTGATCCGTGTGCCGCTGGCCGATAGCTGGCGGCCGCCCTCGGATTTCGCGCAACGGCTCAATGACCAGGGCGCCGCCCTGGCCTTCCTCGTTAATCCCCATGCTCCCTCGGGGTGCCTCCTCGACGCCGATACCATTGCGGCCATCGCCGAGCGCTTCCACGGCGTGCTCGTGCTCGATGAGGCCTATGTCGACTTCGTGGATCCCAGCCACGGGCACGATATACCCTCGCTGTTGGATCGACAGGACAACCTGCTGGTGTTGCGGACCATGAGCAAGGGCTATTCCCTCGCCGGCCTGCGACTCGGCTACGGGCTCGCGGCGCCGGGGCTCATCGAGCCCATGGCCGCCAAGACGCGGGATAGCTACAGCGTGGATGCCGTCGCCGAGCGCCTCGGTATCGCTGCCTTGGCCTATCGCCAAGAAGCGGCCAAGACCTGGCAGGCCGTACGCCACGAGCGCGAGCGCCTGCGCCGTGAGCTCGCCAAACGCGGCATGGCGGCCGATCCAAGCGAGGCGAATTTCGTCCTTGCCAGCGTGCCATCGCGCCTCGCTGGCGGTGCCGCCGCTCTGTATCAGGGCCTGCGTGAGCGCAACATCCTGGTGCGCCATTTCGAACACGAGCGGCTACACAGCAGCCTACGCATCACCTTGGGGACGCCGGACCAGAATGACCGGCTCCTCGCGGGGATCGACGATGTGCTGCGACACGGCGCCCACAGCGCCTGACGGCTCGCGCCTCAAAGGCCCAACTCCCCCTGCGCCATCGCCCCGTCGCGCTTGGATTCCAGGCGCCGACAGCGCCGCTGGGCCTCCAAGCCCGACAGCCGCCGTGCCCATGCCAGGGCCGTGCTCGGATCCCCCAGCCGGTGCTCATAGTGCTTGGCGATGGCCTCAATCGCCCGCTCATTCCCCTGCTCGGCCAGGGCGCGCCAGATACGCACCGCTGTATCGCGGTCCCCCGCGCGCCGCGCCAGCCGTGCCAGCTCCAGGCGCTCGGCATCGGCGAGGCACGCCTCGGCGTCGGCCAACAGATCCCGCGCCCGATCCTCGCTACCATGACGTAACCAGGCCCGCGCCGTCGCGGCGACATCGCCACCGTAGGCAAGCGGGGCCTGATGGGCGCCCAGCAGCGGCGGAAGAAGGCGCATCAGGCTGACTAGATCCTGCTCGTTATGACTCAGCACACCCGGAAGGCGCTGCGTGTCGCCACGATGGACGAAATCGAACCACGCCAGGGGCGCCTGATCACCGGGCAGATCGTCCGAGCGGTGCTCGCCGAGCAGCAGCGCCTCCGCCGTCGCCAGCCGACAATCGGGCCAACGCGTGGCGAACAGGCGCCGCATCGGGGCGAGTAGGTCCAAGTGCGCCAAGGCTGCCAGTGGCGAGGCCTGGCGATTGAGACAGGCGCGGTCGCGCAGCAGCGGTGCATCGAAGGATTTGCCGTTGTAGCTCACCACCAGCGATGCCGTTGCGGCCTCGGCCGACAGGCTCTGGTACAAGGCGGGCTCACCGCCGAAACCGGTCAGCAGATACTGCCGGCAGACGGGCCCGGCGGCCTCCCAGCGCAGCAGCCCCACCAGGAAGACGAGCGTGCCGGTGCCCCCAGCCAGCCCGGAGGTCTCGGTATCGACGAACAGCAGCGACCCGGGATCAATCTCGGACCGCTCCGGTAGCCCGGGGGCCGTCGTTAGAGCGGCGCTGAGCGCCTCGGTAGCGGCTGCCGAGACGGCGACCTCGCGGCACAGCAGATAGTCGCCAAGCACGCGGGCGCCTAGCCCCGCCGCCAAGGCATGCGGATCGACCGGCCTCTTGGCGTCGGGCGGTGCCGACGATCGGGGGCGACTACCCGCGCGGAGCCGTTCCAGGCGGCTCGCGACATCGCCCGCTGATGCCGAGGCTGGCTCGACACCGGATTCCCGCCGCAGGGTATTGAGCCTATCCTTGAGTGCCATCGCGCGCGAAACGCTCCAGCGCGGTCAGCGCCGCCGCCCGCGGCGAGAATCCGCGGCTCTCCTCGCTGGCCAGGATCGGGCCGACACAGGACGGACAGCCCTGCTCGCAACCGCAGCTCGCCACGAGCTCGTAGGCGTCCGCCGCCACGGCCGCGCGCTGATCGAAAAGCGGCGCGGACAGCCCCACCCCGCCCGGGTAGTTGTCGTAGAGGAAGACCGCGGGGCGGAACTCCCGCTGGGCCTCGGGATCGGCCTCGCCGCCGTCGAGGGTGCGCAGCTGGCCGCGCCCGCCCGGCCCGGTGGTGGCAAACCACTCCGCGTCGCCGTCCCCCACGGCGCGCCCCAGATCGCCGGGCTCAGCCATCAGCCGTAGGGCGGCGACGTGGTGCATGGCATAGGCCGCGCCCAGGAAGCCGTCGAGGGCCTGCTGACGGCTCGGGAAGGCCTCTGCTAGCGCCTCGGGATGGACTTGCCACCACACGGCCGTCGTATGCATCTCCTGATCGGGAAGGCTTATCTTGCCAAACCCGATGTTCTCGTGGCTGTAGTACCGGATCTTCTTATAGCCTGGGATGCGGCGCACCAGATGCACCTCGCCGCGTGAGGTATCCGTATCCGCCGCCGTCTCGGACTCAAAGTTCTCCAGAATCTTGAGGCGGGTGTAATCGATGGCATCGGTGTAGTAATCCACCGGTGTCTCGCGGACATAGGCCTTGCGACCGTCCCAGTCCAGGTACTCGACCTGGTACGGCACCGCCTGGATCAGATAGATCGCGCCCTCGTAGAGCGTCTCCGGGGCACTAGCGTAATCGACCTCCGCGATGATCCGACGACCGCCCTCGGTCTGGTCTACGACCACGAAGTTACCCTCGGCCACGGAGCGCAGGCTGACGCTATTTGCCGGATAGCTATCCTCCGTCCAGTGCCAGGCATCACCCTCGCGGTGGAGCACCCCCTGCTCCGCCAGGTACTCGAGCAGCTCCTCCAGGGGCTCACCGCCGAAGCATTCCCCGCGTTGGAAGGACAGCTCGAAGGCGGCGCAGCGGACGTGATCCAACAGGATCAGCAACTGATCGGGATCGATCCGGGCATGCTCCGGGGAAGCCCCCGTAAAGAAATCGGGATTGCGAACGATGTACTGATCCAGGGGCTGGCTGCTCGCCACCACCACCCCGAGCGAGGCGCGATTTCGCCGCCCCGCCCGCCCGATCCGCTGCCAGGTCGAGGCAATCGTCCCCGGGTAGCCATTGAGCACGCAGACATCCAGCGCGCCGATATCCACGCCCAGCTCGAGCGCCGACGTCGCCACCACGCAATCCACATCGCCGCTACGCAGCTGTTGCTCTGTGCGGCGCCGCTCGGTGGGCAGATAGCCGCCTCGGTAGGCCGCCACCCGGCTCGGGCGCCGCGGATCGCTATCAAACGTATCCTTCAAGTACTTGGTCAGGATCTCGACCATGATCCGTGAGCGCGCGAAGATAATGCCCTTGAGCCCGCGCGCCACTGCCGAGCGGGTAATGCGCGTCGCCTGGGAACGTGCTGAGGCCCTGATGCCGAGATCGGCGTTCACCACGGGCGGATTCCACAGGAGTAGATGCTTCTCGCCACTGGGCGCGCCGCTATCGGTGATCGCGGTTACCGCATCGCCGGCAAGCTGCTGGGCGAGCTCGGCGGGATTGGCAATGGTCGCCGAGGACAGGATGAAAATGGGCTCCGAGCCGTAGAACCGGCAGATGCGGCGCAGCCGGCGCATGACGTTGGCCACATGGGCGCCGAAGACGCCGCGGTAGGTGTGGAGCTCATCGATAACCACATAGCGCAGCGACTCGAAGAACTGCGCCCACTTGGTGTGATGCGGCAACACGCCCTGATGGAGCATATCCGGATTGGAGACCACGATATCGCCCTTGGTGCGTACCGCCTGACGGGCATCCCCGGGTGTGTCGCCGTCGAAGGTGTAGGCCCGGATCCCCAGCTCGGCGGCCTGATTGAGCTCCACCAGCTCGGCGACCTGATCCTGGGACAGGGCCTTGGTAGGAAAGAGATAGAGGGCCTTGGCCCCCGTCTCGAGGGCATCTTGGATCACGGGCAGGTTATAGCACAGCGTCTTGCCCGAGGCCGTCGGCGTCACCACGACGGTATGCTGGCCCGCGCGGATCGCGTCCCAGGCAGCGCGTTGATGGCTGTAGAGCTGCTCCAGCCCCCGCTGGCGCAGCGCCTCCTTCAACCGGCCATCAAGCTCGTCCGGTAACGGCTCGTAGCGCGCCTCCCGGCCAGGCACCGTTAGCTCGCCCGTGATCCGATCCGAGTACTTGGCCTTGAGTTGGGCCGCCAATCGCCGGACGGGGTCACCGAAATCCGGGCTGACGACATTGTCCGGAGCCGACGCCATGCGCTATGTTCTCCCTATGTTCTCGCTCAATGCTAGGCCAGCCGTGCCGCGGGCACAACCATGACCGCCCTGACCCGCCGCCAATCCGAGATCCTGGCCTTCCTACAGGATGCGGCCGATGACGGCGAGCCCGCCCCGACACTGGATGAGGTCTGCCGGGCATTGGGGTTGCGATCCCGCGGTTCCCTGCACAAGCACGTCCAGGCCCTGGTAGAGGCCGGCTATCTCGAGCCCCTGGAGGGCAGACGCCGGGGCCTGCAATTGTGCGCGAGCGCCGGGCGGGAGCGGGATACCCTGCCGCTGCTCGGACGTATCGCCGCCGGGCGGCCGCTGGCGCCTGCCGAGCGCGCGGAGCCCGTAACGGTCCCCGATTGGCTGCGCGGCCGCGGCAACGGGTATGTCCTCGAGGTCCACGGCGACTCCATGAACGAGGACGGCATCCTCGACGGCGATCTGGTGGTCGTGGATGGCGAGGCGCGGCCGCGCGACGGGCAGGTTGTGGTCGCCCTCATCGACGACACCGAGGTAACCCTCAAACGCCTAGAGCGATACGCTCACGGCGTGCGCCTCCACCCCGCTAACGCCAATCACTCCCCCATGGAGCTCAGCGCCGAGCGCGTCGCCATCCAGGGCGTGGTCGTCGGTCAGATGCGGCGCTATTAGCTCAACAGGGCGCGCGCAGAAACGTTCCATCGGTTTTTATCCGGGTACCTAGAAACGATTACTAAAGCACCCCGCAAAAGATAGGCCCCTGGCCGTTTCTACGGATAGTTGCTGGCCTAACGATATCGGTGCCTAGCCGGGCGGCGCCTGCCCGACCCGGGCCTGAGGTTATTCGCCAACCAGCCACTCGACCCGATACCCGGCGCGATCGGGGTCGGCGGCAAGCTCGTCGCTGAGACAGGCCAGCGCCGAGCGCAGCTGCTCGTCCAGTTGCCACGGTGGATTAACGATGGCGAGCCCGCATCCCGCGAAGCGTGCGCCGACGTCCCGCGGCCAGGGCCAGAGCTCAGCCGTCAGGATGCGCGGTATACCGGCGGCGGCTAAGTTCTCTTTAAAGCTCGCCACCGCGGCCTCGTCCTTGAGGGGATACCACAGCGCGAACACGCCATTCGCCCAGCGGGCGTGCGCGGTGCGTAGGCCCGAGACGAGTCGGTCGAACTCCCCGGGCTGCTCGAAGGGGGGATCAACGAGGACGACACCGCGCCTCTCGCTCGGCGGTAGCAGGGCCTTAAGGGCCTCATAGCCGTCACGCTCATGGACGGCAACGCGCTCATCGGCCTCAAAGCCGTCTCGAAGCTCATGGGCCGCCGCGGCTAGCGTCTCGCAGAAGGCGGCCCGGTCTTGGGGCCTAAGCAACGACTGCGCAACGCTTGCGGACCCGGGCAGCACGCGCGGCTGGCTGGACTCTGTATTACCGGGCCATTCGTGAACGAGGGCGACATGGGCCGCGACGCCCGCGTCCAAGCCATTACGATGCCAGAGGCGGCCGATGCCATGGCGCCATTCGGCCGTGCGCGACGCCGCCTCACCGTCAAGGGCGTACTCGGGGCGCCCCGCATGTGTATCGAGGTAGAAGAAGGGTTTGGGCTTACGATGCATGGCGCCGAGCAATAGGCGCAACGCCACATGCTTAAACACGTCGGCGAAGTTACCGGCGTGGTAGTCATGGCGATAGTTCACAGCGGCTCCCGGCCGATCAGAGGTCTTGGGGCAGAACAAGCATCCCCTGCATTACCTCGACGGCGCGTCCGCCGACGCGGACGCCGTGGATATCATCCCGATCGCCGACGACCTCAACCTCCGCGTAGCCAGGCCGATCCATCCAGTGCCCCTGTTGCGCGACGAACCGCGGCTGCCGCAGCAGCCCGTAGGCCCACAGGTAAGCGGCCATGCCACCGGTAGCCGAGCCAGTAAAGCTATCCTCGCGCCAGTCGGGTGGCACACCGAAATGACGCGCGAAGGTATCGCCGGTACGGGTAACCCCCTCGGGGGTGAACAGATGGGCGCTAAAGAAATCCCCAAAGGCGCGCAACTCATCGTAATGATGCGGCCGCAGGCGGGCCCGCCGCAACGCATCGTGGCCAGTGATGGGCACCATCAACTGCGGCGTACCGGTACTAACCGTCACGATGGGCAGATCGTCACGGATCGCCGCCGCCGGCAGACTGAAGGCCTCGGCCACCTCCTCCGGCTCATAGGCCCGCAGGAAATCGGGCCGGGGCTGGGTCATGGTAATCAACGGCGGACTGTCCGGGGATCCGGCGACCTCGACGGTCACGATACCCGCCTGCAACTCGAGGCTAACGGAGCAGCGATGCTCGGCCATGGTGAGGCGCTTGCTGGCGAGCAGGCCATGGACCGCCGCGATGGTCGGGTGCCCCGCCAGTGGGATCTCCTCACCGGGCGTGAAATAGCGAGCGCGGACATCGGCGCGCTCGGAGGCCATGAGGAACGCGGTCTCGGAATGGTTCAGCTCGCGCGCGATCTGCTGCATCGTCCGAGCACTGAGCTCGTCGGCGTCGAAGACCACCGCGCACGGATTGCCGCCGAAGACCGTATCGGTAAAGGCATCAATCTGGAGTAGCGGCAGGGCCTGCATGATCCATCCCTTATGTTGTCAGCCATGGGGCTTCAACGGTGAACCCGGCGGACCGCCAATGAAAAGTACGAATCGCCTCGCCGCCACGACCTCCTCGGGCTCGTGCGGGCTTGGCCACCAGGGAGACGCTGAACAATTCACGCGAGCCTCTGGCCGCTGAGCGCACGCAAGCAAGGCGCGGGGTACCGCGCTAGGCCTCGTCGTTCAGTCAGGCTTTACGACGCCGCCGTGGCGCGCAGAGGCCCACGAGAATTATTCAGCGTCTCCCTGGCCATCGACGTAGC
This sequence comes from uncultured Ectothiorhodospiraceae bacterium, assembly GCA_913055565.1. GTDB lineage: Bacteria > Pseudomonadota > Gammaproteobacteria > Nitrococcales > Nitrococcaceae > CAJXKP01. The sequence continues at coordinate 91,713 of CAJXKP010000003.1, forward strand.
CGGTCGTCTCAAATACTGTATTAATAAACAGTATTCAGCCAACGTAGCCCGATGGCCTCGACTAGCATACCAACCTACGCCGAGCTGCATTGCGTCAGTAATTTCAGCTTCCTCCGCGGCGCCTCGCACCCGGAGGAGCTCATCCGCACGGCCGCCGAGCTCGGCTATCGGGCTCTGGCGATAACGGACGAGGCCTCCTTGGCGGGGATCGTGCGGGCCCATACGGCGGCTCGGGCGGTTGAGATCGATCTCATCATCGGCAGCGAGATTCGCCTCGAGGATGGGCCGACACTGGTCCTGCTCGCCCCCACCCGGCGCGCCTATGGCCAGCTCGCCGCCCTCATCAGCCTAGGGCGCTCGCTGGCGACCAAGGGCTCCTACCGACTGACCCGCGCTGACCTCATCCATGCCGTGCCGGATTGCCTCGCCATTATGCCGATCACTGGCGCGACATCCGACGAGCACGCGGACTGGTTCGCCGATAACTTTTCCGATCGTGGTTGGCTCGGGCTGACGCTGCTTCGGGACGGCGCCGATAGCGTGCGCCGTCAGCGCTGCTGGGCGCTACATCGCCGCACCGGCCTGGCCGAGGTCGCCTGCGGGGATGTCCATATGCACTGCCGCGGCCGACGTGCCCTGCAGGATCTATTGATCGCGATCCGGCGCGGCGTCGCCATCTCTCAGACCACGGCCTCACTGCATGCCAACGGCGAGCGCCATCTGCGTCCGCGCCAGCGGCTTGGGACACTCTACCCCGCCGACGCCCTCGCCGAGGGCGTTCGGATCGCCGATCGCTGCCGATTCACGCTCGACGAGCTGCGCTACGAGTACCCCGAGGAGTTGGTTCCCGCTGGCCATACAGCGACGAGCTGGTTGCGACACCTCACCGAGCTCGGTGCCGCCGAGCGCTGGCCACAGGGAGCACCGGCGACGATACGCGAGCAGATCGAGCGCGAGCTCGACCTCATCGCCGAGCTCGGTTACGAGCCCTATTTCCTCACCGTCCGGGATATCGTCGTATTCGCCCGCGAACGCGGAATCCTCTGCCAGGGGCGCGGCTCCGCCGCCAACTCGGTGGTCTGCTTCTGTCTCATGATCACGGATGTCAATCCGGCAACCATGGAGCTACTGTTCGAGCGCTTCATCTCTCGCGAGCGCAATGAGCCCCCCGACATCGACGTCGATTTCGAGCATGAGCGTCGCGAGGAGGTCATCCAGTACATCTACCGCAAATACGGCCGTCATCGGGCGGCGCTCGCGGCGACTGTCATCTGTTATCGCCCCCGTAGCGCGCTGCGCGATGTCGCGCGGGCCATGGGGCTGCCAACGGATCAGGTCGACCGCCTGGCCAAGGCCGTTAACGGCTGGGACGGCGACCGCATCGATGGCGAGCGCCTGCGAGAGGCGGGCTTCGACCCCGAGGGTCCCGTCATCCATCGGCTGCTGACGCTGGCCAACGAGCTGATCGGTTTCCCGCGGCATCTTTCCCAGCATGTCGGCGGATTCGTTATATCCCAGCGACCGCTGGCCGAGCTGGCACCCACCGAGAACGCGGCCATGGCCGGGCGCAGCATCATCCAATGGGACAAGGACGACCTCGAGGCCGTCGGCCTGCTCAAGGTGGATTGCCTGGCCCTCGGTATGTTGACGGCCATCCACCGCTGCTTCGATCTCGTGCGTTGCTACCGTGGCCGTGACCTTCAACTGGCGAGCGTGCCCGCCGATGACGAGGACGTCTACGCCATGATCAGCCGGGCCGACACGGTTGGCGTATTCCAGATCGAATCACGCGCCCAGATGGCGATGCTGCCCCGCATGCGCCCACGCGGCTTCTACGATCTGGTCATCGAGATCTCCATCGTCCGCCCGGGCCCCATCCAGGGCGATATGGTCCACCCCTACCTGCGCCGGCGAAATGGTGAGGAAGCGGTAACCTATCCCAGCGAGGCGGTTCGCGGCGTCCTCGAGCGTACCCTGGGCGTACCCATCTTCCAGGAGCAGGTCATGAAGCTCGCGGTGGTCGCCGCTGGTTTCACCCCCGGTGAGGCCGATGACCTGCGCCGCGCCATGGCAGCCTGGCGCCGACGAGGCGGCCTCGGCCCCCATCGCGAACGCTTGATACGCGGCATGAAGGAACGCGGCTACCCCGATGAATTCGCCGAACGAATCTTTGAGCAGATCCAGGGATTCGGCGAATACGGCTTTCCCGAATCCCACGCCGCCAGCTTCGCCCTGTTGGTCTACGTCTCCGCCTGGCTCAAGCACCACGAGCCAGCGGCCTTTACCGCGGCCCTTTTGAACAGCCAACCCATGGGCTTCTACGGTCCCGATCAGCTGGTGCGCGACGCGCGCCAGCACGGGGTGACCGTACGCCCCGTGGACGTCAATGCTAGCGCTAGCGATTGCAGCCTGGAAGCGACCGATGGCGACGGCCCGGCCCTGCGCCTGGGACTGCGGCTAATCAATGGCCTGGGCGTCGAGGCCGCGAGCCGCATTGCCCAAGCCCGTACCACGCGAGCCTTTCGGGATACACAGGATCTGGCCGTACGTGCCGAACTCTCGCATGCCGAGCTCAAGGCCTTAGCCGAAGCCGATGCCCTAACTGAGCTGAGTGGTCACCGGCGCAACGCCTGGTGGTCGGTACTGGGCGTCGAGACCCGACTGGCGTTATTCCCGACGGGCGCGAACCAAGGTGACGCCCCCAGCCTGAGACCGCCGTCCGAGGGCGAGGCCCTCGTCCATGATTACCAGAGCATGGGGTTATCACTGCGACGCCATCCGGTCGCCCTGTTAAGGCACCGATTGCGCCAGCAGCGCTATAGTCGGGCCAGCGACCTACGCCAGATGGCACAGCAACCGCTAGCACGCGCTGCCGGCATCGTTATCACGCGCCAGCGACCGGCCTCGGGCGGTGGTGTCCTATTCGTCACACTCGAGGACGAGACCGGGGTGGTCAATGTCATCATCCGCCAATCCCTGGCGGAGCGCGAAAGGGCTAGCGTTGTGGGGGCGACACTCCTGGGCGTTATCGGCAGCTGGGAGGCCCGCGATGGGGTCCATCATCTGGTTGCTGGCCGGGTCGCCGATCACAGCGATCTGCTCGGCGAGCTCATACCGCGCAGCCGCGACTTCCACTGACCCGGTTAAGCGAGTCCCTCGCCCAGCAGTGCCTCGAGGACCAATCGATCCGCGGCATGCGTGAGCTTGAGGTTGCGTTGGCTGCCCATGACCAATCGCGGCCGAAAGCCCTGGGCCTCCATCGCCGAGGCCTCATCGGTGACCGTCGCGCCCACGCGGTGGGCATGCGCGAGCGCATCCATGAGCCGTCCGAGGGGGAAGAACTGGGGGGTCTGCGCCAACCAGAGCCGGTCACGGGGTAGCGTCGCCTCGACAGTGCCACCACTATCGCCCTGTTTGACGGTGTCGCCGATGGGCATAGCCAGCAGCCCACCGTTAGGGTCATCACCCACGGTGTCGACCAGTGTCTGCGCCAAGGCAGCCGTGAGGCCAGGCCGAGCGGCATCGTGGACGAGCACGCCATCGTCGCGCTGTGCCCCAGCCGCCAGCAGGTCCTCCAGGGCCGCTTGCACCGAGGCCTGGCGCGTGCCGCCGCCGGTACAGGTTCGCACCCGCCCGTCCTCAGCCTCAGGGAGCTCGCTAAACCGATGGTCGCCGCCGCTCACGGCGACGCTAACGCGACACAGATTCCGCACACCGAGCAGCGCCGCCAGGCTCCAGCCCAGCACCGGGCGCCCGGCGATGGGCTGATACTGCTTGGGGCTATCCGCCGCGAATCGGCAGCCGATACCAGCGGCCGGCACAACCGCCCACAACGCGCTGTCAGTGTTCAACGACCTGATAGAAGACCTCATTCTCACCGATCATGCCGAGCTCCCGCCGGGCCCGCTCCTCAACGGCGGTGAGGCCATTCTTGAGGTCACGCACGTTGGCCGCCAGTGCCTCGTTACGCTGGCGCAAGCGCTCGTTTTCGGCGCGCTGTTCCGCAACAGCCTCGCGCAGCCTAACGACCTCCGGTACACCGCCGTCGCTGAACCAGAGCTGGTATTGCACCAATACCAGCAGGCCCATTAGCACGGCCATAACGGCGCGCATGCCTCAGTTGCCCAAGCCCTTGAGCGGCGGGAAGGCGTTATAGCCGGCGTAGGCGCCGTTGTCGCCGAGCTCCTCCTCGATGCGCAGCAGCTGGTTGTACTTCGCGACGCGCTCGGAGCGGCACAGCGAGCCCGTCTTGATCTGGGTGCCAACGCTGGCCACCGACAGATCGGCGATCGTGGTGTCCTCTGTCTCGCCGGAGCGATGGGAGACCACGGAGGTGTAGCCAGCACCGTCGGCCATGCTGATGGCATCCATGGTCTCCGTCAGCGTGCCGATCTGGTTGAACTTAATCAGGATCGAGTTGGCGATGGACTTATCGATGCCTTCCTGCAAGATGCGCGTATTGGTGACGAACAGATCATCACCGACCAGTTGGACGCGGTCACCCAGGCGTTCCGTCAGCACCTTCCATCCGTCCCAATCATCCTCGGACATACCGTCCTCGATGGAGACAATGGGGTACTTCTCGGCCCATTCGGCCAGGACATCCACGAACTCCTCTGGCGCGTAGCTCTTCTCCTCGGAGGCCAGGTGATAGCGGCCGTCCTGGAACAGCTCCGAGCTCGCCACATCGAGCGCCAGCCAGACGTGCTCACCCGTCTTATAGCCGGCCTTCTCAACGGCCTCAAGGATGACCTCAATGGCCGCATCGTTGGATGGCAGATTGGGAGCGAAGCCGCCCTCGTCGCCCACGGCGGTCGACATCTCGGCCTCGCTGAGCACCTTCTTGAGCGCGTGGAAGACCTCCGTACCACAACGCAAAGCCTCGTGGAACGAGTCGAAGCCCACCGGCATGATCATGAACTCCTGGATATCCACGCTGTTGTTGGCATGGGCACCGCCATTGAGGATATTCATCATCGGCACCGGCAACCGGTGAGGACCGTCGCTACGCAGATACCGGAAGAGCGACTGGCCGCTGTCAACCGCGGCGGCGCGGGCGACCGCCAGGGACACGCCGAGAACGGCGTTCGCGCCCAGATTGCCCTTGTTATCGCTGCCATCGAGCTCGATCATGCGCTCGTCGATAGCGCGCTGATCGGTCGCCTCCATCCCCATCAGCGCCTCACGCAGCGTGCTGTTTACATTCTGAACGGCATGGGTGACCCCCTTGCCCAGATAGCGCGATGAGTCACCGTCGCGGAGCTCGACCGCCTCGCGGGCACCCGTGGAGGCACCGGAGGGAACCGCGGCGCGACCGAAGGCACCGCTATCGAGCAGCACGTCCGCCTCGAGCGTCGGATTACCACGCGAATCCAGGATCTCGCGGGCGCGGATATTCTTAATTGTGGCCATGGCTGGGTTTACCTCCTCCTGATGATGGGCATCTTGGTGCCAGCCCTAGGGCTGGCACGCCTGTTCGGCGAAACCGTGACTCTTCACGCTGGCGTCAATGTCTCGCAACGTTGCCATGAGCTCGCGGACCCGATGTAGGGGCCAGGCATTGGGGCCGTCGGACAACGCCTCGTCCGGCCGCGGATGGGTCTCCATGAACAGCCCCGCCACGCCCGCGGCAACGGCCGCGCGCGCCAGCACTGGCACGAACTCCCGCTCGCCGCCCGACGCGCCCCCCTGCCCGCCGGGCAGTTGCACCGAATGGGTGGCGTCGAAGACCACAGGCTGACCCGTCTGGCGCATGACCGCCAGGCCGCGCATGTCAGAGACCAGGTTGTTGTAGCCGAACGACACGCCTCGGTCACAAACCAGGATCTGGTCATTGCCTGCCGCTCGCGCCTTGGCAACCACATGATCCATGTCCCAGGGCGCCAAGAACTGCCCCTTTTTGATATTAACAGGCAGGCCAGCGGCCGCTACGCGCGCGATATAGTCGGTCTGTCGGCACAGGAAGGCCGGTGTCTGGAGGACATCGACCACCGATGCCACTTCCGCGATCGGGGTATCCTCATGGACATCGGTAATGACCGGGATATCTAACTCCTGGCGGATACGCTCCAGTACGCGTAGCCCCTCAGCCCGACCAGGCCCGCGATAGCTCTCGTGTGACGATCGGTTAGCCTTATCGTACGAGGCCTTGAAGACGAACGGCACACCCAAATCGCGCGTAATCGAGCGTAGCTCATCCGCCGTCTCAAACGCTAAGGCCTCCGACTCGATGACGCAGGGCCCTGCGATAAGGAAAAGCGGCTGCTCCAGGCCCACAGCCGAGCCAGCGATCTCGACAGTCGCCATCTACTCGCCTACCGCTTTGGCGGAACCGTGCTGGGCACGATGCTCGACCGCACCGCGCACAAAGCTGGTAAACAGGGGATGACCGTCGCGCGGCGTCGAGGTGAACTCGGGATGGAACTGACACGCAAGGAACCATGGATGCTCGCGTAACTCGATGACCTCCACCAGATGGCCGTCATGAGACCAGCCCGAGAACTGCATCCCGGCCGCCTCAAGACGCTGCGTATAGCCGTTGTTGAACTCATAGCGGTGCCGATGGCGCTCACGGATGACATCCTTGCCGTAGACCTGATGAACGAGCGTGTCGCGATTGAGCCGTGACGGCTGAGTTCCCAATCGCATGGTGCCGCCCAGCTCCGTATTGGCATCGCGATATTCCACCAGGCCTTCCTCGGTCATCCACTCCGAGATCAGCCCGATGACCGGATGCTGCGGGTGCGTGAGGAATTCCGTGGAATGGGCACCCTCGAGACCGGCTACGTTGCGGGCGAAGTCGATCGTGGCGACCTGCATCCCAAGGCAGATACCCAGATACGGGATCGCGTTCTCGCGCGCAAAGCGCGCCGCCGCAATCTTGCCCTCGACGCCGCGCTCCCCGAAGCCGCCCGGCACCAAGACGCCATCCACACCGGCAAGGACCGACGGCCCGTCGCGCTCGATCGTCTCGGACTCGACGTAGTGGATCTGGACCCGTTGGCGCGTCTGGACGCTGGCGTGGCGGAGCGCCTCATTGAGGGACATGTAGGCATCGGCCAGGTTGACGTACTTGCCGACCATGGCGATGCTCACCTCACCCTCCGGATTCGCCATGGCGTCGACCACCCGATGCCAGTCCGAGAGATTCGCCGACGGCAGCTCCATGCCGAACTTATCGCTCACGATGCTATCCAGTCCCTGCTCGTGGAGCAAAGAGGGCACCTTGTAGATATTATCCGTATCGAGGGCCGCGATGACCGCGTTCGGCTGGACATTGGTAAACAGGGCGATCTTGCGGCGCTCCTCATCAGGAATCGGATGCTCCGCTCGACACATCAGGATATCGGGCTGAATGCCGATGGAGCGTAACTCCTTGACCGAGTGCTGGGTCGGCTTGGTCTTCATCTCGCCAGCCGAGCCGATGAACGGCACCAGCGTCAGATGCAGAAACAGGCACTGTTCACGCCCGAGCTCGGTGCCCATCTGGCGAATGGCCTCCAGAAATGGCAGCGACTCGATATCACCGACGGTGCCACCGATCTCGATCAACGCGATGTCCGTATTATCCGCACCCTGCTCGATGCAGCGCTTGATCTCGTCAGTGATATGCGGGATCACCTGGACGGTACCCCCGAGATAGTCACCCTGGCGCTCCTTGCGTATGACGCTCTCGTAAATGCGCCCCGTGGTGTAATTATTGTTCCGGGTCATCCGGCGCCGGATATAGCGCTCGTAGTGCCCGAGATCCAGGTCGGTCTCGGCCCCGTCATCCGTCACGAAGACCTCACCATGCTGGAACGGGCTCATGGTGCCGGGATCGACATTGATATAGGGGTCGAGCTTGACCATCGTCACGGACAACCCCCGTGCCTGCAGGATACTTCCGAGCGATGCGGCGGCGATGCCCTTGCCCAGCGACGACACGACACCACCAGTAATAAAGATGAAACGCTGCATAGGACGACTGGGCACTCCGGGGGACCGCGCGAATGCTGGGAACGTACCAGACGCCCCCCTCCGGCACAACGCGAGCTAGTCATCGCGGCGCCACGGCGGCGTCCAGATAGGCCACCAGCCAACTCGAGCACGGCAACCATCAGCTACCGCGACGCCGGGCAGCGCCGCTAGCGCCCCTGCCACCCATAACAGGGGGAAATGACGCTTCTCCCAGGCGGGCCGATCAGCCTCTTGGAGCAGCTTCTTCACTGGCCGCGAGTGGCCATGGTGCCGCAGTCGTTCACCGCCTTGGCGAGGCATTACCTGCCACCCCCCAGCCAATACCGCCGAGGTCAAGCCACCCGCCCGTCGCTCGAATGCCAAAAGGCTGCCGTCGGACAGGCTCAACGGGCTACTATCGAGGCCGGTCGCGGCCTCGAACGCGCCGGGCAACTCCGGCGGCAGCAACACCAGGGCATCGCCGTGCCGGCGTAGCTGCGCCTCATCCCAAGCGAGGACTGGGTCGGCGTCAGCGCCCGCCCCCAGCAGATCGGCGACACCCTGGGCGAGTCGGTGACGACCGGGGGCACGTACACCCTGGCGCGCTAACCACTGGCGTACCAGCCACTCACGCTCACGTTCGCCGTGTTCGCGCAGCGCCGCCAGCGGCATGGTGGTGCCACCAGGTGCTAACCAATGATCGACCAACGCGTTGAGCAGATCCAGATTGCGACGCGCATCGCTCGCGCTACTGGCCAGCCGCTGGGCAGCATCCGGCCAGCGCTCGGCCAGCGCAGGGATAACGCGGTGGCGCAGGAAGTTGCGATCCCGGGCTAGGTCATCATTGCTTGGGTCCGTTAGCCACGGCAGCCCACTCGCCCGCGCCTGCCGTTGTAACGCCGCTCGCGGCTCGCCCAATAGAGGCCGCACCAGCCGGCCATGCCCGAGGGCTCGCTCAACGGGCATACCGGCAAGCCCAGCCAGCCCGCTGCCGCGCACTAGCCGGAACAGCTGCGTCTCCGCCTGATCATCGGCATGGTGGGCCATAAAGAGGCTCCCGCCATCCGCCAGTATGGCCTCAAAGACGCGGTAGCGCGCCTGCCGCGCACTCCCCTCCAGCCCCTCGCGGGAATGGCGGACGTCAACCGCCTCGACGCGAATCGTGACATCCAGCCGCGCCGCGAGCTCACGACACCACTGCGCCCAGGCGTAGCTGTCGGGGTGCAGACCGTGATCAACGTGGACGGCCGCGACATCTGGGTGGCGCTCGCGGATCAGGGTTAATAGGGCCAGTGAGTCGGGACCACCGCTGAAAGCTACCCACCATGGCTTCGGTGGGGCCAGCACCGCGAGTCGCGAGGCCAGGCGCTGTGGCAGCCCGGCCTCGGTGCCTGAGAGGCGGTTACTCCCGGAATTCACCGAAGCCGAGCAGGCGCTCGTAGCGCTGTGCTACCAGGCTGTTGGTGTCCCGCTGCTGGAGCTCGTCGAGGGCCTCGGCCAGGTGGAGCGCGAGTGTCTCCGCCATACCGCGCCAGTCGCGGTGGGCACCGCCGAGTGGCTCGCTAATCACGCCGTCGACGAGGCCGAGCTCACGAAGGCGCTCGGCCGTAACGCCCATTGCTTGCGCGGCATCGGCCGCGCGCTCCGAGCTCTTCCAAAGGATCGACGCGCAACCCTCGGGCGAGATCACGGAATAGGTACTGAACTGGAGCATGAATAGCCGATCACCGACACCAATACCGAGGGCACCACCGGAGCCACCCTCGCCGATCACCGTGCAAATCACCGGTGTGCGCAACCGGGCCATAGCGCGCAGGTTGCGAGCGATGGCCTCACTCTGGCCACGCTCCTCGGCACCAACGCCGGGATAGGCGCCGGGGGTATCGATGAGCGTTATCACCGGCATCCCGAACCGCTCCGCCATCTCCATAAGCCGCAGCGCCTTGCGGTAGCCTTCCGGACGCGGCATGCCGAAATTACGCTTTAGCTTCTCCTTGGTGTCCCGCCCCTTCTGCTGGCCGATGACGATGACGGGGCGACCCTCCAAACGGGCGATACCCCCAACGATGGCCGAATCGTCTCCAAAGGAGCGATCGCCATGAAGTTCCTCGAACTCATTAAAGAGATAGCCGATGTAGTCGAGCGTATGCGGCCGCTGGGGATGGCGAGCAAGCTGCGCGATCTGCCACGGCGTGAGCGACGAGAAGATCTGCTCGGTGAGCTGCCGGCTCTTGGTCTGAAGGCGATCAACCTCCTCGCTGACGTTAACGTCGGCGTCATCGGTCACATGACGGAGTTCATCGATCTTGGCTTCCAGCTCAGCGATCGGGCGTTCGAACTCCAGGAAATTAACGCTCATGACTTGGTTCCCATCGGCTGTCGCGGGCCCGGCGAATACAAGAGCCTCCTACAAAACCGAGATGCTAACACGCCTGGTCCTGCGGTCAGGGATAGTCCAAGCGGAGGCCGCCCTGCGCCGCCAGCGCCTCGAGGCGCTGGAGCAGCTCGTCGCTAGGCCGAACCCGCCATTGCGACCCTAGACCCAGCTCGGCGAAGGCCGTGTCGCCGTGATACGCCAGCCACACCGGGCAGCTGCCCTCACCGTATGCCGCCAGCACCTCGCGCAGCTCCGGGATTAGGCCATTGGCCGCACAACGCGCGGTAACGCTCAACACCAGTCGCCGAGCGTACGACTCGCGCGCCTCGGTCATGGTCATCACGGACTCGACCGACAGTCGGTAACCATCCACGAAGTCGTCGTAATCAAGGTTGCCTTGCACGACGACCAATTGATCCTTGACGAGCAGATGGCGATACCGCCGGTAGGCCTCGGGGAAGAGGATGGCGTCAAGGCGTGCCGTCCGGTCATCAAGGGTCAGCAGGCCGATGCGTCCGCCGCTTTGGGTCGCCCGGGCCCGCATCGCGGTAACCAGTCCCGCGGCCACGACACTGGGGCCACCGTCACGACGTCCCGTATCGCCTTTCTCCGACTGGCCGAGCCCGTTGGCCAACCGGCTCAGCCGAGCCGTAACGACGCGATCCAGCTCGGTCTCATACGGCTCGATGGGATGCCCCGTCAGATAGAGCCCCAACGTCTCCTTCTCGGCGATCAGGCGTTGCGACTCGTCCCATTCATCGACGGCCTGGCTGGACGGCGATGCGTCCGTGGGTTCCGCGCCCCCTGGCGCTGCCAGACCGAACAGGTCGCTTTGCCCCGCCTCGCGGTTACGACTCTGCTGCTCGGCGGCATGCAGCGCCTCGGGGAGCTGGCGCATCGCGCTCGCCCGGTTGGGCGCGAGGCTATCCAGGCTACCCGAGCGTACCAGCGCCTCGAGCACGCGCTTATTCACTCGCCGCAGGTCGATGCGCCGACACAGATCGAAGATATCGGTATAATCACCGCCCTGGCCTCGAGCCTCAACAAGGGCCTCGATCGCCGCCTCACCCACACCCTTGACCGCGCCGAGGCCGTAGACGATAGCCGTCTCGTCCCGGGCTCGAAACGCGTAGTCGGAGCGATTGATATCGGGGGGCTCCACCGCCAGGCCCATGCTGCGACACTCCTCGATGAGCGTCACGACCTTATCGGTCTTATCCATGTCAGACGACAGCACCGCCGCCATGAATGGTGCCGCGTAGTGGGCCTTCAACCAGGCCGTTTGGTAGGACAGTAGCGCGTACGCGGCCGAATGCGACTTATTAAAGCCGTAACCGGCGAACTTCTCCATGAGATCGAAGATGCCCTCGGCGTGCTCATGGCTGAGCCCGTTCTCCTTGGCACCCTCGAGGAAGGCCTGGCGTTGCTTGGCCATCTCCGAGGCCTTCTTCTTACCCATGGCGCGTCGCAGCAGATCCGCGCCACCGAGGCTGTAGCCGCCCAGCACCTGGGCAATACGCTGGACCTGCTCCTGGTAGAGGATGACCCCGTAGGTGGGCCGGAGAACCGGTTCCAGGTCCTGGTGATGGAGGGCCCGTGTGGGGTAGGCGATGGCCGACGCGTCGCTCTTGCGCTCAATAAAATCCTCGACCATGCCGGACTGCAGCGGCCCGGGCCGATACAGCGCGACAAGCGCAATGATCTCCTCGAAATCATCGGGCCGGAGGCGCCTGATGAGATCCTTCATACCGCGCGACTCGAGCTGGAAGACAGCGGTCGTCTGGCATTGCTTGATCAGATCGAACGCTGCCGCATCGTCCATCGGGATGTCGTCGATCACCAGCGGCGAGTCGCCACTGTCGCGCCGGAGGGCATTAACCGCCTTAACGGTCCAATCGATGATGGTCAGGGTCCGCAGCCCCAGGAAGTCGAACTTCACCAGCCCCACGGCCTCGACATCGTCCTTGTCGAACTGCGTGGCCACCCCGGTGCCGCCGGGCTCACAATAAAGCGGTGCGAAGTCCGTCAGGTCCGAGGGCGCGATGACTACCCCCCCGGCGTGCTTACCCACGTTGCGAGACATGCCCTCGAGCTTGCGGGCCATGTCGAGCAGCGTCCGGACCTCATCGTCATCGCGGTAGAGGGCGCTGAGATCTTCCTCCTGCTGCAACGCCTGATCCAACGTCATCCCCACCTCGAAGGGGATGAGCTTGGCAATGCGATCAACATAGCCGAACGGGTGACCCAAGACGCGGCCGACATCGCGCACCACTGCCCGGGCGGCCATGGTGCCGTGCGTCGCGATCTGCGAGACCTTCTCGCGCCCATAGCGATCCGCGACGTACTCGATGACGTCATCGCGGCGCTCCATGCAGAAATCGACGTCGAAGTCCGGCATGGACACACGCTCGGGATTAAGGAAACGCTCGAACAAAAGATCGTAACGCAATGGGTCGAGGCCGGTTATGCCGAGCGCGTACGCGACCAATGAACCCGCTCCCGAGCCACGGCCCGGCCCCACCGGGATATCGTTCTCCCGCGCCCAGCGGATGAAATCGGCCACAATCAGGAAGTAGCCCGGGAACCCCATGTGCCCGATAACCGCGAGTTCGTGGTCCAGGCGCTCCTGATAGCGCCGACGCGCCGCCTGCGGGTCCGGCTCGTCCTCGGGGATCAGCGTCGCCCAGCTCGCGGCGAGCCCCGCTTCGGCCTGATCACGCAGATAGGCATCCACGCTCATGCCCTCAGGAACGGGGAAATCCGGCAGCACACTCTGATCCAGCGTCAAACGCAGATTGCAGCGCTTGGCGATCGCCACCGAGTTGGCCAATGCCTCCGGAATGTCGGCGAACTGATCGGCCATTTGCGTGGGTGTGCGCAGGAACTGCTGCTCGCTGTAGGAACGACTACGCCGGCTGTCATCGAGCATCCGCCCTTCGTGGATGCAGACGCGGGCCTCGTGGGCCTCGTAGTCCCCGGGCTCGATGAACCGCACGTCGTTGGTCGCCACCACGGGAACCTCGTGGCGGGCCGCGAGCCCGACCGCCCCATGGACTTGCTCCTCATCGCCGACGCGGCCAGTGCGCTGGATCTCGAGGTAGTAGCGGTCCCCAAACACGGCGAGCCAGTCCTGCAGTCGCCGCTCGGCCTCCGCCCAGTCCCCAGCGATTACGGCGCGCCCTACATCCCCCTCGCGCGCCCCGGATAGGGCAATGAGTCCGTCGGACCACTGCTGCAACCACTCCCGCCGGACGATCGGCAGGCCCTGGTCCTGGCCCTTGAGATAGCTCGCCGTTAATAACCGCGTCAGGCACTGATAGCCGTCGCTGTCGGTACACAGCACGGTCAGGCGCGAGTAGCCATCCGGGGCGCGCTCGTCCTCGATCCGGATATCCGCGCCAATGATCGGCTTGATACCGGCATTAATGGCCGCCCGGTAGAACTTGACCATGCCGAACAGATTGCCCTGATCGGTCATCGCCACCGCAGGCATACCCTGCTCGGCCAGCGACGCCATTAACGGCTCGATGCGCACGATGCCATCGACTAGCGAGAACTCGGTGTGGACATGGAGATGGACGAAGCCGCTGGTCATGGGATTGGCGCTCACGCGTTCTGCCACTGGGGATTCACGGCGCGCTGAGTCGAGCCTGTCAGTCCACGCCTAAGCGTCGCGCCACGGGCGCGAACGAGCGCCGGTGGAGCTGACTAGGACCGAGGCGATCCAGCGCCGCAAGGTGCTCCCGGGTAGGATAACCCTTATGGCGTTCGAACCCGTAGCCATCGTAGGTGGCGGCGCATGCGACCATCTCCCTGTCACGAGCATCCTTGGCCAGTATGGAGGCAGCTCCGATGGCCGCAATCCGCGAGTCACCGCCCACCACGGGCTCGCCAGAGCACGGCAACTGGGGGCATTCGCGGCCATCGATCCAGGCATAATCCGGAGCTATCGTCAGTCCCCCCAAGGCCCGCTCCATGGCGAGCAGGCTCGCGCGCCTTATATCCAGCGCATCGATCTCCGCAGGCTCCGCCCTGCCGAGGGCCCACGCCATGGCCTGCTCCCGAATGCGTCCGGACAGCTCGGAACGGCGGCTCGGTGTGAGTGCCTTGGAGTCAGCGAGACCTCGAATCCCGGACGGCGGCAAGATAACGGCCGCGGCCACAACGGGCCCCGCCAACGGCCCCCGCCCTACCTCATCAATGCCTGCTGCCTGGCTGGCGGTCTCACCCAGCGGTAGCCGCGCACTGCCGGTCATCGGATCAGATCCCCGACGGCCTCGGCAGCACGCTCACTGGCATTGCGGCAGAGTTGTTCGTGCTGCTGGGCAAAGCACTCCTGTAACTCGCTAGCTGCATCGGGGTTGGTGAGCAATGCCTCCAAGGCATCGGCTAGTGCCGGCGCCTGCACCGCCTCCTGGATGTACTCGGGAACGACGGCGCGACCGCTCAACAGGTTGGGCAGCGCGAAATGCGATACCCCGACTAGCCCAAGCCGCCGGACCAACCAAGCAGTCAGCGGCGCAACCCGATACGCGACGACCATGGGTCGCTTGAGTAGCATCGCCTCCAACGTCGAGGTTCCGGATTTCGTCAGGACGACGTCGGCGGCCCCCATGGCCTGCTCACTGGCGCCATCGGTGACTGTCGCCTCAACCCCGCTGGCACGAACGGCCGCCTCAACACGGGGGCGCAACGCCTCTCGCGCCACGGGCACGACGACGATCAGCCCCGGTAATCGCCGCTGCAATTGGGCCGCCGCCCGCAAAAACACCTCACCGAGTCGGTAGAGCTCACCCCGCCGGCTGCCCGGTAAGACCGTTAGCACAGGTGCCTGCCGCGGTAGCCCCAGTCCAGCGCGGTATCCCTGAACATCGGGTGTCATCGCGAATCGATCCGCGGCTGGGTGGCCAACGAAGCTCACCGGCACGCCATGCTCCTGGTAGAAACGGGCCTCGAAGGGGAATAACGTCAGCATGCGATCCACCGCTTGACTAATCCCCTTGATCCGGCCCTGCCGCCAGGCCCATACGCTCGGGCTGACATAGTGGGCCGTCGGGATACCGAGCTTGCGAAGCGCCCGTTCCAGCCCGAGGTTGAAATCCGGTGAGTCGATACCGACGAAGACATCCGGCGGCTCACGCCGAAAGTAGCGGATCAGGTCACGTTGCAGGCGCCAGAGGCGGGGCAAGTGTCGCACCACCTCGCTCAACCCCATCACGGCTAACGCCTCCATCGACTGCAGGCCGACTAGCCCCTCGCGTGCCATCGCGCTGCCCCCAACCCCCTCGAAGCGGGCGTCGGGATAGCGCCGTCGCAGGGCGCGGATGAGCTCGCCCCCCAGGGCATCGCCCGATTGCTCACCAGCGACGATAGCGATACGGGTCACGACGCGCGGCCCGCTATACCGCCCGACCCGCCGCCCAAGCCACGCCTCGGATCTTTAGCGTATGACACCCCGTTGGCTCTCCCGGATGAAGCGGACCAGCTGAGCGATCGCCGGTGCCTCGACGGCCATATCATCCAGGCTACCAAGGGCGTCTTCGAGTCGATTGCTGCCACGGAATAGCTCGCGGTAAGCCCGCTTGAGCCCCTTCATGGACTCCGGCGAGAACGACCGGCGCTTCAGGCCCTCGGTATTAATGCCGCGAGGTACAGCGCGCTGACCGGCGGCGATAAGGAATGGCGGGACATCGCGATCCACATGCGCACCAAACGCGAGCAGAGCGCTCTCGCCTAGGCGACAGAATTGGTGAACCAGCGAGTAGCCCCCGAGGACGACATGGTCGGCCACCTCAACATGCCCGGCGAGCGACGCGTTGTTGGCAAAGACGGTGTCATTGCCGATAGAGCAGTCATGGGCGACGTGGCAGTAGGCCATAATCCAGTTTCGATCCCCGACGCGGGTAACCCCGCCGCCCTCGCCGGTGCCGCGATTAATGGTCACGAATTCCCGTATGGTATTGCCATCGCCGATCTCGAGCGCGGCGTGCTCACCCCGGAACTTCTTGTCTTGAGCCATCTCCCCGACGGACGCGAACTGAAAGATACGGTTATCCCGCCCGATACGCGTCGGACCGTTGACGACGACGTGCGGCCCGATCCAGCAGCCGGGACCAATCTCCACGTCCGGCCCGATGACCGAGAACGGACCGATCGTCACATCATCGGCGACCCGGGCCTGATCACTGACAACAGCACGTGAGTTGGTCACGGTTACAGATCCCTCATGGTACACCGGATGTTCGCCGAGCCCGCGATCTCATCGCTCACACGGCCCTCGCCCTCAAACATCCATATACCCCGTACGGTACGAGTCAACTGGACCCGCAGCCAGAGCTGCTCGCCGGGCTCCACCGGCCGCTTGAACTTCGCCTGATCAACACCCACGAGGTAGAAGAGCTCATTGCCACTGGGCTGGGGCTGATCAGGTTGGGTCTCGCGCGTCTTGAACGCTAGCAGGCCACAGGCCTGTGCCAGCGCCTCCACGACGAGGACGCCCGGCATAACGGCCCGCTGGGGGAAATGCCCCTGGAAGAACGGCTCGTTCACCGTGACGTTCTTCAAGCCGAGCAACTGATCTCCGGGCAGGACCGAATCAACCCTGTCCACCAACAGGAACGGAAACCGATTCGGCAGATAGCGTTTGATCTGGTGGATATCCATCTGCTCGGCTTGTTGCACACCGTCCGCCGTCATCAGTTTCCTTTTCGTTGTTAAAAGCGCCGGCATCGCTCAGGCGCCGGGCGCGAGCACTCACCGCCTCATTATCGCCAGCGCTGGACAAACGTCGGCATCGCACGCCGTTGGGCAACCCCGTTGCCCACGGCTCACCAGGGGCGTCCGCATCGCGCCGGCCGACTCGCGGCGAGGCAACAGGACAGGGCAGTTAACGAAACCCCTGACGCGCGGATCGACGCCTCAACGCCCACTACCGGCCCTGATGGCGCTGATGCTGCCGCCGCAGTCTCTCGATGATTCGATCCGTCACATTAACCGCATCGCTGGCGTGGATCACACCCTCGCTGAGAATCAGGTCAAAGCCTTCATCCTCGGCAAACGCCTTCACCGTGTCGATGATACGTTCTTGAAGCTCGCCTAGCGCCTCGTTGCGACGCATATTGAAGTCTTCACGAAAGGCCTCCCGACGCCGCTCGATATCCCGCCGCAGCTTAACCACCCGTCGCTGGAGCTGTTGTCGATCAACCTGGCCATCACTAGACCGCTGTTGGCTGTTCAGGCGCTGGCGAAGCGATTCGAGCTTGTCCTGCATCGCGACGATCTTCTCGTCGCGCGGGGCAAACTCCTCCTCCAGCTCGGCCCGCGCCGCCTCGGCCTGAGGCGCTTGTGAAGATACCTTCGCCGGGCTTACGTAACCGATTCGCAGACCATCCTCGGCGGCCTCGCCGGTACTGGCAAGCCCCAGACCCAGCAGCGCGGCCAAGCCGACGCACCCCCTTATTCGGCCCCTCAGTTGGACCTGCCTCATAGCCACAATGCGACCGACCGTTTAGAACTGGGTACCGATGCTGAATTGGAACCGCTTGGTATCATCATCGTCCTCGGCATTTAACGGCTGGGCCAGGCTCACTGTCAACGGACCGAAGGGCGAATACCAGGTGCCGCCGAATCCGGCCGAGTAGCGTAGATCCTTGAAGTCAACGTTCTCGCGCTCGGTCAACCAGACATTGCCGCCGTCCACGAAAGTCCGAAAGCGAACCGCGCCGCGCGTGCTCTCGACATCGTCCACCCAGGGCGGCGGGAACCGTAGCTCAAGATTACCGCGTAGCAGGACGTCACCCCCGATCGGGTCGTCATCCTCATCCTTCGGACCCAGTGAGTTGGCCTCGAACCCGCGGACTGACTTGGAGCCGCCGGCGAAGAAATGCTCGAAAAACGGTAGCCGCTCGCTACTACCATAACCACCCCCAACAGAGGCCTGCGCCTTGGTGACGGCCGTAAAGAAGTCGCCCAGCGGCCAGAAGTTGCGATTACTCGCCTGCAAGCGATAGTAGGTCAAGTCGCTGCCCGGAACCGCCACGCTCGCGCCTACGTTCTGCACGGCCCCCTCGCGTGCCAGCCGCGAGCGGTCACGCGTGTCGCGTGTCCAGTCGGTATTCAACCGAAAGATCAGGCTGCCCTCATCGTTTTCATCAACGAAGCGTTCCTCAACCGCATTGGGTTCATCGCCCAGATTGAGCTCTAGATCCTCGATCTCCGCTGAGATACTGATCGTGTCCTCCAAGTCGAGGGGTATTCGGTAGCCATAACTACCCGTCAAGCGCGTGACGCCGAAATCCGATAGATTCGCCTCCCGGGCATCGGTATCGCGATAGGTGAGCGACATGGTTCGGTCGACCCCTTCCGTGGTGTGGAACCGTTCCAGATAGGAGGCCGAGAACACGGTATTAACCTGGTCCGTATTGGCCTGGAACGACAGACGGTCCCCGGACCCGAGGACATTATCCTGGCTAATCCCGGCGCTCAGCGTCAGGCCATTCTCGCCACTGAATCCGGCGCCAACACTGAAATTACCCGATAGCTGTTCCTCGACATCAACGTTGACATCCACCTGATCCTCGGTACCGGGCACGCGCGGCGTCTCCACGTCCACCTTGCCGAAGAACCCAAGCCGACCCAATCGCTTACGCGACTCCTCCACCTTGCTCGTCGATAGCCAGCCACCCTCCTGCTGGATCAGCTCGCGGCGGATTACCTCGTCCCGTGTCCTCGCGTTGCCGGTGATATTAATCCGCCGCACGTACATGCGCTCGGCCGGGTCGACGAAGAAGGTGAGGTCGACGGTATTGGCCTCATCGTCGGCATCGGGCACGGCGTTCACATTGGCGAACGCGTAGCCCCGTTCACCCAGCTTCTCCTTGAGTGCCGAACTACTGTCGCCCACCGCCTGCCGCGAATAC
>CAJXKP010000004.1 GCA_913055565.1 uncultured Ectothiorhodospiraceae bacterium
CTTTGCTGTGCTCGATGTAGTAGCCCAGCCCCGCCCGGCGCGCCAGGCGCTGGATGAAGTTGCGCGTGGTCTCGTTGTACTGGATGACGATTTCCTGCTTGGCGTAACTGCCCTGGGTATCCATGCTGATTCTGCCGTAACCGCTCCACTCGCCACCGACTTTTGCGATGATCTCGGGCAGCGTCATGTCCTGGAACACGCGGCAGTCTGTGCTCTGCCCCATGAGCCACAGCAGCGATACGACGGTGAGCTCGTAGCGCCGGGTCTTGTCCTCGTCGGTCATGCCGACGGGACGCAGCGCTTTGACATAGCCGTTGATGTAGCGATCGCTGCCGTCCTCTCGGATGATGGTGGCTGTAACTTGCTTGCCGACCAGCTCTTCGCCTTTTACCTCAGATGCGTCATCCGCTGAGGCAAAGGCTTTGATTCGATAGCTAAAGCCACCCGATAAGATCTCCTCGCCTTCGAGGCTCTCAGCAATGAGCAAGTCTTTACCTAGCGGTGTTTCCAGGCGCAAAAGGCGCCGGTCTTGGCTGAAATCGCTTGGTGTTGCGGCCATGGTATCCGTCCTTTGATAGTCCTTGTTTTTAACCGTTGCCGCCGCGCACGAAGACGGCGACGACAGTGATGTTATCCGGGCCGCCCCGTGCCAAGGCCTCATCCACGAGGGATTGGCCCACGTTGGCGGGGTCGGTCTGGCTGAGGGTGTTAGCGATCGTTGTCTCGTCCACGACGCCGGTCAGGCCGTCGGAGCACAGCAAGAAGACGTCGTCTTCGTAGAGCTCGCCGCTGAGCCAGTCGACATCGACTTGCGGCTCGACACCGATGGCGCGAGTGAGAGCGCCAGGTGAGACGCCATCCGGGCTTTCGCTATGGTCGTGGGTGAGGCGTTGAAGCTGGCCGTCGCGCATGACGTAGGCGCGACTGTCACCAACCCAGAAGCAGTGGAAGTCTGCGCCTTCCAGAGCGAGGGCAACCGCGGTACTACCGATGATGCCACCCTCTGTTTGCGCTCTCGCCAGCGCGTTCACTTCGGCATTGGCCTGTTGTAGCGCTGGAATGACGACGGTGTCGGGTGTGCCCGGCCGCTTGGTCCCGGCGACTGTCTCGAGGGCCTTGATGACCGCCTCGCTGGCGTCGTCGCCGCGTTCGTGGCCGCCCATGCCGTCGGCGACGGCCCACAGGCCGTATCGGTCGTTCGCGATGAGCGCGTCCTCATTGCGCGATCGGCTGTAACCGCTATGGGTAGCGCTAACGCTGAACAGGCAACTATCAACGGTGGCGTTCATGAGGCCTCAGCCTCCTCTCGCTGTTCCTGGCCCCAGCCCCAGTGGGCCCAATCGCCATCCAGCATGGCCGCCATCTGACCGGTCTCGGGTAGGCCGGGTGCGACCAATAGGCACGGGTCGATGCGTTCTGAGCCGTCGGTCCACCACAGGCTATAGGCGCCGAGCCATCGGTTGTACGCGCGATCCAATAGGGCCAGGGCGATGTCGTTGCCGGCCAGATCCGGTGCGTCTTCGATGACCCAACCGCGGTCCATGCCGTGGAATGGTGGCTGCGTGGTATACCGCGGACTCGCGGGTAGCTCCGGTAGCGGCAACGCCTCTAACTGCTCCACGAGCGCCATGTAACCGCAATCTTCGCGCAGTGCGCTAACGGCAACGGCCTCGGCTTGTGCGTACCAATCGGAACCGTTGAGGTAGGCGGCCCATACCGGATAAGCGCCGCTGACCGCTAGGCATAACGGGTAGTAGCGGCCGACTTCGTCGACGCTCGGGATGAGCACGCCCATCGCTGCTTGTTGCCCGCATACCCCGGGTGCGAGGGCGAAGCGCCAGACCGGGCTGGTGAGATACAACTCCAACCAGTGCTCATCGAGCTGCTCTTGGGTAATCGTCAGCGCCGCTTGCAACCAGCTGTGCCAGGTTTCGACGAACGATTCCGGCAGATGAAGCTGGACGAAGTCGCCCTGCTGGGGCACCTTGCCAAAAAGGCCGCAGAGTTGCTGTCCGCCCTCCGTCATAGTTCCCCTGGTATTTGAAAGCCGTGCAGGAGTTGATTTTTCAGCGGGTGGTGAACGCTGCGCGGCCGAATGGTGTAGCTCGCCTGCGCGCCCTCCAGATTGAAGGCGACCTCGTATTCGTTGCCGTCGTCCTTTTCGCGAACGGCGTCGGCGCGGTCCAGCAGGCGGAAAAGGCTCCAAGGCCCTCGCGTTCGTTGACTAATCGGTGTGCTACCGCTCCCCGGGTTGAGGACGATCCGGGCCCCCTTGTTTTGCCGGGATGGCCATTCGATAACCGACGTGCGTACCGGGCCGTGTCGGTATTCGACCCGCGTGCCAGCGACCTCTAATAACGAGCTCGTTATCGACGGTTCCAGCGTGCGTGGACGGACCACGAAGCTAACGCTCGGCTCCTGGCCGCCTTGGAAATACGCACGCCGGATGCGCTGGGCACGCTGGAATGGCCTTAATGCCTCGTTGCCAACGCCTACTTGCTCCTTCCACCGCCACTGCGTCCCGCTGGTGTCAACAAAGGGTTTGAGGTACTGCTTGAAATAGCTCTGCAGCACACCACCGGGCCCGAAAAAGCGTTTGAAGTCTTGTAGACGAATGTTCTGTTCCGCCTCGGGATCGACGGGATATCGGCCGGCGATTGCCTGTCGGTAGAAGCTGACCACATTGGCCTGCCAGGCATCTTTGATATGGCCGCCGGTAGCACCAGCGCTCACCCGACGTGCACTGCCAGGTAGGCTGGTGAACCAGTCCTGTATGACCGAGGGTGCCTGAGCAAGCTCCTGCTTGACGGTCTTGACCGGATCTTCGCCCTCCTGGCTCGCCTGGAACGCCTCGCGGCCGACATCGCCTGAGTAGGCAAGCCTATCCATATGACCCTTTAGCTTCTCGAGTGCCTTTTGCAAGCGCGGTAGCGGCAACCCGTTGTCGGTCACGGCGTAGTCATTAAAGGTAATGAAGGCGTCGGTGACACGGCTACCTGGCAAGGCCGAGGCCGCTTTCTTAGCAGCGCCATCTGGCGTTAGCCGCTCCAGGCGGCGTTTCTTACTGCCGGCGACGTCTTCGCTGACTTCATCGGCAATTTTGCTAGCGGCTTTGCTGTTTTCGGGGGCCTCACTCAGCGCTGTGTGTTTCCGGATCGCCTTGAGTACTTGAATCAGCGGTTTTTGTGAGCTGGCCAGGACGTTCAGTACGTCGTGGCCCTCGGAAGCGCTTCGGAAGGGACGTAATCTGAGATCCTCTAGGTACGTCCGCCAGCGACTGATGTACTCGTTGAAGTAGAGCTCTCGAACGCGCTTTTTGACCGCCTCCAGCTTGTCGTCGGTTAGTTCTTCGGCGAGCTTATCGCCATAGATCCAGCGCTCACTGGCCAGGCGCTTAGCCAGCTTCTGGCTTTTCGGATTGAAGCCGGTATGGAAATGGTTGTAGGTGAAAAAGCGTGAGACGCCTTCGTCCAGTGGCTTGTCACTACGGCGGTAGAAGATGACCTCCGCTTGCTTGCCGATGGCGTCCACGACGCTGAATTCGGCGTCATGCTCGGTCATGTAATCGCGTTTGAGTCGGCGATAGGCGCGGCGCGCTAGCGGTGTCTCGGCCAGCACCTCACGAGCGAGCTTGACGCGTTCCTCGTTCATGGGCGGCGGTTGCACGCTCTCGCTGAGCGCTATCCGCAGATGGTCCTGCAGGCTCTGCCGGGTATCCTTGTTGCGTTGGCCGGGCAATACGTTTTGCCAAACCAGCCGCGCCCAAAGCCTTAGCTCTTGGTCATTGCGGTGCTGTGGTTTGTAGAGCATAAGGTAGAACCGCAGTGCCTCGTAGAGGCGCTCGCGGTCGTCACCTTTGGGCTCGATCTGGCGCGCCAACGTGGACGCAAGTGCCGGCATGAAGAGGCGTTCTAGGGCATCCAAGTAGGTCCGCCGCGACTGGGCGCCGACCTTATGGCCTTGATAGAGGCCGAAGCCCATACGTAATGGCGCTTCCTCCGGATTGCCTTGATAGCCGTAGGGCAGGCCGCGCAGCGTGTCGAGACCCGCCGTCAACTGCTCCCAGTCTGGGCGTTTGGCAGGATCAAGCCCGTCGCCGGTGCGCTCTTCGTATTCCCCCATCTGGTTGCGCACGTCGGTGAGATAGTTGGTGTTGGCTTGATAGCTGGTCTGCCATGTGGCGACCGCGCCACCGAACGCCAAGAGCGAGAGGGCGGTGAGACCGGCGGCTGCTAGACGGAAGCGCCTTTGGGCACGGGCGCTGGAGGTCGCCAGCCGTGCCTCTCCGAAAATAACATCCTGAAGTAGACGCTTCAGGAAGAAGCTCTTCGGGATGCTGGTATCCGAGCTGACCGAGGGTTGGCAGAACTCGGGCGGTATGACCCCCGTTATGCGTTGCCCGGGTGTCGCGGTCTGGGTGCCGCTCGCCAGATAGACGCCGCGCAGTAGGCTCGGGCGCTCGAATTGGTTGGGCACGAAGATTTCGCGCAAGAACTGACCAAGACGCTCACGCAGCGCTAGCACCTGCCTGGGAAATTCGTGGATAAGCGTTCGGCGCCGGGCGTCACGCTCTTGATCAAGGCGCTGGAGCAGCCGATCGTTGAGGCGACGGCCCAGTGCCTCAAACTCGGCCGGTAGCTGCTCTAACGCCTCCCCCGTGGCTTTGGCACGGGTGTGACTAAAGGTTACCCCCCAGACTTGCTCGCGATCCTCCTGATCCAGGTCCGTGAAGAACTCGTTAAAACCGGCGATCAGATCACACTTGGTGAAGATCACATAGATCGGCAGCTCCATCGCCAGTTGCTCGTTGAGCTCCTGGATACGATGCTTGATCGCCCCGCTTTGCATCGCGAGCTGGGTATCCGTCTTATTCAACAGGTCCAGGACGCTGACGGTGACGATAACGCCGTTAAGCGGCCGTTTCGGGCGCGCTTTGCGGAGCATGCCGAGAAAACCGTGCCACGCTCGCGTCTCGACTTGCTTTGGGTCGTCCTGAGTGGTGTAGCGGCCCGCAGTGTCAAGCAGGACCGCCTCATCGGTGAACCACCAATCGCAATAGCGGGTCCCGCCCGCGCCTTTAACTGGTTTGGCCCCCATCTCGCTTTGTAGCGGAAAGTGCAGCCCGGATTGCTGCAGGGTGGTCGTTTTCCCAGAGCCGGGGGCCCCGATTATGACGTACCAGGGTAGATCGTAGAGGCGGCGGCCTCGGCTGAGGCGAGATTGGCGCAGCGTGTTCAGGGCCTCCTTGAGCTGGCGCGCCAATACCGCCTGGTCGGCCTGGACCTCGGAGGAGTCGGCTTGTTCTCCGGCTTGGTCGGCGTCCTCGCTGACTGCGTCGGCGAGTTTTTCGTCTGCCTTCTGCCGCGCCTTTTGGAGGCGTAGGTTGTTAAGGCCCCAACCGAGAAGCAGGACCATGATCGTGCCGAGTCGTGCCACTGCTGAGGCGAGCGGCACATAGCCGGCGATGGCGATGAGCGGGCCTACGAACCAGACCAACAGGGCAAGCGCGATGACGATGATCAGCGCTAGGACCCACGGTTTGGTCAAGAATTGGAATAGTCTTCGAAACATCCGGCTAACTTCCCGTTTTCGCGCGCCGGCGTTAGTCGCCGGCACTCCGTTCTGGATAAATCGCTCAGGTGCCCTCGTTGCTGTTTACTTTCTGCCCACCGGCCTGCGCCTGTTGCAACGATACACTGATGCTGACGCGGCGGTTTTTGGCGCGGCCCTCGGGTGTATCGTTGTCCGCGGTGGGCTCGCTCGCGCCTCGCCCCTCGGGGACTAACCGACCTTTCAGATTGGCCGCGCCATCCATGTAGTCGACGACGTTATTGGCGCGTTCGAGGGAAAGGTGCCAGTTCGATGGAAACCGAGGGGTACGGATTGCGCGGTCGTCTGTATGACCAGCCACGGTGATGCGGCCAGGCACGATCTCCAGCGCCTTGGCGATTTTGTCGAGGATTGGTTTAGTTGACGGATCGACGGCGGCACTTCCCGAGTTGAACAGCTCTTTGGCACGCAGAATGATTCGCACCTGGTTGGGAAAGGCCTTGACCGCTACCACGCCTCGCTCAATCTCAGGGGCAAGAAGCTCGCGGAGTTTTATGATGATAGGTGGTAGTTGCTCGCCTTCGACGAGCTCTGGATCCGATGTGTTTTTCGGGATGAGCGTAGCCAGGTTGCTGCGAAGCTGATCACTGGCTCGGTTGAGTTCGACCAGTCTATAGCCGTAGATACTGCTCGCCGCCACAGCTAGGACGGCCATCAGGGCCCACACGGGGAGCAGGCTTTGCAATCGCTGTCGCGAGGCGGCTACTGGTTTGGCCGACGGTGACAGGGCATCCTTGCGTCGGTCGCGCTCGTCATGGAGCACGCGATAGATCTCACCGCGGATCGTCTCGACCTGTTGGCGACCGCCGGTCGCCACACGATGTTTGCCGAGGAAACCGAGAGAAAGCGCCAGGTACGCGATATGGAGGAAATCGTGATCTTTGCGTGTGACCGCTAGCGCCTCGTCGATCATGGTGAACACGCGCTCGCCGCCGTAGGTTTCGCCATGGAAGGTGCGCAGTAGGCTTTTCTGGCTCCAGCGGCTGTTCTCGCCCCACGGCGAATTCAGGACGAGTTCGTCGATCAGCGAGCACAGCACGTAGCGACACTTTTCGATCGTGGCTTGACTCACCTCCGCGGCTCGAGCTCTTGTCTCGAAGTCGCGTATGTACTGAACCGCCTGGCTGTAAAGCGCTGATGTGTCGAGTCCGCCTTGGACTTGCCCTAGTTGCCCAGCCAGCGTTAATAGCGATTCCGCAGCTTCCGCCACCGTTTCTCGGTCCAGCCGAGGGACGTGGCGAAGCTGGAGTCGGTTACGCGCCGGGGAACGGCGCCGCTGAACCTGGGTGGCATCATTGTTACTCGAGGTTGCGCCCTGCGGCGCGTTGCCTCCGGGCCGCGGCCGGACAACGGTTTCGTCCTTGCCCGTCGGCTGGGACCGGTCGCCGCCGGGGCGCGGCTTGATAACAGTCTTGTCGCTGTCCATAGCCGGTTTCCCTTCGTTGCCGTCGTCGTGCTGAGCCCGCCGCCCCTTACTGCCGTATGGCCCAGAGTTCCAATCTCAAGTCCGGGATCTCTTCCGCCACGTGGATGGCGAAGCCCGCTGATTGCTTGAGCTCTTCCCAATGCGCGGAACTGTTATCGAGCTCAAAATACACCGAGCCCGCCTGGTACGGGATCTCGCGCGGTGCTACTGGCAGCGCGTTGACTGATATCCCGGGAAGCTGATTGTTCACGAGGTCACGGATGGTATCCACCGTGCCGATCTTAATCAGCGTCGGCAGCTGCTCGCGTAGCGTCTCGGTAGGCGCATCCGCTCGTGCGGCCAGGACGAAGGTTGCTTCTTTCATGAGGCTACGGTCACTGATCCGGGCGACTCGTATGCCGTGCCGGCGCTCTTCGACGGTCAGCGCGATGGCCGTCTGCTCCAGTACTGTGCTCAGTTCCTGCTCAAGGGCGTCCATAAGGCCGCGATAACACGAATACAAAGCATCATGGTCGTAGCCCGGGAGCGAAGGGGGGCGCTTAGTCTTCGTCGTGAACGTAGCCAGTTCACCCGTTAGCTCGAGAAGCTCGGTATAAAGACGCTCGGGATGGAGCTGACGTATCGACTGAAGGTGACGCAGCCGGCTTTCGTAACGGTTGATGAGCTGCAACAACAGGAAGTCGGCGATTGCGGACGACCCACCGCTGGAGCGGCCACTCTCATTGAATCGACCTGCCAGCGCTTCCCCGCGTTGCTGCAGCATCCCCACAACGTCGCTGACGTACTCCGTTAGCTGACGCTGCTGGTGTACGTCGAGGTACGGGGGAATGAAACGCGGCTCAAGAATGGCCGCCCCTTCCTGAGTTACCTCTCTGATGGCCGCAACGGGGAGTAGGCAGTAGCCCCCGAGATCCGCATTCTCTAACGCCAACGAGGTGTTGAGGGTGGCTGTTTCCACCGGCTCGGCCTTACCGCTCTCGCCAGCGTAGTCGAAGACCTCATCCATGGATAAGTGATAGCGGGCTACCTTGTCAGGTCCGCCCGCATCCTGGCCTGTGTCGAGGTATCGTGATCCGGGTTGGTAATGAGATACGGCGAGGAAGGCACGCACATCCTTAGTGCCCGGTGGCACGGCTAGCGGCGCTGGCAGGGGGGCATTCCGCGGCAAGTCGAATGGCGACCCGTCGCTCAGGACACCTCGTGCTGCGGTGAGTGCCAGTTTGCCCTCAGCGAGGGCGCCCTGATCGATGCTGAGTTCGTAGAAGCCCCATACATAAGGGCGAATGGCACCCGCGCGCGCCTCAATGCGGCTCTCAAGATAGCGTTCCTGCTGCTGAAAGTGCTGCGGTAGAAGGTACTGGCCTTCAAGCCAGGCGATTTTCTTCTCAAGCATTCCGACCACCGTAACTGTCCGTGTCCATCGCTAACTGACTAGCGGCTATCCGTTTACCCATCGCCGTCCGGCTTGCCCTCGATGAGCCCGTTCGCTGTTAGCGTGACGCGATGGCTTGAGTACCAGTTGGGATTGACCTTGTAGACCAGCTTCCACTGCGTCGCATCGACGTTGCGATAGGCTGCCACAATTGCGACGTGGCTGGCGTCGCTCGCCAACTCCATCGTATGTTGCGCGGACTCGCCCGGACGCATGACGACCCGTTTGCTGCTTTTTAGCCTATTGCCGAGCAGACTCTTGGCGTTACGAAATGCGCCAGCGAAGTCTAGTGTATCGAAGGTGGTGCGCTCGTTGAGCTGATAGACCTTCACGACGATGGGGGAAGCTCGCCCCGAGGGATTGGGGTTTACCTCGCTGGTTGTTGCTAGCGTCACCGTATCCGTCGGGGTATCGACGTAGCGAGTTGCACTGCATCCGGCGCATAGAGCGCCAACGAGTAGTACGCCAATGAGTCGATATACCATCTCGACATCCCTGTTCAGCGACTGATTCAGGCTTACGTCATATCAACGATAATAACGCCGCCACGTTAGCTATCGCGGTCAACGCTGCTTACCTGACGGTTACCTTTCTTACGCTCGCCAAGGATAAACCGCTTGAGGCTCTTTTCAAATAAGTCTTGAACAATGCCCTCTGAAGATGCCCCGCGCTCGGCGTACCAGCCCCGGAACGAGCGCCAATACTGGCCGTCCGGCGCTAGCTTAAGCATGATTCGGGCTCCTAATGAGCGCAATTGTTGGGCGCGTCCCTCCGGCGAGCGCGCGGCGCGCGCCGCGCGCTCCTCAAAGCGCGCCGGTTCAAACACCCGTACGACAGCCGATGCCGCCTGGTTCAGCGCGGCCGTTATCCGAGTGGGACGGCCAGGCAGGCCCGTTGCTACGCTACGAATACGTGCTAGCTCATCGAGTGCCTGCTTGTCATCGGCGCTGATCAACCGTCGGATTGACTCATCCGTGTCCTCCGATACGGCATCAGCTTTGGCGGTAGCCGTCGGACTTGATGGCAGTTCGCGCTCGATCAGGTCGAGTTCCGCGCGCAATGTTAGCACCGCCGAGATGCCCTCGCGCAGGCTCGCTCCGAGCGCATAGGCTTGTTGCCGTGTTAAGCGCCGCTCGTAGATGCCTGCCTCGTCGTTACTGAGCCCCTCAAGCAATCCTTCCATAACGCTGGGCTCAAGCGACTCGAGGTGACGCCCCAGCTCTGCCATGCCGGCATCAGCTTCCTCGCCGCCCCCGTCTTCGTCAACTTCGAGATCCCAGTCATCGGGGATCGTCACGGACGGCGGTTGAAAGGCATCCCGCGTCTCTCCTAAGTCCAGTCCACGACTGGCCGTCACGTTCGTCATGGTCGCGCCCTTGTCGCCAGCGCTCTCGCGAACAGGCGCTAGCGGTGGCCCGGCATTCGATGGCGGTGGCGGGGACGCCAGCGCGGGTGTGTCGTCATCACTTGATGGCCCTGCTGGGGCGTTCGGTGCCGGGTCTTGCCCTGCCGTGTCGAGGATCGTCACGGCAATGCTAAACGGCCCGATGTGCAATCTGTCGCCGTGGTTGAGCGATGCCCGTTGGCCTTCGCCAAGGGGTTCGGTCGCATCATTGACGTAGACACCGTTGGCGCTGGCGTCATAGACGACGAATGACTCCTCTTCGCGGCTTATAAAAGCGTGCCGCCGCGAGACCAGGCGTTCGCCGCAGTCCAGCTGCCAGTCGCTATCGCTTGAGCGACCAATGACGGCCACGCTATCGACGGTGTGGTCGCGGCGTAGCCCGTGCGCGTTGTCCCCTTCCAGATCCAGCCGGAGCTGCATATCCCTATGTCCTCGCTGTGTTCGCCGTGGCCGGACTGGTAGTTGGCGTATCCGTTTACGCCTCGCCGGTACACGCAACCAGTCCTCTCGCACCACGAGATGATTAGGTACGCGCTTACTTGACAATGGAAGATTAAAATATAACGATCCGGCACGTCGATTGATTAGATATCTCGCGCCTTGGCGCTTGGCGACGTTAAGCCGACAGCTGAGGCGTTGTTGATGGAGTAACGCGCACGGGAACGGTTGAGTTACGCATGGAAGCTGAAGCGAGCGCGCGAGTAGTACCGCTACAAGCCCCTCATAACCAGTACGAAGGTGGCGGAGGAGCTGCCGGCCTCCAGCGGTCGGAGCAACTGCCCTTCACCGTTGGATCCCGGGTGGCGGGACGCTTTCATATCAAGGCCCTGCTCGGGGTCGGCGGTACGAGCTGCCTTTATCAGGCGTGGGATGAATACGCCGCGTCGGATGGTACTGCCGACGCGTACGTCGCGATCAAAGTACCGCGGCGACGGGCCGAACACGATTGCGGCACGGACCTGATCTTTCGCGAGGTCGCGGTAGCGCGACGCGTGAGCAGTCGCCGCGGTCTGGTCGACATCTTTGATCTCCACCAACACCACGGTCGCTTCTTCCTGACCCAGGAGCTCGTTCGGGGCGAATCACTGCGTTCGCGTCTCGATCGCGCTGGTGGGCATGGTCTCCAATACAAATCATGTATCGCTATCGGCCGAGAGCTCGCGCTGGCTGTTGCGGGGATGCATGAAGCGGGCGTTGTGCATGCCGACATCAAGCCCAGCAATGTGTTGCTCACACAAGACGGGCAGCTGCGCCTGATCGATTTGGCTACGGCGAGACCCGTGAGTGCTATGCCGGGGATGGCTGAACCACCATTTCACGGCTTCTCGCCAGCTTATGCTAGCCGGCAAACCCTAAATGATGAGCCGGCTGACCCTAGCGATGATGTCTATTCCCTAGCTTGTGTTTTGTATGAGCAGCTCGCCGGCCATCATCCGTTCGGTGGCCACAGCGCCCAGGAGGCTGAGGCCGCAGGGTTGACCCCGCCTCGCCCGCGCGAACTCGGCTGGGCGCAGTGGCGTGTGCTGCGCCAAGGGTTGGCTTTCGATGCGAAGCGCCGGCCTCGGGATATCAGATATTTCTGGCGCCGTTTCGCTAGGGCTCGGTTGTATGCCGGCGTGTTGAGCCTCGGCGCAGGCTTGCTCATCGTCGGTGCTCTGACACTGCTCGCCCCAGTCGATGACCTCACTGCCTCCGAGGACGCCGTGCATCCCGACTCCGTACAAAGCGTTGGGAAGGAGGGCAGCCTTGGTAGCTGAGTCGCATCCGGACGTGGAGCAACTTGTGCCAGAACTCGGCTTGGCCGGGAGTGTTGACGAGCTACTTGCTCCGATAAGCGATGATAATCCTTCCGGGGTTGATCTTCGCGAGCATGAGTCGACCGTTCATGAATACTACCGCCTGCGTGATGTAAGAACGAGCAGCCGCAATAGCGAGCGCGAGGCGCTTACCGAAGGTGAGACGGATTATCTGCGCCCAACCGATTGGCAACCGTTGCTCACAGGGGTGCCGCCGGTTCTGGCTGAGCAGAGCAAGGATGTAGAACTCGCCGCCTGGTTGATTGAGGCCCTTACGCGTCGGCACGGCTTTCAAGGGGCCGCCATTGGTTTCCACATCGCCGCCCGGCTGATCGAAACCTATGGTGACGCCCTGCACCCAGCGCCCGACGATGATGGCGTCGCCACGCAGCTTGCCGCGCTGGCCGGTCTTAATGGCCTCGGTAGTGAGGGCGCTCTCGTGACGCCGCTGAAGTCACTCCCACTAACCGAAGCGCATGACGATGGGCCCTACTGCACATGGCAGTGCGAGCAGGCGTTTGAGTTGGCGCGGCTAAGCGATGCCGATAAACGCGAAAGCCGTAGCGAGCGTGGCTATGTCACCCCCGAGGCGCTCGACCAGGTTGTGGCGCAAACCTCAACCGCGTCGCTGAACGGGATCCGCGATGCCATTAAGCTTGCCATCAGCGAGTTTGGTCGCTATCGCGAGGCACTCGATGCGTACGTGCCAGATAACCCTCAGCCGACGTCTCGGCTAGAAAATACCCTCGATGGCTGTTTTCGCACGGTTAACTACTTAGCGGGCCATCGGCTGGACGAGGCCGATGCCGCCCCGTCACCGGCATCCGAGGCGACGGACGAGCTCGATGATTCGAACGCGGCCGAGGGCGATGCTGGCCCGAGGGTCACAACTCATCGTCGCATTAGCGATCGCCAGACCGCCCTGCGACAGCTCCAAGAGATTGCGCAATTCTTCCGGGAAACGGAACCTCACTCGCCGATCTCTTACAGCATCGAGCAAGTGGTGCGCTGGAGCGAGTTGTCGCTACCGGAGCTGATGCGGGAGCTCATCCCTGACCAGAACGCACGTGACGATTACCAAACTCGCACCGGAATCCCATCTCCGGAAGAGTAGCTCCACCAAAACGAGAACGAAGCGGCAAGGGCATACTGATGAGAACGAGCATTCACGACACGCTGAAAAAAGTTCGAAAGCCACGAGTTCATATCAGCTACGAGGTCGAGACCAACGGCGCGGTAGTTGAGAAAGAGCTGCCGTTTGTTGTCGGTGTAATGGGGGATTTCTCCGGCGATCCAACGGCACCGCTAAAGCCTCTCAAAGATCGGCGCTTCGTCCAGATCGACCGCGATAACTTCGACAGTGTCCTCGCTAGCATGAATCCCGGGCTAAACCTCAAGGTGGATAATAAGCTCGAAGGCGATGGTGAAAGCCAAATGGCCGTCGAGTTGAGTTTTAATTCCCTCGAGGACTTCGAGCCGGCATCTATCGTGCAGCAGGTCGAGCCTTTGCGCCGTCTCATGGAGACCCGAAACAAGTTGCGCGACTTGTCCACGAAGGCGGATCGCTCTGAGGAACTTGAGTCCATCATCGAGCGGGTGTTGACCAATGACGCCGATCTTAGTGAGCTCGCGCAGGCAGTCGGCGTCGATACTGAGGGCAACACGGCGGAGAACAAGGAGAGTAGCGATGAGTGAGGTCTCGGACACCCAACAAGAGTCGCAGACCGAGCAAGAACATACCCAAAGCCTGCTCGACCAGGCGGTCCAAGCGACCAAGCAGACCGAATCCGAGGAGGCTCAGGAGCTGCTTCGCGTGCTCACTGAGCAGGCCATGGAAGGAACGGTTACGTGGAATAAGAATCTCACGATTACGTTCCGCAAGGCCATTGCCGCGATTGACGAGGCAATCAGCCGACAGCTTCGTGAGATCATGCACCACGACCGCTTCCAGCAGCTCGAGGGGTCATGGCGCGGCCTGCACTATCTGGTAACCAACAGCAATACCGGTAACCACCTGCGGCTTAAGGTCTTTAACGCGAGCAAAAAGGAGATCGGAAAAGATCTCTCTAAGGCCGTGGAGTTTGATCAAAGCCAGGTGTTTAAGAAGATTTACGAGAGCGAGTTCGGCTCCCCGGGGGGCGAGCCGTATGGTGCGCTTATTGGCGATTACCAGTTCAGTAACCACCCTGAGGATGTCGAGTTCCTGACGAACATGTCGAACGTGGCGGCGGCCGCCTTCTGCCCGTTCCTGACAGCGGCCGAGCCGAAATTGTTCGGGTTCGAGTCATGGGAAGAACTCTCTCAGCCCAGGGATCTGTCGAAGATCTTCGACTCGGCCGAGTATGTGAAGTGGCGCTCGTTCCGCGAGTCGGAGGATTCGCGGTTTGTGACCCTTACCTTGCCACGCGTTCTGTCACGTCTGCCGTATGGCGAGGAAACGAAACCGGTAGAGGCGTTCGAGTACGAGGAGATGGCTAGTGCCCGTCCGTCAACGGGCGAATACGCGTGGATGAATGCGGCATATGTCCTTGGTACGCGGATGACCAACGCGTTTGATGATTACGGCTGGTGTACCGCGATCCGCGGCGCGGAGGGCGGTGGCCGTGTGGACAACCTGCCTGTCCATCTGACTAGTACGGATGACGGCGATATCGATATGCAGTGCCCAACCGAGATCGCCATCACGGACCGACGGGAGGCAGAGCTGAGCAAGCTCGGCTTCATGCCCTTGTCGCATTACAAGAACACGGATTACGCGGTCTTCTTCGGGGCGCAAACCGCTCAGAAGCCGAAGATCTATGATCAGCCTGACGCTACCGAGAATGCCGCTATATCGGCCCGGCTTCCATACATTATGGCGACGTCACGAATTGCTCATTATCTCAAGGTAATGGCGCGCGATAAGATTGGCAGCTTCATGGAAGCTGAGGATATGGAGCAGTGGCTGAATCGCTGGATCAATAATTACGTCAATGCCAGCGAGGATGGTGGCCAGGATATGCGCGCCAAATATCCGCTGCGCGACGCCAAGATCACGGTCGAGCCGATCCCTGGACGCCCTGGGTCGTACAACGCCGTTGCGTGGCTGCGGCCGTGGCTTCAGCTCGAGGAACTGACGACGTCACTGCGTATGGTTGCGCGGATTCCCGAGACCGGCGGCTGATCTAGCCGCGGCAAGGCGCGTCGCGGCTGCGGTGATCGGCCTGATCACCGCAGCCCGGTGGCCTCGAGGGGGTCAGATCATGCGGGAGGACCCGGATCAGGAGGATCGGCGGCGGTGTATCGCGTTACGAACGTAGGTGCGGAGCAGGTCAACAGCGTTGGCTCATCGATGGAAGCGCTGCAAGTTCACGAGGTCGATGATGACGTGCCCTCGGGGCGTAGTGGCACCGTATCAGAATACGCATCGTGGGACCGGCGGCTGCGCTCGCAGGGCGAGCCGATTCACGCGATTGAAAGCGCCATCATCGAGATCGACCGACGACTTAACGAGCAATTGGACGCGATCTTGCACCACCCGCGCTTTCAGCGGTTGGAGGCCTCATGGCGAGGCCTGCATTATCTCGCCTCGGTTGAAGGGGCTTACGACGAGGAGCTCTCGGTCAAGATTCGCGTTCTCAACGTCTCGTGGAACGAGCTTGCCAAGGATGTGACGCGGGCCCTCGATTTCGATCAAAGTCAGCTTTTTCGCAAGGTTTACAGTGAAGAATTCGACATGCCGGGCGGCGAGCCGTTCGGGGTGTTGCTAGGCGACTATCACATCGCCCATCGTGTGAGCGAAACGGGGTCGGCGCCGGACACGGAGGTGCTGCAGGAAGTCGCCCGTGTGGCGATGGCCGCATTGTGTCCATTCGTTACCAACGCCAGTAGTGCGCTGCTGGGTCTGGACAGCTTTCGCGAAATCAATCAACCGTTGGATCTGGATACGCTCTTTCGCCAAACAGAGTACCGAAGGTGGGCAACATTACGCCGCGATACCCACTCCCGTTTCGTCGCTCTAACGATGCCTCGGGTTTTGATGCGGGCGCCCTACGTCGATGACGGGACGCGCTTCGAGAGGCTCCAGTACCGCGAAAACGTCCATGGTGACGCGGAGCATTATCTGTGGGGGGGCGCTTGCTACGCCTTGGGTGGAGTGATCCTACGAGCCTTTGCTAACACCGGCTGGTTCGCCGATATTCGAGGCGGTCCGCATGAGTTCGGCGAAGGCGGGCTGGTGCCCGACTTGCATTATCCCGCACTGCCCGTCGATCGCGAGCGCCTCGGGAAGCGGTTTGCGACGGAGGTTATGCTTGATGACTTCACAGAGCGCGAGTTAAGCGAGGCGGGTTTAATTCCGTTGTGCAGTTACCACACGACGGAGCGCTCGGTTTTTTACAGTAATAGCTCGCTTCATGATCCGCCCGCGGAAGGCCCGGAAATGGCGAAGCTCAATGCCCGCCTTTCCTCCATGCTGCAGTACGTCCTGTGTGTGTCTCGGTTTGGGCACTACATTAAGATCATTGGTCGGGACAAAGTCGGCAAATATGCCACAGCGGAAGAGCTGCAGCGGTTACTCCAACGGTGGCTGCATGACTACACGACATCTAATGACTCGGCCTCGGCTTCTATGAAAGCGCGCTACCCCCTGGCCGCGAGCCGGGTAGAGGTTACCGAGCTAGCTGGCGAGCCGGGTCATTTTAATTGTGTTGTGCACTTGCAACCGCATTTCCAACTGGACCAATTGGTATCGACCATTAGGCTCGTTACGGAGATCGCTGTGGGGCCAACCTCCGCGGCGGAATAATACTGAGGCCAATGATGAATACGATGACTGACTGTGTAGCGCTTTTTCGCGAAGGCCGGCTCGACGAGGCAATCCAACGCGCGACTGATTCTCTGCGTGATGATCCCAAGGACACGAGCATGCGTAGCCTGCTAGCGGAGCTGCTTTGTGTCCACGGCGAGTTCGAGCGGGCCGATCATCAGCTCGAAACGTTGGCCCACTGGAGTCCGGATCGCGGCGAGGAGATCACAGCGTGGCGGGGCCTTGTCCGCGCCGCGCAGGCCCGCCGAGATGTCTTTGAGCAGGGGGCAGCCCCTGAGTTGACGCGGGACGCGACACCGCGAGTGCGGGCCTTGCTAGAGGCGCTGTTGGCGTGGCGTCACGGAGATAGTGAAACAGCTGATCGCTATGCCCATTTGGAGTCAGAGCGCACCCCCTGGCAGGTCTATGTTGAAGGCGAGCCGGCGGGCGACGTCCGCGAACTCGATGACCGCTTAGCCGGCATCGTGGACGTCCTAACGACCGAAGGTCAGTATCTTTGGTTAGACGTCGCTGAGATCGCCTCCCTGCGGTTCGCGCCAAGACGGCGTCCGCTGGATGGGCTCTGGCGCCCAGCGCACCTGACGCTGCACGAAGGGTTCAATGGGCGCGTTTACATTCCCATTATCTATCCAACCTCGGTCTCGGAAGAGAGCCACCTATTGGGCCATAGCACCGACTGGGAGGAGTCGGGCGGTGCGGTTATCGGGCTGGGGCAACGGTGCTGGCTCGTGGGCGAAAACGCGGTGCCGCTCGGTGAGATCGATCGGATTGAGGCCGAGTCGATGTCAGAGGAAGCATCTGAACCGAGCGCCGAAGTCCAATCGTAGCGGGGCTGGGTCGCGTTAGCGTCAAGGAGGCGTTGTGAGTCGAATTGGAGCCAACGAGACGGTGCTACCTTCACTGCTCGACCGCCTTATCGACGATGATGCCAGTGGCGTCGGGGGCGGGGCGGTTTCGCGGGACGGTTCGCGATTGAACACGCTTCGTGCCGGGGTTCGCCGTGACCTTGAGAACCTGTTGAACACGCGCCTCGCTCAGCAGCCGCCGGTGGATAAGTATCCGGAACTTGCCCGTTCGGTCGTCAACTACGGTCTACCGGATTTCAGCTCGGTCGTGCTAGGCGCCTCGGAAGAACGGGACGCGTTTCGCACCCGGGTTCAACAGACCATCGAGCGCTACGAGCCTCGCTTCCGCCAAGTGCGTGTTGAGATCGTGCCAGCTGGTACCGAGGGTGATCGCACCCTGCATCTCAAGATTACGGCGATCCTGATGGTTGAACCGGACCCTGTGCCGCTGCGCTATGAATCGCAGGTCCACGCTACGGACCGGTTCGTCAGGCTCGAGGAGATAAGCGATGGATGAGAATCTGCTCTCCTACTACAACAGAGAGCTCGCCTACATCCGTCAAATGGGTGCGGAATTCGCGGAGACGCACCCAAAGATCGCGGGCCGGCTTCGTCTCGACGGTGAAACGGTCGAGGATCCCCACGTATCCCGGCTCATTGAGGCGTTTGCCTTTCTAACGGCACGCATTCGCCACAAGCTTGATGATGATTTCCCCGAGTTAACCGAAGCGCTGATGGGGTTGCTCTATCCGGATTATCACGCGCCCTTGCCGTCGATGACCATCGCGCGCCTGGCATTGCAGCCGGCGCGCTCGGAAGCGACGCGGGTGCCCGCGGGCACAAGCCTGTACACGGACGCCAATCCCAACGGCACCTGCTACTACCGTACGGCCTCTGATGTTGATGTCCTGCCGCTGGATATCGAACGAGCCGAGTTCCGGGCTCAACCGTTCGAGGCGCCGCCGCTACCGCAACCGAATCACCAACAGGGGGCGCAGGCGATGCTCCGCGTGGTTCTGCGGGCGCGGCCCGAGGTGAACTTGGCGTCGACCGCGCCCCAGCGCCTTCGCTTCCATCTTCATGGGCAACCGCAGCTGACCAATCGGCTCTATGAGTTCTTGCTCAACGACGTCGTTGGTATCGCGCTGGCGGAGCATGCGCACGATCCGGAGCCCATTTTCATCGCAACGGCGAATCTGCGCCCGTGTGGCTTGGATGAAGACGCCGCGGTTCTTCCACGAGACGGGCGCAGCTCGCATGCCCAGCGTTTACTCATGGAGTATTTCTGCTTCCCCGAAAAGTTCCTCTTCGTGGAGCTGACGGAGATGGAAGCGGCATGGTCCCGTCTCGTGGAGAAGGCGGAGCTGTTCATCTATTTCTCCCGCACCCATACAGAGCTGGTACAAGGCGTCAATACCGAGAGCCTGCAGCTCGGCTGCACACCTGTGGCCAATCTTTTTGAGGCCACGCTCGAGCCCCTAGACGCCAGTGAGCTCGAGCACGAGGCGCGGCTATGTGTGGATGCCTCTCAGCAAGAATCCGCGGACGTGCATACCTTGAACCGTGTCTACGCCTGTGACGGCCAGGGCCGGACGCTGGGGTTGAAGCCATTCTACGGCGCCCATCGGAATGCCTCGGCGCCGGATACACCACGCTACTGGCATGCGCGGCGAGAAATCAGCCACCACCACAACGGCCGCCAGAGTCGCGGTGTCGACACTTACCTATCGCTAGTCGACCGTGACTTTCAGATCACTGCGCCGGACAGTGATTGGCTCATACGCGCTGACGCCTGGTGCACCAATCGCGACCTCCCTGACCAGCTCCCCTTTGGCCCGGAGCAGCCGAAGCTCCATTTCACCGAGGGCGGTGCGGGGTTGGCAGTGCGTTGTACGACGCCTCCGACTATGACGCTGCAACCGCGACTGGACGACACCAGTCGCTGGCAACTAGTGAGTCAACTGACACTTCAGCATTTCACGGGCGATGATGCGCTGCAGACGCTCAAGGAGACCCTTCGCCTGCACGAATTTCGGGAGGCCCCCGAGAATCTCGCCATCATTGAGAGTCTGGTAGGGCTCCGTGCCGAATTGACGACGGCGCGTATTGCGCGCGGCGGACGCGTGGCCATGTGCCAGGGGACCAAGCTTAACGTGGATGTCGACGAAGAGCGTTTCAGCGGCACCGGCCTATTCTTGTTTGGCGCCGTGCTCAGCGAATTCTTCGCGCAGTACTGCTCGGTTAATACCTTCGTTCAACTCCAGATAAAAAGTCGGCAAAGCTCAGGAAGGGTGATCAAATGGCCACCACGAAGTGGCAATCAAAGCCTAATCTAACGACCGCAGTTAGTCGGGGCGCGTATCGTTACGATGATTTCTATCAGCTCGTGCGCGCGCTCGAGCGGCGAATTGAGCTAAGCAAGGGGCGCAGCGAAGCGGCGCTCGTTGGTGGTGATGGACCGCCTAACAAAGAGCCCGTTCGCTTTCGCAGTAGCGCCGATGTGAGCTTTCCGCCGCGCGCGTTTGACGCCCTGCGTGAGCGGGAGGGCGAGTCCAATCCTCGCTATGAATTGCCGGTCCGTTTTTTGGGGCTTACAGGGCCCACGGGGGCCTTGCCCGCGCCCTACGGTGTGATGGCGCAGCGCCAGCTCAAGCAGCGCGACACGGCGCTCGCCGACTTTTTCGATTTGTTCAATCACCGACTCATTGCCCTCTACTATCGGGCCTGGGCCAAGTATCGATTAACTATTCAGTACGAGCGCCATACCGACGGCGAGCGGGACCCCTTTACACGCGCTATTGATGCGTTCGCGGGGCAAATAGGCAACGATCGCGACGAGGCTCGCCGCTATTACAGCGGGCATTTTGCGCGACGGACGCGGCCCGCGAGCGGCCTCGAGGCAATACTGCGGGACTGTCTAGGATTCGGCTGCCGTGTGGACTCATTCGTTGGGCAATGGCTACCGGTGGAGGCCGAGAGCCGAACGCGTCTAGGCAAGGGCGGGCGTGGTCAGAATAACGATCTTGGCGAGGGGGTCCTGCTCGGCAAGCGGGCTTGGGACCTGCAGAGTAAGGTCCGCGTGCGAGTGGGCCCCATGACCCTGCGCCAGTACGAGACGCTGTTGCCTGGCGCGGGCCGTTACCGCTCCATTCGGCGTCTGATTCAAGGCTATCTGCCTAGCCATATGGACGTCGAGCTTCGGTTTACCATTCGTGCCGGCGAGACACCGCGCCCCCTAGGACGAGGTCTTCGACTCGCCCGCACGACGTGGTTGCGCTCGAGAGACGGATCGCCGATGGACGCACGATTTCAGCTAACCCCGCGTGTCGGCTAGCGGCGAGAGTCATCCGCAAGCCACTAACGCAGAATCAACCAACGCAGAGGTAGCAGACGGAAATGGAATTCGAGCAATTAATGCAGCGAATGAGTCCCGCCTGTCGTGAACTGTTCGAGCAGGGTGTGGCAACCGCCTCCTCGCGCAGTCATTACGCGCTCCAGATCGAGCATTGGCTGCGGGAAGCCGTCCAGCAACAGGACTCAGAGATCGATACGGTGCTTGCCCAGTTCGAGCTAGAGCGGTCGCGGCTTTTAGGGGATCTGGAGGCGGCGGTCGAAGCGCTGGATACTGGTAATGCAGGCTTCCCGAAGATCTCATCGGAAGTCGCGCGGCTCCTCTTCGAAGCCTGGATGATCGCCTCATCGCAGTTCGAGGAGCTCGCTATTCGCCCGGCGCACGTCCTGTTGGCACTCATCGAGAATGATGTCCTTCGGCCACGCGTCGTCCGCGTCTCGCCTGAACTCAATCGCCTCTCCGGAGAAGCGCTGCGCGAGCAATGCCCCGCCCTTCTTGACGGTACCGCTGAGCCGGGCGCAGCGGGGAGAGGCCAGAGTGCGGCCCCGCAACAGGCCCTCG
Source organism: uncultured Ectothiorhodospiraceae bacterium (assembly GCA_913055565.1). GTDB lineage: Bacteria > Pseudomonadota > Gammaproteobacteria > Nitrococcales > Nitrococcaceae > CAJXKP01. The sequence goes on from CAJXKP010000004.1 coordinate 21,235, forward strand.
ATCAATTCACCATTGACCTGACGGCGCAGGCGCGCGAAGGCCGGCTCGAGCGGGTTCTCGGCCGCGACAACGAAGTACGCCAGATCATCGACATCCTCTGCCGGCGGCGTCAGAACAACCCGATCCTCACCGGCGAGGCCGGGGTCGGTAAGACCGCTGTGGTTGAGGGGCTGGCCAATCGTATTGCTCAGGATGATGTGCCGCAGCGTCTGCGGGGCGTCGCCATTCGCGTGCTCGACATCGGCCTGCTCCAGGCCGGCGCGGGGGTTAAGGGCGAGTTCGAGAACCGGCTCAAGAACGTCATCAGCGAGGTCCAGAACGCCACCACGCCGGTGATCCTGTTCGTCGACGAGGCGCACACGCTCATTGGCGCCGGCAACCAGGCGGGTAGCGGCGATGCGGCCAATCTGCTGAAGCCCGCTTTGGCGCGCGGTGAGTTGTGCATTATCGCCGCGACGACCTGGGCGGAGTGCAAGAAGTACTTCGAGTCGGACGCCGCCCTGAGTCGGCGCTTTCAGGTCGTATCCGTCGACGAGCCCAGCGAGGACGACGCTGTTGTGATGCTGCGGGGCACCGCGCGGCCGCGCTTGAGGCGCATTATGACGTCGCGGTGCTCGAGGAGGCCGTTGACGCCGCCGTGCGGCTATCCAACCGCTACATCACCGGCCGCCATCTCCCCGATAAGTGCGTCAGCCTCCTAGACACCGACTGTACGCGCGCACAGCGGTAGGTCAGCCGATAGATCAGATCCACGGGGCTATGGGGTCAAGAGTTGGGTTTGATGATCGTTGACGCCTGCACCGCTGGGCGGTCGAATCGGCTGCCAGGGTATGAGAGGGGCAGTGTAAAGAGCCGTGGCGATGCGGAGTCGGTGGGTGGGGGTGACTGCGAGGATCGGAAGTGGTGGGCCGTGCTGGGTTCGAACCAGCGACCAACGGATTAAAAGTCCGGTGCTCTACCAGCTGAGCTAACGGCCCGTGGAGCGTGTAATGCTAAATCACGGCCCATGCCAGGGCAAGACGCGGGATTGGTTCCGCTGGGCCGTGTGCGGTGTTGGCGTTAGTTGCCTATGCGCTCTAGGCGCCTTTTGGCTTGTTGGGCGGCGCTGGTCTCGGGGTATTCGTTAACAACACGGTTCAGCGTCTTGCGCGCCGCTTTCATGTTGTCCTGCTCGTAGTGGATGAAGCCGATCTTGAGCAGGGCGTCGGGACGCTTGGCGCTTTTCGGGTGCTTATCTAGGACGGCCTGGAAGGCCTGGCGCGCTTTATCGAACTGGCGGACCACGTAATGGGATTCGCCCAGCCAGTAGCGGGCGTTGTCAGCGAATTCGCCGTCCGGGTGGTTGTTGAGCAGGGTCTGGAACTGCTTGCGGGCGGTCTCATAATTGCCGCTTCGCAGTGTCTGGAACGCGCGGTTGTACTGTTGCTCCTCGTTGGCGCTCTGGGCGGCGTTGTCCGAGTTGCCGGCACTGCCATCATCGCTGCCGTCGCCATCGCTCGTGTCGTTGGACTTTTTATCGGCGCCGCTGCGATCTTCGGAACTGGAGCCTGTGTTCTGCTGGGGGCGTGAGGCGGTCTCGAGCTTACGCAGCCGTTCGTCGAGCTCGCTGTACATCTCGCGCTGGCGCTCCTCGAGGTCCTTGACCCGCTTCTGCAGGGTCTCGATCTGGCCACGGAGCCCGTCGAGGGATTGTTGGGTCTGGCTCAGCTTATTGACCATCTCCGTCAGGGCCCCGCCGGAGAGCTTGCGCTCAACGACGCGCAGGCGCTCATCAAGCTCGTCAATGCTCTCGGCGGCCTGGACCGTGCCCAGCCCCATAAGAAGGGCAACCGTAGCTAGTGCCATAGGCAGCCGTCGGATCGTCATCATTGGCCTCGTCATTAACGGGAGTAGTTGAGCTTAGCGCGGCGATTCTTCGACCAGGCCTTCTTGTCATGACCCTGAACGGCGGGTTTCTCCTCGCCGTAGCTAATGGTCTCGACCTGGTCGTCGGCGGCGCCACTGAGTGTTAGCACCTGCTTGACGGCGCGGGCGCGGCGCTCGCCGAGGGCGAGGTTGTATTCGCGCGAACCGCGCTCATCGGTGTGGCCCGCCACGGTGACGACCACATCCGGATTGGCGCCCAGATACTCGCCATGGGCCTGTAGTAGATTGGTGTATTCGGGCTGGATGTCGCTGCTATCGAAAGCGAAGTAGATCACGCGCTTGGATAACGGGCCTTTATCCTGGTCGATGGCGCCGCGCCGGAGGTTCTCGCTGCGTACGCCCCCGTTCGTCCGAGCGCCCTGCGCGGTGGCGTCGCTGTCTTTGCCCTTCTTGGCCGCCTTGGGCTGATCGTCGGTGACCCGCTCGCCGCCGTCGTTCTTACCGGCGACTTCGCTGCCCGGCTCGCGATCGGCGCCTTCTTGCTGGCCGGCGCAGGCCGCCAGTAGAAGGGCCAGGGTGCTGGCGGTAAGCACTGCTCTCGTTGTCTGCATCATGGGCTCCGTGTCTGGGTTCGTGGTTAGTCGATCGGGGACCAGGCCGGTTCGCGGACGTTGCCTTCGAACTCGCGTAATGCCTCATTGGCACGGCCGTGGACCGAGACGGTGGCCAGCTCCTCGCGATTTTCGGCGACGCGGGTGTAGACAATCATTGCACCGTTGGGCGAGAAGCGAGGCGACTCGTCGAGCTTGCCCCCGGTGAGCAGGCGCGTGAGGTCCTTTTTGAGGTTTTTGATGGCGATGTGGAATTTGCCGTCCTTACGCCGGACCATGGTCAGGAGCTCGCCATCGGGTCCGAGGTCGGGGCTGGCGTTGTAGCCGCCTTCGTAGGTGATACGCTCAGGCTGGCCGCCGTTGGCGGCGACGCGAAAGATCTGAGGGCCGCCGGATCGGTCGGAGGTGAAGAGGAGATGCTCGCCGTCCGGGGTCCAGACGGGCTCAGTGTCGATGCCGTAGTGGCTAGTCACGCGGCGGGTCTCGCCCGTATCCAAATCCAGAATATGGATATCCGGGTTGCCGTCGGTCGATCGGGTGAGCGCCAGCCGATCGCCGTCCGGCCCGAAGGCCGGCGCGCTACTCACGCCGTCGAAATTGGCAACAACCTCGCGCTCGCCGGTGGCGATCTCCTGGATGTAGATGCGCGAGCCGGTCCCGGCGAGTGAGACGTAGGCGACCCGGCTGCCGCTTGGCGACCAGTCCGGCGATAGCAGCGGCGCCGAGGTGGTCAGGATGGACTGGGCCTGTGCGCCGTCGGCATCGGCGTACATGAGCTGGTATTCCTGGCTCTCGCCGGCCCCTTGGCTGCGTACGTAGACGAGCTCGCTGTCGAACGCACCGGCCCGGCCGGTTAGTTCCTCAAAGACCAGGTTGCTGACGGTGTGGGCGGCGCTGCGCAGGGCGTCCGAGCTGGCCGTATAGAGCTTGCTTGCCAGGGCCTCACCGCCATAAACGTCGATGAGTTCCACGCGGACGCTATAGTCGCCATCCTCGCCGCGGCTGACCTCGCCGACGACCAGGTGATCCACACCTAAAGCGCGCCAGTTGCTGAAGCGGACCTCGTCACCGCGACCCGGGGAGGCGACGTAGTTGGCGGGGGGTAGGGCCTTGAAGACACCCGAGCGGTTCAGGTCGGCGCGAATGATCGCGGCCAGGTCTTCGCCGGGCGCGTTGTTGTCACCGGTGGTCTGGAAGGGCACCACGGCGATGGGTAGCGCCTCTTCGCTACCACCCGTAATGGTGATGTTTACCTGGGCGCTGGTCGCGCTGGCGAGGGTCAAAAGCACCAGGGTTAGTAGCAGCTTTCGCGTTAGCGGCATGGATCAGCTACTCGGGTCGAAGGTGAGTGTCAGCTCGCGGAGCTCGCGGGCGATATCCGGGTCGTCGGGCAGCGGTAGCGGCGAGGCCCGCTTGACCGCCCGCACGGCCGATTCGTCGAAGGCCGGGGTGCCACTGGACGCCGCGATCTGAACCTGACTGACCTCGCCCGAGGGGCCGAGCCGAACCTGCAGTTGGGCACTCAATCCCTCCGCGATGCCGGGTGGTCGTTGCCAGTTATCCTCGATGCGCCGCTTCATCGCCGGGATGTAGTCATCCTTGGCCTCGGCGACCGCCTGTTGGCGCTGGCGCTGTTGCTCCTCTTCCGCCAGCTGTTCCTGAAGCTGTTGCTCCAGCTCCTTCTGGCGCTGGCGGGCCTGCTCGGCCTCACGCTTGGCCTTCTGGCGGGCCGCTTCTTCCTCGGCTGCCTCGGCCTTCTTCTCGGCCCGTTCCCGCGCCTGTTCCGCCGCCTCACGCTTGTCTTGTAGCTGTTGGAGTTCTTCCTTTTCAGCCTTACGTTGAGCGCGGAGTTCCTGGAGTCGCTCTTGCTCCGCCTGGCGCTGTTGCTCCAGCTCCTGTTGCTTTTTGGCGAGCTGCTCCCGTTGTTGCTCCAGCTCTTGCTCCCGCTGGGCCTCTTGCTGGCGCTCGGTTCGCAGCTCTTCGAGTTCCTGGCGCTGTGCCTGGGCCTTGTCTTCAAGCTCTTGGAGGCGCTGTTGGCGTTTGCGCTCGGCCTCGCGCTTTTGCTGCTCCAGCCGCTCCACGGCCTGCTCGACCTCCTGGCTATCCACCGCCACGGCCTGCACGGCCTGACGCTCGTCATCCCTTTGGCCACGGTCCGTTGGCGTGGGTGTGACAGAGAAACTGGCGCCAAACAGCACGCCCGCGCCAGCGTGGAGTAGTACCGAGTAGACCAGATAACGCACCATGTGCCAGTCCATTAGCGTCCCCTCGCGGGTGGGTCCGTCATCAGCCCGACGCTGGGGACGCCGGCGCTCTTGAGCTGGGCCATCAGCCGGACGACCTCGCGGTAGGCGACGTCGGCATGGCCGCGCACCAGGATGTCGGGATCATCACGCTCGCGCATCACGGCCTTAACCGTAATCACTAGCTCCTCGGCGCTAATGGGCTCATCGGGGCTGTCACCGATGTTGAGGTAGTAATCACCGTTGTCGTCGACCTCGGCGATGACGGGCGTTTGCTTGTTCTGTGGCAGCGCGTCCGCACTGGCCTGTGGCAGATCAACGACAGCGCCCTGGTTCAGCATGGGGGCGGTGACCATGAAGATCACCAGCAGCACCAGCATGACGTCAATGTAGGGCACGACGTTGATTTCCGCCAGGGGCCGGCCTTGGGCGCGTCGATTCGAGGAGGAGGGGGATACCGGCATGGTCGGGCGTTAACCCTCCGCTACGCGGGCGTTCGCCTGCCCCTGGTGCAGGTGGCGCTGGAGGATGGTGGTGAATTCCTCGATAAAGATCTCGTAGCGGTTGGTGAGACGCTCGCTACGGTGGTTGAATCGGTTGTAGGCGATGACGGCGGGGATGGCCGCGAAAAGCCCGAGGGCGGTGGCGATCAGGGCCTCTGCGATGCCGGGCGCGACGGTGGCCAGCGTCGCCTGTTGGCGACCGCCCAGGGCGAGGAAGGCGTTCATAATGCCCCAGACGGTGCCGAAGAGCCCGACATAGGGGCTGGTCGAGCCAACCGTTGCGAGGAACGGCAGATGCGTCTCCATGTGCTCCGACTCGCGCGATAGGGCGACCCGCATGGCGCGCTGAGCGGTATCGACAATGGCGGGCGCGTCGGCGTCGTTGCGGCGCATACGCGAGAATTCGCGAAAGCCCGCGCCGAAGATGCGCTCCAATCCGCCGCTGGCCTCAGCTGGCTGTTCGCTGGCGGTGTAGATCTCCGAGAGGTTGCCGCCCGACCAAAAGCGCGCCTCGAAGGCGCTGGCGCCGCGCTGTGCCTGGCGAAAGGTCTGGATCTTGCGGAAGATCGCGGCCCACGAGATGATCGAGGCCGCGAGCAGGATGATCATTACTAGCTGCACGACGAGGCTGGCGTCGAGCACGAGCTGAGTAATGGATAGGTCAACCGACATCGGTGAGCTCCGCTCGTAAACGTTCGGGAAAGCCGCACGGGCGGCCGTCGCTGGCACGGACGCAGACCACTTCGACGCGACCACGGCAACAGACCTGTGGCGGATCGCCGCGCCATGCCGTCTGCTCGAAGAGCAACCGTATCCGGCCCCGTGTATGGGCCGTTGAGGCGATGGTTAGCTCGTCATCGAGTACCGCCGCCTGATGATAGTCGATCCCTAATCCGCGAACCACGAACAGTCGGTCCCAATCCGTTGCCGAGCGGTTCTGCTCCAGGCCGAGCTGGCGAAGCCATTCCGTGCGCGCGCGCTCCATGAATCGCAGGTAGGCCGTGTGATAGACGACGCCGCCGCAATCGGTATCCTCGTAATAGACGCGCACGCGCCACTCGTGGGGCGGCTGATGGTTCTGTTGCTCGCCCACCTTGGTGTCTCCGACCAACCGCAACGGCGCCCAATGTAGACGCCGCCTCGCAGCGCGGCAAGCCGCTTGCAGCCGACATAAAAAAGCCCCGGCAGCTTGCCGGGGCCTGAAGAAAGTGCACCCGCAGGTCGTCATGAGGGGGGTGACGGGGCTAGTAGACCTGCAGGTGCAACCTGGTGCGGGTGTTGTTGGATTCCCGCTCACGGCCCGCGGGACGCAATCCGAATGCCAAAATTCTCAAGTCTTTGATTTTATACGATTGAGCGGTCAGCCTCGAGCCATCGGCGTCGTGGTAGAACGGGTTAGGGTGTTGCCGCGGGGAGACAGGTTGGTCGCTTGCCCGCCTTGCGACCCCCCATTGTGAGGGCGTCCTGAGCCTTCTATTGACAGGCCGTGGTAAATCGATCAGCGTGTAACTCACTGATAAAAAACTATTTTTACGGCGCCGCCGCAATGCTTAGAGACGCTGTCGCCGTGCGACGACAGGTCTCGGGGCTTAATGACGATGCGCGGCAATCAGGTCGCCCGTTTGAACAGTGTCGGGTCGAGGTCGTGGCGATTTAGGAGCTTGTAGAACTCGGTGCGATTACGCTTGGCTAGCCGCGCCGCCTGGCTGACATTGCCCTGCGTGATCTGGAGCAGCTTGGCCAGGTAATCGCGCTCGAAATCCGCGCGTGCCTCGGCAAAGGCCGGGAGCTCGCGCTCATCCTTGCGTAGGGCCTTCTGGACCAGATCGTCGCTGATAACGCTCGTTGTCGATAGGATGACGAGCTGTTCGACGACGTTATAGAGCTGGCGCACGTTGCCGGGCCAGCTGGTGCTGATGAGGCGCTCCATGGCCTCGGGTGAGAAGTGGCGCCGCGGCTGGTTGTGCTTGTCGGCGAGCTGGTCGAGGAAGTGATTGGTCAGCACCGGGATGTCCTCGCGGCGATCCGATAGGGGCGGGAGGTAGAGGGTGACCACGTTGAGCCGGTAGTACAGGTCCTCCCGAAAGCGGCCCTCGCTAATCTCCGTGGTCAGGTCGCGATGCGTGGCGCAGATAATACGGACGTTGATCGGTATGGAAGTCGTGGCACCGACGGGGCGTATGTGGCCCTCCTGGAGCACGCGCAGTAGTTTGACCTGGAGTGCGAGCGGCATATCACCGATCTCGTCGAGCAGTAGGGTACCCCCGTCCGCGGCGGCGAAAAGCCCGGTGTGATCGGTGTTGGCACCGGTGAAGGCGCCCTTTTTGTGGCCGAACAGCTCGGATTCGAGCAGGTTCTCGGGGATAGCGCCGCAGTTAATGGCCACAAAGGATTGCTCGGAGCGGTTACTGGCATTGTGGATGGCCCGTGCGAGCAGTTCTTTGCCAGTACCGCTGTCGCCCTGGATGAGGACGCTGGCGTCGCTAGCCGCGACCAGACGGGCGCGCTGGAGGGTGTCCTCCATCGACCGGCTGCGGGTGACGATGGCCGCGCGCCAGGCGCTATCATCACTGTCGCCCTGACTGTTGGTGACGCCCGACAGGCGTAGTGCGCTCTGGATCTGATCGAGCAGCGCGGGCGCCTCGAAGGGCTTGGTTACGAAGCCGAAGGCGCCGTTATTCGTTGCCTCCACGGCCTCGGCGATGGAACCGTGGGCCGTGAGGATGATGACGGGTAGCGTCGGGTGGCGATCACGCAGGGTCTGGAACAGGACCATGCCGTCCATACCCTCCATGCGCAGGTCGGCGATGACGAGATGGGGCGCGAAGCCGGTGAAGTTGGCCAGTGCCTCCTCGCCACTGACCGCGGTAGCGACCTCGTAGCCGTGTGAGCGCAGGCGTATGGACAGCAGGCGCCGAACCCCGCTGTCGTCATCGATCACCATGATTCGGCTGGCGTTCGAGGCCTCTTCCGTCATCGCGGTTAACGCTCCTACTGGTTGTCGCCCTGCTGAAGGCTTCGCTCGATCTCCTTGAGCCCGCGTAGTTGCTCCTGGAGCTCGCTGTTCCGTCTCCGTGAGGCAGCGCGCTGGCGGCGCAGGCGTTCGTTGCGCTCGACGAGTTTGGCCTGTTCCAGCGCCGCGTTAAGGCGGTCCTGCAGGATGCCAGCGATACCGGCTCGGGTCGTTCGGTTGCTCTTGGCGTGGTCCACGCAGGGCGCGGCAAAGGCGTTCGGCTCCGAGATCAGTTCCGGTTGATGGGCCGCCAGCATGAGCACCTTCAGTCGCCGGTCCGAGCATTCGTAGGCTGCCATCTTGGCCCGCAGCCTGGCGGCGGCCTTACGGCGCTCCACGGCGCTCATGCGTGCCGCCCGGGGGTAGTAGGCGAGCACCTCGTCAATCGCCGACTCCCCTTGGCCTGTGGCCTCCGGCTCCTGCTTCTCGTCACTGGCAGGGTCCTCGGTTGTCACCTCCGCCTGCTGCTCGGGCGCCGGCTCCGATGATGGCTTTGTTCTCGCATCGGTCTGTTCCGATGGCGCGTTTGCGCAGCTGACGAGCGACCAGGCGCCAGCGGCTGCCAGCACCATAAACGCCAGGCGCCGACGGCGCCGGTTGTTGCTTTTCATTGCATTGTTGTGTCTAGTCACTGCTGGCCTGTCTTTGCTCTGGTGGCTTCTGCGGCAACTCCACGCGGATGCGACTGCCCCGACCGCCCGGTTGGGCAATAACGATGTGACCCCCGTGGGCGCGGGCGTACTCGCGGGCGATCGATAGGCCGAGCCCCGAGCCCTTGACCTGTCCCCCCGTGTTGGTCATCCCGCCCTGGACGAAGGCCTCGAAGATGCGCTGGCCTTCCTCGGCGGGTATCCCTGGCCCTGTGTCGGTGATGGTAATGCTGATCCATCCTCGGCTCTCGATGGCCGTAACGGTGAGATGCCCTTCTTGTGGTGAGAATTTAACGGCGTTAGAGATGAGGTTGTCCAGTATCGTCTTGAGCTTCGTTTCGTCGGCGCGTAGGCGGCACGGCCGCAGATGGGTTCGAACCACCAGGGCCTTGGCCCGACTCTCGGGCTGATGATCGCGCAGCACCGCCCGTACGATCTCGGCGATATCGACTTCGCTCAGGGCCAAGGGCTGTCGTTGGGTCTGGGTCCGAGCGAAGTCCAGCAGATTCTCGATCAGCCCCTGCAGCTGGCGGCCACTGTCGTTGAGGATGCCCGTGATCTCACGCTGCTCATCGTTGAGCGGGCCGGCCGTTTCACTGTCGAGGAGGGCGCCCGACTCGCGGATCGCCGTTAGCGGCGTTTTGAGCTCATGCGAGACGTGGCGCAAGAAGCGCGCCTTCTCGTTCTCGAGCTCCTTGAGGCGTTGCCGGAGCCATTCCAGGCGTTCGCCCAGGGCACGCAGATCCTCGGGGCCGTCGATGGCGATCCTATGGTCGAAGCCACTGTCGCCGAGTTGGTGGATGGCCTGATCAAGGCGGCGAATCGGGCGCGCGATGAGGGCCGTGAACACCGCCGACGAGAGCAGCGTCAGCGGAATCAGGCCGGCTCCCAGCCAGAACAGCCAGTGCTTCGTCGTGGTGGCCATGCCCTGCATGTGATCGACCTCGGCATCGACAAGCGCGCGGCCGTCAGCGCGTATCTGCGTGGCGAGATCACGGAGCCTGTCGAAGCCATCGACGACGTCTTTCTGATCCAGCGCTGCGCGCTCGTCAGACGCGCTGAGCTTGGCGTAGAGGGCGGATTCGCGCGTGCCGATGGCGTCAAGAGTGGCCTGGCTCTCGCTGTCGGCCATGAGCTCGCTTAGTCGGTCGATAGTGGCCTGGAAGGATTCGTGGTTGTCCTGGTAGCTGGTGAGGAGCTCCATCTCGCCGAGCAGCAGGTATTGGCGGGCGTTGCGCTCCATGCCGTTGAGGGCCTGACTCAGGCGGCTACTGCCCAGCATGGCCTGGGCGGCGCTGTTAACGCTCGTCCGGCCTTGCTCGGCGATGCGATCGACGTAGAAAGCGGTCAGGCCCAGGGCGACGAACAGCGGCAGGGTGACTACGCTGAATCCGAGAAGGGTCAGACTGAGCGTCGAGCGTGGACTCAGCAGGCGCCGGAGCATTAGTCGTCGCTGAACAGGTCTCGCACGCCGTGATCTTGGCGGCTCGGCGGCGGGTAGCCGAAGTGCTGGTAGGCGTTGCGGGTGGCCAGGCGCCCGCGTGGGGTGCGTTGAACATAGCCCTGCTGGATCAAATAGGGCTCGATGACCTCCTCGATGGTGCCGCGCTCCTCGCCAATGGCCGCGGCGATGCTGTCCAGGCCCACCGGACCGCCGTCGAAGTTGTCGATGATGCTGCGCAGAACGCGGCGATCCTGGACGTCGAAGCCATTGGCGTCGACTGCCAGGAGATTCATTGCCGCTTCGGCGGTCTCGCTGTTGATGTGACCGTCGGCTCGCACCTGCGCGTAATCGCGCACCCGGCGCAGCAGCCGGTTGGCGATACGTGGTGTGCCCCGGGATCGGCGGGCGATCTCGAGGGCGCCGTTGTCATCGATCGGCAGGGCCAGCAGCTGGGCGGAGCGGCTGACGATGGCCGTGAGGTCCTCGATGCCGTAGTACTCCAGGCGCTGGACTATACCGAAGCGGTCGCGCAGGGGCGACGTCAGTAGACCCGCGCGCGTGGTGGCGCCGACCAGCGTGAACGGCGGCAGATCAAGTTTAATGGAGCGTGCCGCCGGCCCCTCGCCGATCATAATATCGATCTTGAAGTCCTCCATGGCGGGGTAGAGGACCTCCTCAACGATGGGGGCGAGGCGGTGGATCTCGTCGACGAAGAGGACGTCGTGGGGCTCCAGATTGGTCAGTAGCGCCGCCAGATCCCCCGGCTTGTCCAACACCGGTCCCGAGGTCTGGCGCAGGTTCACGCTCAGCTCCGAGGCGATGATATTGGCCAGGGTCGTCTTGCCCAGCCCCGGGGGGCCGAAGATCAGGGTGTGGTCCAGGGACTCGCTACGCTGGCGCGCCGCGGAGACGAAGATATCCATCTGCTCGCGTACCGGCGGCTGGCCGACGTAATCGGCGAGTGTCTTGGGCCGGATGGCTCGGTCGACGGCCTCGTCTTCTTGGGCGGCCTGGCCACTGACAACGCGATCAGACTCGATCATCGTACCGCCTTCCTAAGCGCCTCGCGGATCAGGGTTTCGCTGCTAGCGCCGTCCGTGTCCAGGCCCGCCAGCAAGCGACTGGCCTCGGCCTGCTTATAGCCCAGAGCCACCAGGGCGTTAACGGCCTCATCGACCGCGTCCGCCGGCGCCGCCTCACCGCCCGGCGCCTGGTTGCCGCCCGCCGGTGCGGGAGCCTGGGCGGTTAGCTCGCTCGTGCGATCCTGCAGTTCCATGATAAGGCGCTCCGCCGTTTTCTTGCCTACCCCCGGCAGGCGGCTGAGGGTGGCGGTGTCGGCGAGCTCCACGCAGCGCAGGAATTCGTCGGCGCGCATACCGGATAGCAGGGTGAGTGCGAGCTTGGGCCCGATGCCGCTGACGCGGATGAGGCTGCGGAAGACCTCGCGCTCGCGCTCGTTGAGAAAGCCGTAGAGGCTGTGCGCGTCCTCCCGGACGACGTGATGGATGCGAAGTGTGACGCTATCGCCCACGGCGGGGAGCTCGTAGAACACCGACATGGGGGCCTCAACCTCGTAGCCTACCCCATGGACGTCGATCAGGATCACCGGCGGCTGCTTCTCGGCGACGATGCCGTGCAGACGCCCGATCATGCCCCGCCTCCCTGGCGTGCCAGTGCGCGGTCCATGTGGTGGCGGTTGATGTGGCACAGTGCCACCGCGAGGGCATCGGAGGCGTCCTCGCGCAGGCTGCCGGATAGCGTCAACAGCATGCGGACCATGTGCTGGACCTGATCCTTGCCGGCGCCGCCGGTGCCGGTGAGGGCCTGTTTGATCGCCGAGGCGGTGTACTCGCTGAGCTCGATATCGCGGCTCAGGCAGGCGCAGATGGCCGCCCCGCGGGCCTGGCCGAGCTTGAGCGCGGAGTCGGGATTACGCCGTACGAATACCTGCTCGACCGCCGCGACCGCGGGCTGGTGGGCGGCGATGACCTCGCCGAGGCGGTCGAATATCGCGCGTAAGCGCTCCGGGAAGGCCTGCTCCTCCATGCGAATGACCCCGCTGGTGACGTAATGGCTCTGCCGGCCATCGAAGTCGATGATACCGAAGCCCGTGATGCGCGAGCCCGGGTCGACGCCCAGAACGCGCTGGCCCGTCGGCGTTGTGCCGGTCACGGCGGTCATCCCGCCTCGTAAGCGGATTCTGGGAACGCCGCGTTGGTGTAGGTGTTCTGGGTGTCGTCGAGATCCTCGAGCCACTCGATCAGGCGCAGGGTCTTGCGGCCGTCCTCGTCGCTGACGGTGACGGTGGTATCGGGCCGCCAGGTTACCTCCGCGTGCGCGGGCTCAAGCCCCTTGTCGATAAGGGCCTGGCGGACGGCCTGAAAGGCATCGGGCTCGGTGACCACCTCGACGCTGTCGTCATCGTGGGTGACAACATCCTCCGCGCCGGCCTCGATGGCGGCCTCCATGACGGGGTCCTCGTCGGTCTCCGGGGGAAACAGCAGGGTGCCGCGGTGCCGGAACATAAAGGCCACACAGCCGTCCGTTCCCATCTTGCCGTTGTGCTTGCTGAAGGCATGGCGGACGTCGTTGACCGTGCGATTCCGGTTGTCCGTCATGCAATCAACCATAATCGCGGCACCGCCCGGGCCGTAGCCCTCGAGCGTGAACTCCTCGTAGTCCAGGCTCTCGTCCGTGCCGCTGCCGCGCTGAATGGCCTTGTCGATGCGGTCTTTGGGGACGTTGACCGACAAGGCCTTGTCCACCGCGAGGCGCAGGCGCGAGTTGGCTTCCTGGTCGCCCCCGCCGAGGCGCGCGGCCACCGTGATCTCCCGGATCATCTTGGTGAACAGCTTGCTCCGCTTGGCGTCCTGCGCCTTCTTGCGGTGCTGGATGTTGTGCCACTTGCTGTGACCCGCCATGTTTACCCGGCCTCTCCCTGAATCTGTTCGCGATCAGCGCCCCATGGTTACACAGATGGGCGCTGCCTAGTCGGCCTCGGTATTATAGGTGCTCAAGTGCAGCGTGCTCCGACGGCCCACGCTCTGGCCCTGATGGCGCAGCCACGCCTCGGCGCGCTCGTGGCCGCCCTGGCGCAGGCTCTGCAGATACTGCCAGTCGGTATTGAGTGGCGCGTGACTGGCGAGATCGTCGAGGAAGCCGGCCGTGTCGAGGCGGTGCAGACGTGGCATGAACGAACGCGCCCAGGCCGGCAGGGATGCCAGGGCCTCGAGCTCGCGGAGCTGGCCAGCGTTAAAGGTCAGATCCCGTGTACGCGCGTCGATGGCCTCGCGCGTCTTCGGCAGCTCGGCGTGCCAGTCGGGGGTGAGCTGGACCAGGATCAGGTCGCTGCCCTCGCGGCGACGTAGCAGTGGCGTGATGGGCGGGTTCATGCTGTAGCCGCCGTCCCAGTAGTAGACGCCGTCGATGCCGACGGCCTGGTAGAAGGACGGTAAACAGGCCGAGGCCAGCAGGGTGGCCATGTCGATATGGGGGTTACTGAAGACCCGGGCCTGGCCGGAGTGCACGTTGGTGGCGCTGACCAGCAAGCGCGGGGCACTCGGGTGGTTGATGGCCTCAAGGTCGACGGTCTCGTCGAGGAGCTGGCGCAGCGGGTTCGGCCCGGCCGGGTTTAACTGATAGGGCGATCCCCAGCGCGGCATGGAGGCCAGGAGACGCGCATTGGCATCGCCCTGGCTGGGTGAACGCACGCCCAGCATGCCCAGCAATGGCATGGCGATGCCGCCTTGTGAGATGCGGCTAATGGCGTGCCAGAAGTCGCTGAGCCCCTGGCGTGCGCCTTCGCGCCCGCCCGCTTGCCAGCCGGCGGTGAAGACGGCGGCGTTGAGTGCGCCAGCGCTTGAGCCGCTAAGCGCCCGCACGTCGACCCAGGGCTCGTCCAGTAGGCGCTCGAGTACGCCCCAGGTGAAGGCGCCGTGGGAGCCACCGCCCTGGAGGGCGAGCATTAGACTCGGGGATCGGGCCTTGGGCCCGGGTCGGGGGTTACGCATCATGCGTGCCTCGGGTATCGCGGCGGGCTTGAGCCCAGCCAATCCTTAACAGTATACAAGCGACATACCCTGCGCGTTGGGCGCCCTGGCAGCAACGTCGAGTCAGCGCAGCTGATGGCGCAGGATCTTGCCTACGGCGGATTTGGGCAGGGCGTCGCGGAAGCTGACCTCGCAGGGGCATTTGTAGTTGGTCAGCGCGCTGCGTGCCCAGGCGATGACCTCGTCCTGGGTCAGCTGGGGGTCGCTGGCGACCACCACGGCGCGCACGTCCTCGCCGCCATTGGGGCGCGCCACGCCGACGACGCCGGCCTCGACGATGGCGGGGTGTTGCGTCAGCCGCGCCTCGACCTCGCCGGGGTAAACGTTAAAGCCACTGACATCGATCATGTCCTTCTTGCGATCCACGATGCGCAGGTAGCCGCGCTCGTCCTGGGTTGCGATGTCGCCGGTCAGGAACCAGTCGCCGCGGAAGCTGGCGGCCGTGGCCTCGGGTTGCTGCCAGTAGCCACGCATAACCTGGGGACCGCGTACCGCGAGCTCGCCAGGTCCTCCGCACGCTGTTATGTCGGCACCGCTGTCGTTGAACAGGCGTATCTCGGTGCCCGGTAGCGGTACGCCGATCATGCCCGGTCGGGGCTCGCCCCCGGGGGGATTGACGGCGACCACGGGACTGGCCTCAGAGAGCCCGTAGCCCTCGTAAACCGCGATCCCCGTTACGTCCTGCCAGTCCGCGCCAACCCGTGGCTGCAGCGCCGTGCCGCCGGCGACCGCGAAGTCCAGATGGGGCGGTGGCGCCTCGCGGAACCAGCGTTCCCGCAGCAGGGCCTGGAACAGGGTATTGACCGCCGATAACTTGGTGATCGGGAATTGCTCGAAGGCGGGCCGCAAGCGTGACGGCGGTCGCGGTGTCGGGCACAGGACGTTGTGGCAGCCCGAGCTGTAGAAGACCAGCAGATTAAACGTGAACGCGAAGATGTGGTATAGCGGCAGCGCGGTGAGCACCGTGTCCTGGCCGTCACGCAACACAGGGCCGGCGATGGCCCGGGTCTGGCTGATGTTGGCGAGGAGGTTGCTATGGCTGAGCTCGGCGCCCTTCGGTGTGCCAGTGGTGCCGCCCGTGTACTGGAGTACGGCCGTATCGTCACCGCCGCGCGGGGTGGCCAGCGGCGCTAGTTCAGCCCGGTAGCGCGCGCCGATGGCCAAGGCCCGGGCGAGGGTGGTGGCGGTCCGGGGCGGATTGGGGATCTCGCGGCGGATGTAGCGCATCAGGCCGTGCAGGGTGTAGCGGGTCGCGGCGGCGAAGCCGTGCAATAGACTGGCCGTGATGACGGTCTCGATAGCCGTGTCGCGCGTGCCCGGCGCGATCTTGTCGGCGAATCGGTCGGCGATCACCAGCACCCGCGCGCCACAATCGGCCAGTTGCTGGCGCATCTCAGCGCTGGTGAACATCGGATTGATATTAACCAGCACGGCCTGGGCGCGCAGCGCTCCGAAGGCCGCTACCGGGTAGCCGAGGCTGTTGGGGAGCTGAATGGCCACGCGATCGCCTGGGCGTAGGCCGAGCCAACAACGCAGGAAGGCGGCGAATGCCTCGGCCTCGGCATGGACGGTGTTGTAGCTATGGGATGCCGTCAGCCGCCGGCCCAGACAGACGGTGAAGGCCGGCCGGGGACCGTTGGCGCGCGCACTAGCCTCCAGGAGCTCGACCAACGATCGCTCGCCGGGAGGCCGCCACTGCGGTCCAACGCCCGGGCCGTATTCCGACCACCATGCCGGCGTCTGGGTCGTGCTGTCGTTGTCATGCCCTGCCATGGCCCGCCCCTCTCTTGTGGCCCCATGGGGACCCGGCTGCTCGTCGGGTCTCTGGTAGACTCCTGAGCCCATTCTGATTCAGTTAGCGCCCTCGGCGCATCCGCTTGCCCATGCCCGTTTACTCTCTACCGTACCCGAACGACGAGGGAGCCTTCGTTGCGGCGTTGGCGCGCGAACTCCCGGACACCGTGTGGCTCGATAGCGGTGGTGGGTTCGGTCGTTATTCGATTATCGCCGCCGGCCCACGGGCGGTAATCGCCAGCGAGGCGGGTAAGCTCTGGCACCGCGAGGGCGACCATTGGCAGCGCGTCACTGATGCCGACCCGGTGGCCTGGCTGCGTCGGCAACTGGCGGTCACCACCGCCGAGGGACCGTTGCCATTCGCGGGCGGTGCGATCGGCTACTTCGGCTACGACCTCGGTGAGCGCTGGATGGGGGTGGCGCGCGAGCAGACCGCATCGGTGCCGGAGATGGTGGTTGGGCTCTACGACTGGGCGGTGGTTCGCGACCATCACCGATGCACGAGTTGGCTTGCCGGCCCCGCGGTGGACGACGGGTTGGCGCGTTGGCTCGATGCCTTGCCTCAGGTGGCGCCATCGGCTGGGGCGTATCGGGTGGGCGAGGCAGCCGTCGATCTCGATGCGGCGGGCTATCGGCAGGCCTTTGAGCGCGTTCGTCGCTACCTGCGCGATGGCGACTGCTACCAGGTCAACCTCTCGCGCTGTTTTCAGGCCGAGTTCCATGGCGATGCGTTAGCGGCCTATCGGGACCTGCGGCGCTACAGTCCGGGCCCATACGGCGCCTATCTAGGCTTCTCGGGCGCTGAGGTGCTCTCGCTGTCGCCGGAGCGCTTCCTGACGCTGCGCCAGAATCGGGTCGAGACGCGCCCCATCAAGGGCACCCGCGCCCGGCATGCCGATGCTAGCGAGGATGCGGCACGGCGCGATGAGCTACTGAGCAGCGCCAAGGACCGCGCCGAGAACGTCATGATCGTTGATCTGTTGCGCAACGACCTAGGCCGGGTGTGTCGGCCGGGCAGTGTGCAGGTCCCCGAGCTGTTCGCCATCGAGAGCTATGCCACGGTCCATCACCTGGTCAGTACCGTGGTGGCGGAGTTGGCCGAGGGCTATCAGGCTCTGGATCTACTGCGGGCCACCCTCCCAGGTGGTTCCATTACGGGTGCCCCCAAGCGGCGGGCCATGGAGATCATTGCCGAGCTCGAGCCCAGTCGGCGCGGGGTCTACTGCGGCAGTATCGGCACCATCGGCTACGACGGCGCCATGGATACCAGTATTGCCATTCGGACCGCGGTACGCTCCGGCGAGCGCTTGGAGTACCGGGCCGGCGGTGGTCTGGTCTGGGATTCGGAGTGCCAGGCGGAGTTCGCCGAGACGGCCTCCAAGGCGCGGGCCTTTCTCGACTTCCTGGCCGGGTGAGGCGTCGGGCGGCGTTGGCGGTAGGCCGTGCTGCGTTGTGTCAGCGCTGCTCGGATGCCATTGTGCAGAACGGAAACGAGCAAGGTAGACTCCATACCGTCGGGATGGGCAGATAGCCCGGGCATTTGATGCCCGCAGCCCCGATGCTTTGCATCTGGGGGTGATTAGCGGCTCGACGAGCCGAGTTGATTAGAAGATTGCCCACCCGGTTGTCTTGGGTGCCAGGTCAATGAGGAGAGAATAAATGGATGACGTAGTTTTTGTTGCGGCGGGGCGTAGCGCCGTGGGTACTTTCGGGGGCGCGCTGTCCTCGCTCAGCGCGGCCCAGATCGGCTCCCAGGTGGTCCGTGGCGTGCTCGAGCGCGCCGGCCTGGATAGTGAGACCATCGAGGAGGTCATCCTGGGCCAGGTGCTGACGGCCGCCTCGGGTCAGAACCCGGCGCGGCAGACGGCCATCAACGCCGGCCTGCCCCACGCCTGCCCCGCGATGACCATCAATAAGGTCTGCGGCAGCGGGCTGAAGTCGATGCATCTGGCGACGCAGGCGATCAAGATGGGCGACGCCAGCTCCATCATCGCCGGCGGCCAGGAGTGCATGAGCCAGGCCCCCCACGCCCTGCCCAATTCCCGGACCGGACAGCGCATGGGCGACTGGAAGATGGTCGATACCATGATCCGCGATGGCCTGTGGGATGCCTTCAATGACTTCCATATGGGCAATACCGCGGAGAACCTGGCGAATAAGCACAATATCTCGCGCCAGGAGCAGGACGAGTTCGCGGCGCGCTCGCAGCAGCTCGCCGAGGCCGCCCAGAAGGCGGGGCGCTTCGACGACGAGATCGTTCCCATCGAGATCCCGCAGCGCAAGGGCGATCCCATCGTCTTCAAGCAGGACGAGCATCCCAAGCACGGCACCACGGCCGAGGGCCTTGCCAAGATGCGGCCCGCCTTCGTGGGCGACGGCTCGGTGACGGCCGCCAATGCCTCGGGTATTAACGATGGTGCGGCGGCCGTGGTGATGATGGGCGAGTCCCGTGCTCAGGAGCTCGGCCTCAAGCCCATCGCCCGCGTGAAATCTTACGCCAATGCGGGTGTCGACCCGGCCTATATGGGCTCGGGCCCGGTGCCGGCGACGCGACGCTGCCTCGAGCGGGCGGGCTGGAGCCTCAACGAGCTCGATCTCATCGAGGCCAACGAGGCATTCGCCGCGCAGGCACTGGCCGTGGGTAAGGATCTCGAGTGGGATCTCGACAAGGTCAACGTCAATGGCGGCGCCATCGCCTTGGGTCACCCGATCGGAGCCTCGGGCGCACGGATCCTGATCTCGCTGCTCCACGAGATGCAGCGCCGGGATGTCAGCAAGGGACTGGCGACACTGTGCATCGGTGGTGGTCAGGGCGTGGCGCTCGCCGTCGAGCGCTAGGAGGCCGCACGGCCACCCATCGCGGTGGCCGTTTTCGATTCGAAAGGGGAGTCATGACTGACACCAGGGTTATCAAGAAGTACCCCAATCGTCGCCTCTACGATACGGCGATTAGTAGCTACATTACGCTAGCGGACGTTAAGCGGTTGGTGCTTGAGGGCGTTGAGTTCGAGGTGGTGGATGCCAAGACCAAGAGCGACCTCACGCGCAGTATCCTGCTCCAGATCATCAGCGAGGAAGAGGAGGGCGGTCGCCCGATCTTCTCCAGTGAGCTGCTCGCTCAGCTCATCCGCGCCTACGGCGGTAACATGCAGAACATGCTGACGAGCTATTTGGAAAAGAGCATGGAGCTCTGGGGCGAGCAGAACCGCGCGTTGCAGGAACGCACACGCGACTTTATCGACACCAGCAACCCCATGCAGATGCTGACCCAGATCGCCGAGCGAAATCTCGCCATGTGGCAGGCCATGAGTGGCATGAGCCAGGACTCGGACGACAGCTCCGGCGATAACGGCGCTGGTGGCTCCGATAAGGAGTCGGGCGGCGCCGACAGTGACGATAACCCCAATAGCTGACTCCTGACGAGTTGGGTTAGCCGGTCGCGATAGCGCCGTCGCCCGGTCGCGCTGTCGTTGACAAGGGGCCGCCCCCGCTATATTCTCTCCCCGCAATTGTGCGGCGCACAATTCCGACGCTTGCCGCCAGTGTACATGGCCGGCGTGGCCTTGCTCACGAAACCATGGGCGCGGCCAGCTGATACAGCCTCGCCGACCAGGAGCGCGGAACCGCGCCGCCGTCACCCAGACCGTGATAGAGGAATTAACTATGGCCAATCGCCTCGCGCTAGTGACTGGCGGTAATGGCGGCATCGGCACCGAGATCTGCCGTGAGCTCGGACGCGCCGGTTGCCGCGTGGTCTCGACCTGCATCGATCCGGAGAAGGAGGGCATCGAGGCATGGAAGAAGTCGCTCCAAGAGGAGGGCTTTGATGTCGACTGGGTTCAGTGTGATGTCTCGGATTTCGACGCCTGCGCCGAGATGGCAAGCCAGCTCGAGTCCTCGCACGGTCCGGTCGAGGTGCTGATTAACGTCGCCGGCATCACGCGCGATTCGTTCCTGCACAAGATGGCTGATGAGGATTGGAACGCGCTGATGGATGTCAATCTGTCGAGCGTGTTCAACGTCACGCGCCAGTTCATCAAGGGCATGCGTGATCGTGGCTTCGGTCGCATCGTCAACATCTCCTCGGTGAATGGCCAGACAGGCCAGTTCGGCCAGACCAACTACTCGGCGGCGAAAGCGGGTATCCACGGTTTCACCATGGCGCTGGCGAAGGAGAGCGCGGCTAAGGGTGTGACCGTTAATACCGTCTCGCCGGGCTACGTGCATACCAGCATGACCGACGCCATGCCGGAAGAGGTGCGCAACGGGATCGTTGCCCAGATTCCGGCGGGCCGGCTCGCTGAGCCGCATGAGATTGCGCGTGCGGTCGGCTTCGTTGCTGCCGAGGAGAATACCTACATTAATGGCGCCAATATCCCGGTAAACGGGGCGTTTTTCTGTAGCTTCTAGGGCAACGCTACATAATTCTCGCACGCCCTGTGGGGCCGTTGCGCGCGCTGGCAGACGAGGTCGCGGATTTTGACTGGACCACCCGTGATGCGTGACGCACCGTGCCGAGCCACAACGCGCGCTCAGCGGCCAGAGGCTCGTGCCAGTCAGTCAGCGTCTCCCTAGGCTGTTCCGCCCGGATCGCTGCGTGTGAGCCGGGCAAAAAAACGGGAGACTCGGATGAGTCTCCCGTTGGCGAGTTGCGCTCTTCTTCTTTTTAGGCCGTTATTATTATTAATGCCGTCGGCTGGAGCGCCATGATTGATGGCCGGTGATTCGGGGTCACCGGACCATCAACTCTCTCCTCCTCCTGGCCACATCACCGCCGGAGGCTATCTAGCCCCACCTTCGGGGCTTTCTTTATCCTTTCGCCTGCATTCTAGAGGCCTTCATCGCGTTCGCAACCGTTGTCTGTGACGCGATGCAACAGGGATCGCATCGGCCGCTCGCCTCATTAGTGGACCTGTTGAGCTAGCGCTCGTGTAACCAGCCGGCCAGGGTGGGGTAGATCTCTCGATGAGCGGCGCTGCTAATGAACATCCCGAGGTGACCTCCTGGTAGCTCGATGGCCTTGTAATCGTCATGGGCGAGCGCTGGGCCTAGCGCTGCAGCCGCCGCCGCCGGTACGAGGTGATCGTCGCGTGCATAGGCGTTGAACACAGGGGCGCGGATGGCCGCGAGGTCGATGATCCGACCCGCCAGCTCGATCTCGGCGGTCAGGAGCCGATTGCGCTGATAGAACTCGCGCGCGAATTGAAGGAGTGCCGCGCCCGGCTGATCCGGGCTGTCATACATCCAACGCTCGAGTTTGAGGAATTCGGTGAGCGCCTGGTCGTCGTTCGCGATATCGGCGAGCCCGAGGTAGCGCTGACCGTAGAGCTGGAACGGCTTGAGGCTGGTGAAGAGCGCGTTCAGCGTCGCCGCGGGGACGTTACCCGTGGCCGCGACCAGGCTTGCAAGATCCATTCGGCGGGCCAGGCGGGCGAGCTGATCGTCCGATGTGTGGAAATCCACGGGCGTAACCAGTGTGGTCACGGTGCGAACGGCTTCAGGGAAGGCTGCGGCAAAGGACAGGGCCAACACACCGCCCTGACAGACACCTAGGACATGGGGCGGCTGGCCGTCGCGGGTCAGGTAGTCGGTTGCCTCGGCGATGTCCTCGCCGAGGTAATCGTCTAGGGTATCGAAGCGCCAGGTGCTGTCAGGGTAGAGCCAGTCGAGGAGGTAGACATCGAGACCCGCCGCCACCAGCGTGGCGATAACGGAGCGCTTGGCGTTGATGTCGAGGATGTAGGCGCGATTGACCAGCGAATAGATAATCAGTAGCGGCGGACCGTCCCCGTTGCCGTAGTGATGGAGGCGCGCACGGGGGGTTGTCGTAACCACCTCGGAGGCGGTCGTGCCCGCGGGCACGGGTTGCAAATCGCGGGCGCGGGTTAGTGCTTGCTCAAGCTGTCGCGACAACGCCATCCCGGCATGCTACGCGCCCAAGCCCAGTATGGCACTAGTCGTCGACGGGGTCGTCATGGTGAAGCCGAGATTCCAGCGCCGCCAACCGCTCGCGCAGGGCTTGGGTGTCGGCCTTGTGCTGCCGGCGTAGGCGCTCAAGGGCGGCCTGCGTCTCATCCAGACGTCGGCGGGATGGCATCCCAAGGGCGTCGAGGCAGTCGTCGATGAGCGGCTGGGCGGCCAGCTGGAGCTCGGACCAGCTGTTGGTCACCGCACTCAAGGCAGCGGCGTACTGATCGCTGCTTATGTGGCGCTCGTATTCCTGTTCCGCGAGACGGCACCATTGATCATACATTGCCCGCGGGTTGGCGCGGTTGATCTCGCTGTCATGGACCAGCGTCTCCTCAAGGGCGTCGATGCTGCGCTCGGCGATGGCCCCGATCTCATCCAGGTAGGCCGCCAGCGCCTGTTGGTAATTCTCGAAGGCAGTGTCCAGCGCTTCGAGGCGGGCCTGGTGATGCTGCCAGGGACCGAGGTGTGGCATGCGCCCCGCCAGATCCCGGAAAAGCCCCTGGGCGATGCCGCTGTCATCGGCCTGGGGTGTGGCAACGTGTGTCAGTGTAATCAGGGTCTGCATTAGCCACGCTGAGGAGGGCATGGTTTGCCGGACGTCGTGTCGCCATTGTCGGCATTGGCGTCTGAGCCGATCCGTCAGGGCCGCTGGATCGTTCTCAAATTCGTCTCCGAGCGCCGACCAAACGGCCTCCGTGAGGGCAGCCCAGGGACTAGCCCGGCCTGCCCCGCCCATGGCCGCAAGGCCATCCCGCCAGAGATCGAACCAGGCCTGCCAATCGGCATCCGGGCCGTCGTTACGTTGGTCGTCTTGCGCCATGCTGACTCTAGCCTAGGTACCACGGGCCGGAGTGTAGCAGGGACTGTGCCGCGAGTGACCGCGCGCCTAGCGATCTTGCTCTAGTCGTCGCTGCCAGCGTTCGCGCAGGGCCTCTGCCCGCGATCGCTGGTAGGTGCTCACGGTTGCTGAGTCGAGTATACGGTCCAGTTGTCTAAGCGCACCGCGAAGGTTGCCCAGGGCGGCGTAATACTCCGCTGTGCTAATGGCCTGCTTAGCGCGATCGCCGCCGGCTTGCGCGACGCGCGCCCGCAGATCGAGCAGCTGGACGTCTGAGGGGAAGTCGCGTTTGGCATCGTCGGCGGCGCGCAGGGCCTGGGTGGTTTGGCCACCGGCGAGTAGCGCCTTGATACGCGTGTAGCGCAAGGCATAGTCCCCGGGGTAGAGCGAGAGCCCGTTGTCTAGGACGTCCAAGGCCTTTGTTGACCGATCCTCGGCCAGATGGGCCTCAGCCAGCGTGGTGTAGAACACGCTGTACTCGCCTTCGCTATCGATGAGCTGCTCGAGCGGCTCGATCGCCTGCTCGCCCCGACCGGCCTCAATCAGGGCGACCGCCCGCCCGTACGTTCGAGCCGGAGTGCGCCCTTGCGATTCGATCTGCTTGTCGAAGCTCGCGATCGCCTGGTCGGGGTTGTTGCTGGTGAGGGCGATTGCTCGAGCCCGCACAAAGGGATAGGCCGGCGATTCGAAGCGGTTCCGCCGCGGCAGGGACTGAGCGCGCTCGCGGGCGCGGGTTATGCGCTCCTTGGTTAGTGGATGCGTACTCAGAAACGGTAACGGTTCGCCGCGATAGCGGTTCGCGCGTTGCAGGCGCTCGAAGAAGTCCGCCATCGCTTCGGGGCGGAAACCGGCCTCGGCCAACGCCTGCAGGCCGACCCGATCGGCCTCGCGTTCGAACTCGCGGCTGAAGTTGAGCCGGCTCTGGACGCCCGCGGCGGCACCACCCATGATGGCGGCCTGGCCGGCCTCGGGGTTCTGGGTAGCGATTACCAAACCGGCGAGCATCATGGCCGTCGTTCGCAGGTTGACACCCTCTGCGCGCAGCCGTTGGCGGGCGATATGGCGTTGGGTCACGTGGGCGATCTCGTGGGCGATAACCGAGGCGAACTCGCTCTCGCTTTGAGTCTCAGTTAGTAACCCGGTGTACATGCCGATGTAGCCGCCTGGCATGGCGAAGGCATTAATCTGTCCGTTGTTGATGGTGAAAAATTCGAAGGCGCGCCCGGCGCCGGCGTAACTGGCGATGCGACCGCCGATATCGCGCACGTAATGATTGATCAGCGGATCATCCATGATGGGCAGCTTGCGGCGCACCTCGCTCATGATCTGGCGGCCCAGGCGGCGCTCCTCGGCCGGCGTCATCGCCTGATTGGCAGGCTCGCCCATCTCGGGTAGCGCGAGATCGAGGTCTTGGTTACCGCGTGCCACCCCGCACAGGGCAGCGCCGATGAGGATCAACAACGCGGCGCGTTGCAGCAGTTGATGTAGTGATCTCGGCATCCTTCACCTCGTGGCCGATACGCAGCCGTCGGTCCCAGCAAGTCGACTTAAAACGATAAGATGCCACATCGAGCACTATCCCGCGCGACGGTGACGTCGGGCATCTCATTTAACGCAGAGGCTGGGCATGAAAACCATACGCGACTGGTTGGAACGCCATCTAAACGATCCTCAGATCGTGGCACTTTCCGTGCTCTTACTGATACTCGTGGGTGTCGTTGTCTTTTTTGGCAACATGTTGGCGCCGGTGTTCGCCAGTATCGTCATTGCCTATCTGCTGGAGGGTGTCGTGGCGGCGCTCGAACGCCGTGGCCTGCGGCGCACGCTTGCGGTGACGCTGGTCTTCTTGTTGTTCCTGGGTCTCGCGGTGGTCATGGCGCTGTTACTCGTGCCCACGTTGAGCCGCCAGGTTGCCGATCTCGTCGAGAACCTGCCCAATATCGTTGACCGCGGCCAGGCAGCCCTTCTCAATCTCCCCGAGTACTACCCGCAACTGTTCTCCCAGGATCAGGTCAAGGGCCTAATCGCCACCCTCCGCGGTGAGCTAGGTGATTACGGCAAGGCGGTGCTGGCCTCGCTGTCGTTACAGTCGGTGGTGCGGCTGTTCACGCTGCTGCTGTACGCCATCCTTGTACCGTTATTGATCTTCTTTTTCCTCAAGGACAAGCGCCAACTGTTGAACTGGCTTGCTCAGTTCCTGCCGCGCCACCGCCACCTCGCGGATACGGTGTGGCGTGACGTCGATGCCCAGATCGGCAACTACGTCCGTGGCAAGTTCATCGAGGTCTTTATCGTTGCGAGCGTTTCCTACCTGACGTTCGTGGTCTTTGGGCTGAACTTCGCGATGCTGCTCAGCGTCCTCGTCGGTCTGTCGGTGATCATCCCCTACGTCGGTGCGACCGCCGTTACCTTCCCGATTGCCGCGGTCGCTTATACCCAGTTCGGCGCCTCGGCGGAATTCGGCTGGATCGTCGTGGCCTATCTCATCATCCAGACCCTGGACGGCAACGTGCTGGTGCCGTTGCTGTTCTCGGAAGTGGTCAACCTCCACCCCGTCGCGATCATCGTCGCCATCCTGATCTTCGGTGGCATCTGGGGCTTCTGGGGCGTTTTCTTCGCTATCCCGCTGGCCACGGTCATTAA
The DNA here is from genome assembly GCA_913055565.1 of uncultured Ectothiorhodospiraceae bacterium. Lineage (GTDB taxonomy): Bacteria > Pseudomonadota > Gammaproteobacteria > Nitrococcales > Nitrococcaceae > CAJXKP01. Next base: position 46,859 of record CAJXKP010000004.1, read on the forward strand.
GGCCATCATCAATGCTTGGCCCCGCGCGGCGGATGAGGCGGAGGCCGTAGCGGCTGACCCGGACTCGGGCGAGGCCGGCGCCGATGAGCTGTAAGTCGGCGCCGAGCTCGCCTCAGCCGGTCCAGGACTGGCACTGTGGCTGACGGCTTGGCCCGCTAATAAGGCTGATCAGGTCGGGTCAGCCTGACCCTGCGGGTCATCCGCCTCGCGATCAGCAGACTCGTCGTCCGGCCGGTGCTGGCGGGCGATGAGCATGTAGAACGCGGGCAACACGAACAGCGTGAATAGTGTGCCGATGCCCAGTCCGGCGGCGATCGTTAGGCCGATATGGGCACGGCTTACTGAACCGGGCCCGCTGGCCAATAGCAGCGGCACCATGGCGACGATCAGGGCCACGGAGGTCATGATGATGGGGCGTAGCCGGATGGCACTCGCCTCCAAGACCGCCTCTAGCTTGGATAGGCCGCGCTGGTGTTGCTGCTCATTGGCGAATTCCACGATCAAGATGCCGTTCTTGGCGATCACACCGATGAGCGTAATCAGCCCAACCTGGGTGTAGATGTTGAGTGTCGCGCCCATGATGCCGAGCGTAATGAAGACCATGGCACCCGCGATGGCCATGGGCACTGACACCAGGATGATCAACGGATCACGCCAGCTCTCGAATTGCGCGGCGAGCATCAGATAGATCACCAGGACCGACATCAGGATGGTGACCAGGAAGGTGTTGCCCTGCTCGACGAACTGCCGCGATTGGCCGGTGTAGTCGACGCCGTAACCTCGGGGGAAGACGGCTTCGGCATGCTCGCGCAGCGATGCCAGCGCCGCCCCTTGCGATACCCCGGGGGCGGCCTTGCCCTCCAGTGTCAACGAATTGAGCTGCTGGAACTCGGTGCGCTTGGACGGCTCGACCGAGCGCTCGAACGTCACAAGGGATTTCAACGGTACCTGCTCGCCCGAGTCCGTTTTAATGCGGTAGTCGCCGATCATGGCTTCATCCAATCGGAAGGGGCGCTGGACTTGGGGGATGACCTCGTAGCTGCGGCCCTGCAGATTGAAGCGATTGACGAAGCCTTCACCGAGTAGGCTGCTTAGGTTCTGCCCGATCTGCTGCATGCTGATGCCTAGGTCAGCGGCGCGCTCGCGATCGATACGGATGTCGGTAACGGGTCGGTCAACCTCGATGGACTTTTTCAGGAATAGGAATTCGCCGCTGCCCATGGCGCGCTTCTGGATGTCGCTGGCGATGGCGTCCAGATTCTCGTAGCTGTCGCTGGTCGTAATAACGAACTGCACCGGCAGACCGCCGCCGGAGCCCGGCAACGTGGGGCGCGGAAAGGCAGCGATCTGGAACCCGGCCACCTCGGACAGCGCGCTATCGAGCTTGGGTTGTACCTCGAACTGGGTGAGCTCTCGGTTCTTGAAGTTCGGCATCTTGTAGCCACCGAAGACCGTATTGCCACCCTGGCCAAGGATCATGAACGACTCCTTGTAGCCCGGGACGTCCTCGATCTCGTCCTGGATGTCGGCGGCATAGCTCTGGAGATAATCCAGCGTGGCTGTCTGGGGCGCGGTAGCCTGGAAGAAGATGATGCCCTGGTCCTCGGTGGGGGCCAGCTCGCTCTGGCTGAACATCATCATGGCGGGGATGGAGGCGAGGATGGCCAGGCCAAAGATGATGGTGGGGGACAGCGTCTTGAGGCTATGGCCCAACAGGGCCTTGTAGCCATTGCCGAGGCCAGTAAAGAAGCGCTGCACCTGTGTCTCGAACCGGCCCTCTTGGCCCCGTGGCTTTAGCACGGCCGCCGACAGCACGGGCGACAGTGTCAGGGCCACGATGCCTGAGACCAGTACGGCCCCGGCCAGAGTAAACGCGAACTCGGTGAACAACGCCCCGGTGAGGCCACCCTGGAAGCCGATGGGCGCGTAGACCGCGAGCAGTGTCGTGGTCATGGCGATGATCGGAACGGCCAGCTCACGCGCCGCCACGAGGGCGGCGCGCCGCTTGGGCATGCCGTCTTCGATGTGTCGATGGACGTTCTCGACGACGATGATGGCGTCATCCACCACCAACCCGATGGCGAGCACCAGGGACAGCAGGGTCAGCAGGTTCAGCGAGTAGCCCAGTGTCAGCATGAGGAAGCCGCCGCCGATCAGCGATAGGGGCACCGCCACGGCGGGCACGATAGCGGCGCGCAGGGAACCGAGGCACAGGAAGATCACGACCAGGACGATGAGCCCCGCCTCGGCGATGGTCTTGTAGACTTCCTCGATGGAGCTCTCGATGAACTCGCTGGAGTCGTAGGGCAGGGTTACGTTGAGGGCTTCGGGTAGCGAGCCACGGATCTCGGGCATGGTCTCGCGAACCCGCTTGGCCACGGTTAGCGGGTTGGAACCGGGGGTCTTCTCGACGCCGATAAAGACACCCGGCTTGCCGCTGTACCAGGCAGCGGTGTTGTACTCCTCGGCGCCCAGTTCGGTGCGGGCGACGTCGCCCAGCCGCACCAGCGTGTCGCCGTCGCTCTTAATGACGAGATCGCGAAAGCCCTGCTCGCTGGTGATGTTGGTCGTCGAGGTAAGGTTAACGGCGACGTACTTGTCCTTGGTGCGGCCGACGCTGGCCAGGAAGTTGTTGGCGCGCAGCACCTCGGTGACGTCCTGCGCCGTAACGCTGAGGGCGTTCATGCGCTCCGGCTGTAGCCAGATGCGCATGGCGAAGGGCTTGCCGATGAGGCGCGCCTTGGCCACGCCCTTGAGCGCCTGAAGCTTGGGCTGGACCACGCGCGTGACGTAGTCGCTGATCTGGGGCGTGGAGCTGTTCTCGCCGTAGAAGGCGAGATACATTAGGGCTGTATCATCGCCGGTGGTGGACTCGATGATGGGATTCTCCGCTGCGGCGGGCAGGACATTGCGCTGGCTCGCGACCTTGGCCTGGATCTCCGCGACGGCGTCGTTGGCGTCGTAGTTGAGTTCCATATGAGCCTCGATGGTCGAGACCCCTTGCTGGCTGGTAGCCGCCAGGTAGTCGATACCCTCGGCCTCAGCGATGGCCTGCTGCAGGGGTGTGGTGACGAAGCCCTTGATGACCTCGCTGCTGGCGCCGGGATAGGGCGTGGTCACCGTTACGACGGTGTTCTCGGTTTCCGGATACTCCCGGACCTCGAGCAGCGTCAGCGCTCGCGCGCCGAGCAGGAGGATCAAGAGGCTAATGACCGTCGCCAGGACCGGCCGCTTGATGAAGATATCGGTGAATCTCATGGGTTACCGGCCTCGACGGTGTCGTCCAGCTCGACGCTGTCATCGATGGTCACGGACTGACCCTGGCGAAGCTTGACCAGCCCGGTTCGAACCACGCGGTCACCCGGCTCCAACCCCTCCGTGATGGCGATCCGGCCCTCGCGTGTACGACCCGTTGTGACCTGTTTCCGCGATACCGTGAGTGTCCCGTCATCCGCCTCTTTAATGCGGAAGACGAAGTCGCCGTAGGTGTTGAACGACACGGCGGTGCGCGGGATGGTGACCAGCTCACGGGCGCGGCGTTCGACGGTCTCAACCCGGGCAAACATGCCGGGGCGCAGTGCCTGATCGGGATTGGGTACGGTGGCTCGGATGTCCACGGTGCGCGTGCTTTCGGTGACATCGGCGTCGACCGCGCTAACCCGGCCCTCGAAGACGCGATCGGGGTAGGCGTCGACGCGGACCTCGACCTTTTGATCCGTGCTAATGGCCTTAAAGTCCTTCTCGGGGACGGTGTAGTCCACGTGGATCGGATCCAGGGACTGTAACGCCACGATGGGATTGCCCGGGTTGATGTATTGGCCCGGATCCACGCGGCGCAGGCCCAGTACCCCGTCGAATGGGGCGCGGATGGTCTTCTTGGCGATGCGAGCGCGCTGCTCGGCTACCGCGGCCTCGGCGGCGTCGTAGCGGGCCTTGGTCTCATCGTATTCGGACTGCGATATGGCGTTCTGCGGCAACAGGTTCTCGTTGCGCTTGAACTGCACCTCGGCGAGCTCACGGTCAGCGATCAAGCCTTCCAGGGCAGCGCGATCGACGCTACTAACCAGCTGCACCAGTACATCGCCCTGCTCGACCTGTTGACTGGATTCGAAGGCGATGCGCTCGACCACGCCAGGCACCTCACTGGTGACCCGGACGCCGTTAACGGCTTCCACGCTGCCCGTCGAGCCTAGGCTAATCTGCCAGCTCTCCGCTCGGGCCTCGGTGGCGCTAACCGTTGCCGGCGGCTGTGGTTGCTCCAGTTTGGCTTGTATCTGTTGGAGGCCACGATACTTCCAGTAGGCAACACCGCCACCGATAGCGCCGAGGATGAGGAGCACGATGACGAGACGAACGAACAGGCGCATGGGGATTTACCTCGCTGTGGGCCGCGGCAGGGGGCGATGGTTGATTCGGGCGCAACGGTGACCCCGACCCGATAATGGGTTACGGTCCCACAGTAACTTTTGGATGTCGAATATTTTAGTGTTGAAAGACCTCTCGGGGATCGCATGACGCGTGATCGCGTAGACCAAACGATAGACGAGCTCCGCGCGACGCGCACCGATCTGGACGCGGGCGCCTCCGAGATCGTCTTACGGCTGCTCCTACTGGGACGCGGTCTGGAGCAGCGTATCAGCGATTCGCTCGCACCATTCGGTCTGCAGGTCTGGGAGTTCGACGTCCTGGCCGCGCTGCGCCGCCAAGGCCATCCCCATCGCCTGAGCTGCAGTGATCTCGCCCGCCAGGTGCTCATCACCTGTAGCGGCATGACGCACCGCGTCTCCCGGCTCGACGAGCGAGGGCTGGTGGCGCGGCGCCGCGATGCCGGCGACCGTCGAACCGTCTTCGTGGAGCTGACGGCGGCTGGGCTGTCGCTGGTGGATGAGGCGATGACGCACCGGGTGGCTGATAGCCAGGCCCTGCTGGCCGATCTGGGTGGGGTGGACATGGATCAGCTGCTGGCTTTGCTGCGGCGCGTCAACGACGCCGTCGGTGATGGTTGAGGCCACTAGCATCCTTGTCATGGGCCCCGCTGGTTGCGGTAAGACGACCGTTGGCCAGGCCGTGGCACAGCGTCTGGGGTGGACCTTTGTCGATGCCGACGCCTACCACCCGGCAGCGAATCGCGCCAAGATGGCCCGTGGGCAGGCATTGACGGACGCTGACCGCTGGCCCTGGCTGGAACGGCTCGCGGCCGTTGTCGTGGAACACGAGGGCGCGGGTGACGGCGTTGTCATGGCCTGCTCAGCGCTCAAGCGGGCCTATAGGGAGGCACTTGGATTTCGAGGGTTGTATCGGCAGGTGGTCGAGCTCCGCGCCGCGTCCGATGTCCTCAGGGAGCGCCTGAGCCAGCGCCCCGGCCACTTCGTCGGCCCGGAATTGTGCGACAGTCAACTGGCGATACTGGAGCCGGCCGACGAGGGGGTGGTGGTCGACGCCGATGCCTCGGTCGAGACGGTCACGGACCGGGTGCTGATCCGCGTTGGCGCCGCGCGTCCGTCGCGTCACTAGCCGGAGTTGGAATGGCCCGACGTTGCCGCGAGCCGTTCACGGATGTGGCTGTAGGCGTCGCGGTCGACTGGGAAGTTCCAGACCATGGCCGTCGCAGCCAGCTTGAAGACGATGGGAAAGGCGCCGTAGAAGAGCGCCAGCGCCATGGTGTTACCGGCATCCGCCTGATCCGGGTGGAAGCCGCTCAATTCGAGCGCCGGGAAGCCGATGCCTACCGCGAGTGCCAGGGCGAGCTTGGTGGCCATGTTCCAGAGGCCGAAGAACAGGCCCGTGCGGCCGCCGCCGCCCTCGCTGGTATCCAGATCGACCAGGTCCGCCTGAATGGCGGCGGGCAGGGCCATATCGGCGGCCACGCTGGCCCCAGAGAGGATACAGATCGCCAGGTAGGGGTAGACATCGCCCGCCCCCAGGAAAGGGACCCAGAGGAAGATCAGTGAGGCCCAGAGCATGGAAAGCGACCAACTGCGGTGCTTGCCGAGATGTCGCGATAGCACCAACCAGCCGGGCAGGGCCACGACGCCGCTGACGAAGTAGGCCATCAGCAGGGCGGCGGTCCACTCGGGGGCCTTGATGACGTGCTCGACGAACATCACGAAAACGGCCGCCGGCAGGCCATTGGCCATGCCATTAAGGACATACGCGCCCAGCAGCCGCATGAACGGCCGATTGCGCCGCAGCAGCTGCCAGCCCCTGAGCCAGCCAGTGGGGGCTGTCTGTCGCCGCTCCTCGGGGACGCGCCAGAAGGTGAGCGCCAGGCAGACCGGCATCATGATCACCATGATCCAGGCGAGGCCGGCCAGGGCGGCGGCGGTGGGCTCATCCAGCGGATCGACGCCCGACGAACCGCCGAGCCAGGCCTGGATGTAGGGCCAGGCAATGGCCAGCAGCGTGCCGACCAGCATGAAGCCCTCGCGGGAGGCGGTGATGCCGGCACGTTGATCGTAATCCGTGGACAGTTCCGCGCCCCAGGCGGTGTAGGGCAACTGGATCAGGGTCCAGCCCAGGTAGGCCACTAACCCCCAGATCAGCAGATAGATAAGATCGACGTCGGCGGGGGGCCGGAACAGCTGCCAGGCGCTGAGCAGCAGTAGCGGGGTGCCGATGAGCATGAGCAGCCGTCGCCGCCCCAGGGGGGTGTCCAGCCGGTCGCCCAGGGTGCCGATGACCGGATCCGTGACGACGTCCCAAAGCCGCGTTGCAAGCAATACGACGCCGACACCCGAGAGCCCGAGCTGGGCGCTGTAGAAGGCCGGCAGGAACAGATACATCGGGATCCCCATCACGGCCAGCGGCAGGGCGGGGAGCCCGTAGGCGAGACGCGTCAGCCGGCGCGAGGCATCCGCAGGCTCAGTCACGGGCGGGTCGCTCGAGGATCAGCCGGTTGAGGTCGATGCGCTCGCTGCGGAAGCCGCCCTCGCAGTAGGCCAGGTAGTAGCGCCAGATGCGGATGAAACGCTCGTCGAAGCCCTGCCCGCGCACGCGATCCAAGGCGGTGAGGAAGGCTTGGTGCCAGTGCGCCAGCGTTTGGGCGTAGTGGTGCCCCAGGTGTTCCTCGCCCCGCACCGCGAGCCCCGCATCCTGGGCGTGGTCGTGGAGGTGTTGGCGGGTGGGCAGCATGCCGCCCGGGAAGACGTAGCGCTGGATGAAGTCCGGGCTCGTTTGGTACTCGTCGAAATAATCGGGGTGGATGGTGATGCCGTGCAGCGCCACCCGCCCCCCGGGTCGCACGCGCTCGTACAGGGTATGGAAGTACGTCGGCCAGAATTGCTCACCGACGGCCTCGAGCATCTCGATGGATACGATATGATCGTACTGGCCCTCGAGCTCGCGGTAGTCGGCCAGGCGCAGCTCCACGCTATCGCCGACGCCGGCCTCGTCGATGCGCTGCTGGGCCTCCTGGAGTTGCTCGCGCGACAGCGTTACGCCCGTAACCAGGGCCCCGGCGCGCGCGGCGGCCTCCGCGAAGGCGCCCCAGCCGCAGCCGATCTCCAGTACCCGTTCGCCGGGGCGGATCGGGAGTGCGTCGATGATCTGCTGGTATTTGCGGGCCTGGGCGTCGGCCAGTGACTCCTCCGCGTGGCCGAACACCGCCCCCGAGTAGGTCATGCTGGGGTCGAGCCAGAGGCGGTAGAAGTTATTGCCGAGGTCGTAGTGGGCCTCGATGTTACGGCGGCTGCGATCCCGCGTGTTGCGGTTACGCTGGTGCTGGGCGAGTAGCTTGAGCCGGGTTAGCCAAGTCGGTTTGGCCGCAGTACCCAGGTGACGCTCGTTAATGGCGAGCAGCGTCATGAGCTCGCCCAGCTGGGGGCTGGACCAGTCGCCGGCGACGTAGCTCTCGCCGAAGCCGAGCGCACCACGGCGCAGGGCGCGCCAGAGTAAGCGGCCTGGGGCATGCAAGCGTAATTCGCCCGTGGGACCTGGCTCATTGGTGCGTATGACAAAGCGCCGGCCGTCGGGCAGCTCGCCGTTGATGCGACCACTGCGGATGCGGCTGAACCAATGGATGATGACCCGTGCTGTGAGCGGGACCGGCCTGGGCAGTTCCAGGGCGACGTCGCGCGCGGAGCTCATCGGCTAATCTCCGTACGAGGTGGTTCGGGTTTAGGGTGATAGCGGCCGCCCCGCAGCCAGATCCGCAAGGCCTGCCAGTGGATGGCCGCTGTTACCTTGAGCGTCATTAAGGGCATGGCCAGCGCGTTGCGCAGCAGCTCGCGATCCCCCGCCGGGCGGGCTGCCCCCTGCTGCAGCGCCACCATCCGGGGCTGTTGGTCCTCGCCCTGTTCGTAGTAGCTCACCGTCATGGCGTATGTGTCGGCCGGGCGCGTGAAACGGAAGCGATACCAGCCGGCGACCGGCAGGAACGGCGAGACGTGAAACAGCTTGTTGCGCCGGTCGCGCACGGGCCAAGCCATGGCGGCGCCGTCGTTGTGCAGCAGATAGCCGTGCCATTCGCCGAACGTGTTGCGCACCTCGCAGAGCAGGGCGCGCAGTGTGCCGTCGGCGTGGTGGCAGAACCAAACGCTCAACGGGTTAAAGACGTATCCCAGCACGCGAGGGTAGCACAGTAGCTGCACCGAGCCGCCGGCCAGTGTCAGCCCGGCGTCGGCGAGGACGCTGTCGATCCAGGGGCGCAGGGGGCTGCCGTCTTTGGCGCCATGATCACGATCATGGATGGCGACGATATTGCGTCGGTTGTGCGAGAACCAGCGATGGGCATCGGCGGCCTCGTCGAGGCGATCGATATCGACCAGGAGATTGAATACGCGATATCTAAACCGATAGCCGGGTCGACCGCGGCGGCGATGGATAACCTGGCTGCGGTAGAGCTGGAGGGCTGGATCGCTGGTCAATGCGCGACCTCGTGATCGATCGCCCACGGCGTATCCACGCCCAGCCGACGAGCGACTTCTACCGCTGAGGCCAGTGCGTCCTCGTGGAAGCCGTAGCCGCCGTAGCTGCCGCAGAACCACAACCCACGCTGCCCCTGAATCGTGGGGAGTTGGCGCTGTGCTGCGGCCGCAGCGCGGTCCAGGACCGGGTGATCGTAGGTCATGTGTCGATAGACCTGGTTATCAGCGGGCGGTTGCGGCGGATTGAGGCTCACGAACACGTCGTCCTGAGTCGACAACGATTGTAGCCGATTCATCCAGTAAGTGACCGATATAGGCGATTGTCCGTTCCGTTGCTCGTGCGTCAGATGGTTCCATGACGCCCAGACGCGCCGGCGCTTGGGCATTAGGCGCTCGTCGGTGTGCAGCCAGGCCTCGTTGCGGGCATAGCCGAACGCCCCCAGGATCCGGTCCTCTTCAGCGGTAGGCGAGGCCAATAAGCCGAGTGCCTGATCGGCGTGCGTGGCGACGACCACCTCGTCGAAATCCTCCGCGCCATCAGCCGTCGTAACGCGAACACCGCTCGAAATCGTCTCGATGCGCTGGACCGGTGCCGCGAGACGGATGCGGTGGATGGCGTCGAGCATGCGTTTGACGTATTCCCGGCCGCCGCCCTCGACGGTCCGCCACTGCGGTCCGCCCGTGATTTGGATGAGCCCGTGATTGCGGAAGAACTGGAGGAAGGCATGGGCGGGGAATCCCAGCATGTCGTTCTGGGGGCAGGACCATATCGCTGCGCTCATGGGCAGTAGATAGAACCGTCGAAAGCCCTCGCCGAGTCCCCACTGGTCCAATAACTCACCGAGTGTTACCTCATCGCTAATGCCGTCCGCCAGAGCGCGCCGCGCCCGCCGATTGAAGCGCACGATATCCCGGAGCATGCCCCAGAAGCTGGGCCTGAGCAGGTTGCGGGGCTGGGCGAACAAGCTCCCAATACTATTGCCAGCGTATTCCAGATCCAGGTGGCGAGCGGCGAAGCCAAACGACATATTCGATTGTTTCGTCGGCACCTGGAGGTGCTCGAAGAGTCCCTTGAGATGGGGGTAATTGGGCTCGTTGTAGACGATAAACCCCGTATCGACAGGCACTATGCCGTCACTGGCCGGGAAATCCACCGTGTTGGTATGTCCGCCGACATAGTCGCCCGCCTCGATAAGCGTAATCCGATAGCGATGGCTGAGTAGCCAAGCCGCCCCCAGGCCGGCGATACCCCCGCCGACGACCGCAATGTCTTTGCTCATGGTACGACTCCCGACGAGCCGGTAATTGTATCAGGGTTGTACAGGCTTACGGCCACTGCCGTGAGACCACGCGGTGGTGCTTAGGTTCGATACCGAGAATGTTGGTCGGCGGCTCATTGATCCGCTGGGCTGTATTGCCGGTTTTGTCGATGCCCGTAGCGCGCGTACGCTCGCTCACAAGCAGGTAGGCGGCCGGCGTTGGGATCGAGCGCGCGCTGTCGCTGGCGACTCGATGGAGCCCGTGATGGGAACGAGGCCCCCGAACAGCGGTTATGACAGCGATAGAGACTGAGCAGCGTTTGGTGCAAGGCGATCGAGTGACGCGTGCCGTGCCTACAGCGCCCGGTGATGGCGGCCAGCAGCGCGGCCTGTGCCGCCACAAGCCCGGGGTGACGCTATGACGCCGCCGTCCGGTGGCCGGCGGCGGTCGGATACGCGGCACGCCATCCTATTGACCGCTACCAGGCTGTTCCTGGTGCGCGGCTATCACGGGTTCAGCTTTCAGCACCTGGCCTCGGAGCTCGATCTGCGTACGGCGGCAATCCACTATCACTTCCGTACCAAGGCGGATCTCGGGGTTACCTTGTTGCGCCGGTTTCGTGACGAGTTCGACTGGTGGCGCGCGAGCTGCGATCAACTGGCCCTCAACGGCGCCTCACGATTGGAGCGTTTCTACGCCCTGGACCGCAGCTACGTCGCCGAAGGTCGTGTCTGTCCGCTCAGTGTGGTGGGGGTCGAGTACGCGGGTCTCCCCGCTGCGGTACGCCGTGAGGCCGATGCCCTGCTCGACGAGGTCCATGCCTACCTGCTGGCCAGCGTTCAGGCGGGACGCGACGATGGCAGCCTTACCGTTCCCGGCGATACGGCAGCCATTGCCCGCCAGATCCTGGCCGCCACTCAGGGGGCCCTGCAGCTCAGCCGCGTTCAAGGCGCGACGAGCTATGAGGACGTCTTAGCCGGGCTGCGTAGTCTGCTCGGCGTGCATTAGCCGTCGCCCGATCAGGCCGCCAGGGGGCGTGGGCGTGCCTTCGAACGGCATCGAGGGAACATGTCACTGACGACGGGCCGCGATGCCACCTTCGTTATCCCGGTCTCTTGGGTAACCGCGTGTCTGGTGAGCTCAGAGACGCGCGGAATGCCCAACGGACCCAGGGTGCCGCTAGGGCCTCACGCACCGGGCGTCACGTCAGCCCTTGTCGGCCGGCGACATCGCGAGCGAACTGCCAGGCCACGCGCCCACTGCGGCTGCCGCGTTGGAGGGCGTAGCGCAGTGCCTCCTCGCGCAGCGCGTCCCAATCGCTGGTGTCCGCCCCCAGCGTCTCCAGCCAGCGCTGGCAAACGGCGAGATAGTCGTCCTGGCGGAAGGGTTGGAACGATAGCCACAGCCCGAAGCGTTCCGACAGCGAGATCTTCTCCTCGACGGCCTCGCCATGGTGGATCTCGCCATCGACCGGGCGGGCCTGCTCGTTGTCCGAGTGGTATTCAGGCATGAGGTGGCGGCGGTTGGAGGTGGCGTAGATGAGGACGTTCTCCGGTGGCGCCTCGACGGCGCCGTCCAGGATGGCCTTGAGCGCCTTGTAGCTGGCGTCACCGGCCTCGAAGGAGAGGTCATCGCAGAACAGGATGAAGCGCTCGGGTCGGTCACGGAGCTTGGCCACGATATCGGGGAGATCCACCAGGTGCGTGGGCTCCACCTCGACCAGGCGCAATCCCTCGGCCTCAAACGCGGGCAGCAGCGATTTAATCAGCGATGACTTCCCCGTGCCGCGCGAGCCCCAGAGCAGGGCATTGTTCGCCGGTAGGCCCCGGACGAACTGCGCCGTATTGCGAACGAGTTGATCCTTTTGCTCGCCAATATGGAGCAGGTTCTCGGACAGCACGTGATGGGGATGGTGGACCGCCTCCAGATACCCGTGGTCCCGTCGCACGCGCCATCGAAAGGCGGGCGCGCTCCAATCCGGCTCGCTCGGCGGTGCCGGCGGGAACAGCTGCTCGGCTCTCGCGAGGACCGAGTGCAAACGCTCGATAACGGCATCGAAGTCGGACATCAAGCGCGCGAAGCCTCCCAGTGTTATCAGCAGCTCAATGAACCTGCATGGTAACGCGTGCAGGCCCCATTGGTTTCCGAGGCCGTAAGTGGGGGTCACCGATCGATCGGGGCCAGGAAGACAACAGCCTTATATGCCTTTGTGGGTTCCATTGCCCTCGTGGCTCGATCAATGGAGCCTGAGAGTTGGCACTACCTCTAGTGGGCGGGTTGCGCGAGGTTAGTTGCCTACCGGCTAGACTTGCTCTGTTCGGCGGAGCGCTGAGACCGACGGCACGTCGCTGTTACCTCAGCGGCCTATTCATCATCGCCGGGTGGCCAGTCGTCGCGAACGGTCCAGCGGTTGCCGGCTTGCTCGACCTGGACGCCGTACTGCTGGATCTCGGCGTTGAGAGCTTCCCAATCGAAGGTGGGGGCGTCGGGATTGAGCCAGGTCATGTCCGGGCAGCCAAAGGGCTGCCGGTAGCGGGCGAGTCGTTGCTTGTTGGCACGCACGAACTCGCCGACTTCGCGCTCAGCCAGCGCGATTTGGTGTTTATTGAAATGGGGACGATATTTTTTAATAACGCTCTCGGCTGCGACCACCGGGTTCCGATACGCGGAGACGAGGACATCCACTAAGTCCCTGAGTCGGCCCCACTTGTACTCCTTGACGTGCTCGCGATAGAGGTAGCCGATCTTTTGCCACTCGTAGTTGACCCAAAGTCCGTCCATGCGCCATAGAGCGGATTTATTGAAACCGCGGGCAGCGCGCCAGTGCCAGTACATGACCTCGTCCCAACGAAAGTCGGTTAGTGGGACTTGCTCTCTATTGGTACCCGCTGCCTCAAGGATTTCCCGCTGGAATAGTGCTAGATTATGCATGGCTAGCGGCTCCCCGCTGGCCGCGGCGCGTTCGAGCCAACGACGCGCATGGCGGGTCTTGCGCGAGGGGTCGCTTGCCGCGTCGGGCTCGAGTTCATCGAACAGCACGCCCATCATAGCCTGCGCTTGCACCACACCCCGCCGAGCGTAGCGCCTGGCTATAGCCCTAATGGAATCTTCGTTCCACGCATCCCGATCACCGTTGTACCAACGCCAGATCTTAGCGACCTCGCGGCGATGCTCGAGAGGCAGCTCGCAGAGATCGACGTGCTCGGCTTTAAGCCCCTTTTTCGGTAGGAAGTCCTCGGGTTGCCACAGTTCCATGTTGGGCCGAGAGCCCACCCGGTGCCAGTTGTACCTCTCGCCCTCAGGTACTTCGTCTCGGATGGGCTTTTGATGAGCCTTCCACTCCTCCCAAGTCATTTGCGGCCCATCCGGGAAGCTGGGCTCAACCGGAGTTGGGCCGCTAGCTTTTTTCGGCTCGGGGTCGTCGCATGCGCTCAGGGCGAGCGTAACGATTACGGCGGCGAGGTGACTGGTGATCAATCGGGCACCATCCATGATGTCTTGCTCGTTATGTGAGTAATCTTCGGTAAGATAGCAACGCCCATCCCTGATCTCAAGTGGCTATGTGGCGAATCGTTTAGCGTTCTGCTAGTCTCCCCGTATACCAGGGATGGTGACCCGCTCGGCTAAGCCAGCCCTGGTTTGTCAAGCGTTGATCGTTTAGCCGTTGCAAGGAGGCCCATATGGCAGCCACAAAAGCTCCCCAGCACGTCGTCGATGAGGTCGACGATGTCCTGAAAGACCGCATCAATACCTGGAACGAGAACGCCAAGTGGGCGGTTGGGCGTATTAAGAAGCCGGATGTCGCCAAGAGCAACTCCGTTATCGCGGCCGCGGGGATGATAGGTGTTGGGATGCAAGCGGTTAGCGCGTTCTCGCCCGCCGCGGCGGCCCGCCTGGCGATCCCCACTTTCCTGTTCGCCGATGCCTCAGCGCCTTCCAAAGCTATTACCGCAACCGCATGCAGGAAGCACAAAAGGATCTCAACCAGGCCGCGACCCAACTTGAGGCGGAGTTCCGCAATCGCCTGGATGAGGCAGGACGGAACTTTAAGGGCAGTCGACAGTTTAACGAGATTCGGGACTTCATGGCCGATTACATGGTCACGAGACATGATGTTGAAAAGAAAAGAAATGCTTACAAGATTGCCCAGAAGGCTATAGACAGTGCGAAGATCAGCGGCCATTCGGTTATCCCCGTGGATAATCATCAGCTAGAGAATCGGGCTACCGATTACTATGGCCGGATCTGCCGAAACGCCTACGAGATCTATAAGCGGCTTAACTCGGGCTGGACTTATCCACCCTTTATGCGCGCCGCTAATCGGACCGGTAAGTTCCGCTCCATTGGCGAGGTCGAGGCCTTTTGCGTTGATCCCAAGCGTAACGTCATCGGCTGTGATCCGGATGTCGAGGGGTATGTCGTGCAGCCGGAGAGCGAAACGCCCAAGGGTAGCAGCAGCGATTACACGGTCCTGTTGGGTCATGCCTGGATGCTGAAGCTGGTCCATCGCCGCAACTATCAGCGAGCAGCGCGCGCCATGCCCATGTCCGGTGTCACGCACGTAGAGATCGTGCCCGTTGAGCGCAAGCCGATCCGCCCCGTCTGGACCGGCGTGGAGCGCACCAAACAGGCATTGGCTGAGGCCATCGATCACGAAGCACCGGGAGTGATGTCGGCGGCCTAAGGCGGTGAGTTGACCAAGCAGTTGACAGGCGTGCGGTCGCCGGCGGGTTGTTCGGTGGTGCCGAATGCTGGCGCCGCGCCCCTTTGAGTTTAGGCGGGGTGAGGTATCATTTGGGTCACTGGAATCCGCAATCGACGCACCCCATGGCTCAGCGACCGGACTACTACTTCGCCTACGGCTCGAATCTGCATCCGCTGCGCTTGGGGCGGCGGACGCCGTCGTTGCGCCTGCTGGGGGGTGCTTGGTTGTCGGGCTTCGAGCTACGTTTCCATAAATGCTGCGAGCATGATGGCTCCGCGAAGGCGGATGCTTTCTACACGGGCTCGCCGGTCCAGGGCATACGCGGCGCCGTCTATGCCCTCGACCCCTCGGAGTTCCCCATACTCGACGAGATCGAGGGACTGGGTGCAGGCGGCTATGACCTACGCACCTCGCTGGTGGACGTGGGCGATGAGGCGGCGAGCGTTTTCTTCTACGCCGCGCGGGCGAGTCACATCGATCCGGACCGCCGCCCCTGGGCCTGGTATCGCGATATCGTCTGGCGCGGGGCGCTGTGGCACGACATGCCCTCTGATTATGTCGAGACGATTCGCCAGGTGCCGGCGGCTCGGGATCCCGATGCCGAGCGGCGCCGCGGTAATGAGGCCCTGCTCGCCGTTATGCCCGATTGGTCTCTAAGGGATGGTTTCGACGTTCTATGAAGCGCGTCCACGTCGATAACGATCCGTTGATGATCGAGCATTTGCGCTATGTCCTTGAGGAGCGCGGCATCGTTTGCATCGTGCGCAATACCCATTTCAATAGCATGGGCTTTGGTGGCCTGTACCCCACGGAAAACAAGCCCGAGCTACTGGTAGAGGACGACCACGACGCCGCCGTCGCCGCCCGCTTGATCGACGAGATCACCACGGCCGGGCAGGCCAATGCCCGTGACTGGCAGTGCCCGAGCTGCGGTGAGCGCATCGAGGGGCAATTCGCGGCCTGTTGGCGCTGTGGCGAGCTAGCGCCCTCTTGATCGAGCCGGGGCCGTCGGCGGCGGATTGCGAGATCTGTTCCGTCGGCTAAGCGTTGGAAGCGGGTTTGGCGTCGTGCTCGGTGCGCGGGTACAGGGGCAGGCAGGCGGCGACGCCGATACCCAGCACGGCGAAGGCCAGGAACGTGGTGCGGTAGCCGAGCGCGGCGATGGACCAGCCGGCGATGGGTGAGCCGACGGCCTGCCCAATGGCGACCGCCAGGAAGGGCACGATGGAGCCGCTGGCCGGGCGGTGAGGCAGCAGCCGTACGCCGGTGACCAGATAGATCCCCGTGAGGCTCATGTAGACGATGCCGAACAGGGCCGCGGAGGCAAGGCTGGTATCGAGCCGATCCGGGGCCAGCACAACCAAGCCCAACGCGCCCGCCATACCGATTAGCGCCAGGCTCTGGGCGCGAGCCGGGCCGTGACGGTCGGCGAAGTCGCTCGCCAGGCCGCCGAGCATGCCCGCGAGCCCCAGGACGAGCCAGAGCCAGCCGGTGCGCTCCGGCGTCAGCCCGCCCACCTCGACGACCATGTCGGGGGTGAACAGCCAGTACGCCGAGCTCACCATGCCCATGCCGAAGGCGAATGCCCCCAGACGGCTCAGGGGCCCCAGATCCTGCTTGCTCGGGATGGGCAAGACGCTGTCCGAGGCGGGCTGGTTGCTGTAGCCGGGCTGCGGTAGTGCCCGCCACGCCACGATCACGCAGACCACGGCGATGGCGGCAAAGCCCGTATAGGCATAGCGCCAGGCCTCCGCGAGTACCAGTACGGTCGGCACACAGACCGCGACGCCGAAACTCGTTCCGGCATTCATGATGGCACTGACGCGGCCGTGCTGGATGGCCGCGACGGCCTGATGGAGGCCCTTGGTGAGCGCGGGCATCATCAGCCCCGTACACACCCCGCAGGCGAATACGCCAACGCCGAGGATAACGGCGTGGCCCGCCTGACTGATGGTGGCGAGGCCGGCGGCGCCCAGGGCACTGGCCAGCACCGCCGCCCTCGCCGCGCCCAGGCGTTCCGCCAGGGGTGAGGCCACGATGCTGGCGACGGCGAAACTCACGAACGGCATAGCGCCAATGATCCCCATGATATCGGGACTGAGCCCCAGGTCGGCGCGTATCGCGGGGACGAACAATCCGAACGCGAAGCGGGCCAGGCCGTAGCTCATGGCGATCAGGCCGGCCCCGATGAGGGCGTAAGAGGTGGTCGTTGTGCGTTTCACCGTTGGTCTCCGTCGGTGTTGGATGGACGCGCGTGCCGGTCTCGCGGCGGCGCCGTTGCCAACGCCGCCCGCGAGTTAGGTCAAGCATTATAGGGCCTGCGGGTTGAATCGAGTCCACGAGCGACTCGTTGGCGCCCGCAAATCTCATTTCGGCCCTCGATTTGGTCGCGTTACCCCCTGCCGAGGGACGCCACAAACCCTCCATGGGGGCTCGACTGCGGCCTTCCCTGGCCGCACACGCCCTCGGCAGGGGGTAACGCGACCACGCGCCCTCCTGGGGACCACATCATTAAAATTGCTGCGATAGCGCTGGCATCTTTGCCTTATGACGGGTGGGTCGCTATTGTCGGTGGGCTATGATCAAGCTAGACAGTATTACGCTGAGACGCGGCGTCGAGCCGCTCATCGAGCAGAGTTCGGCGACCATCTACCCCGGCCACCATGTCGGCCTGGTCGGGGGCAACGGTACGGGCAAGAGTTCGCTGTTCTCGCTGCTCCAGGGCGAGCTCGGCACCGATGCGGGCGAGGTCCATGTGCCGTCGGATTGGACGATCGCGCACCTCGCCCAGGAGACGCCAGCGCTCGAGCGTTCCGCCATCGACCACGTTATGGACGGCGATACGGAGCTGCGCGCGGCTGAGGCGGCCATCGAGTCGGCCCACGCCAGCGGCGACGGCCACGCCATTGGCGAGGCCCATGCCCGCTACGATAACGCGGGCGGCTACACGGCCCGTGCCCGCGCTGGCGAGTTGCTCTCGGGTCTGGGTTTCCCGGCTCGCGTCCACGACCAACCCGTGGCCGCCTTCTCCGGTGGCTGGCGGGTGCGCATCAACCTGGCCCGGGCGTTGATGTGTCCCTCGGACCTGCTGCTTCTCGACGAGCCCACCAACCACCTGGACCTGGAGGCCGTTCTCTGGCTCGAAGGCTGGCTTCGCCAGTACCAGGGGACGCTGATCCTGATCTCCCACGATCGCGATTTCCTGGACGCCGTCTGCGGCGAGATCCTGCACATCGAGCGCCGGCGTATGACCCTCTACCGTGGGGGCTATACCGATTTCGAGCGCCAGCGTGCCGAGCATCTGGCCCAGCAGCAGGCGATGTACGAGAAGCAGCAGCGCGAGATCGCGCACATGCAGAAGTTCATCAACCGCTGGCGCGCCCAGGCGAACAAGGCCAAGGCGGCCCAGAGCCGCGTTAAGGCCATCGAGCGTATGGAGAAGGTCGCGCCAGCGCACGTGGACTCGCCGTTCGATTTCCGCTTTCCCGAGGCCCCAGAGGCGTCGAGTCCCCTGATTAGCCTGCAGCGCGTGAGCTTAGGTTACGGCGATCAACCTATCCTGCGCGATGTGGATCTCAGTCTTCGGCCCGGTGCTCGTGTTGGCCTCCTTGGTCCCAATGGGGCGGGCAAGTCCACGTTGGTTAAGGCCCTGGCGGGCGAGAAGGAGCCCATCACCGGCGATATCGTGCGCAGCAACAAGATTCGGGTGGGCTATTTCGCCCAGCACCAGCTGGATCAGCTCGATACCAGCGCCTCGCCGGTTGCCCACATCCAGCAGATCAGCCCGAATGCCCGCTTGCAGCGGGTGCGCGATTTTCTAGGCGGTTTCGACTTCCACGGCGAGCAGGCAACGAGCCCGGTGGCGCCGTTCTCCGGTGGCGAGAAGGCGCGGCTGGTGCTCGCGATGCTCGTTTGGCATGCGCCTAACCTGCTGCTCCTCGACGAGCCCACGAACCACCTTGATCTGGAGATGCGCCACGCATTAACCGTCGCACTTCAGGGTTACGAGGGGGCTGTGGTTACGGTCTCCCACGACCGCCACCTGCTCAACTCCACGGTGGATGACTATGTGCTCGTCGCGGATGGCGCGGCGCAGCCCTTCGACGGCGATCTCAACGATTACCATAAGTGGCTCAAGCAGCAGGATCGCGACGACGGGCCCGAGGTGGCGGATGTGCAGCCCGCCGAGGCGCCAGCCGAGCCCACCCCGGAGCCGGCCGAGGCGACCAGTTCGGCCGACCGCAAAGAGGCGCGTCGCCAGGAGGCCGCGCGCCGGCAGGCCATTAAGCCGCTCAAGGATCGGGTGCAACGACTGCTGGATGACATTGCGGCGGTAGACGCCGAGTTACGCGACGTCGAGGCCAAGCTTGCCGACCCTGAGCTCTACAACGACGACGCCAAGGAGCGCTTGAACGAGCTACTGCGCCATCAGGGCGAGCTCAAGTCGCGCTACGAGGGATTGGAGAGCGAGTGGATGGCGGCCGAGGAAGAGCTCCAGTCGGCGCAGGCCAGTGCGTAGTTCAGCCGCCCCCGCGCGGAGCGAACAGGATCATGGCAGCGCCGGCTAGGCACACGGTGGCGCCGGCTGCGTCCCAGCGGTCGGGGCGGTGGCCCTCCACGGCCCAAAGCCAGGCGAGAGAGCCGGCGATGTAGACGCCACCATAGGCGGCGTAGGCTCGGCCAGCGAATGCCGTGTCGACGCGGGTGAGGAACCAGGCGAAGGCGATCAGCGCCGCCACGCCGGCGACGGCCCACCACGCGCTCTTACCCAGGCGCAGCCAGGCCCAGAACGCGAAGCAGCCTCCGATCTCGGCGATGGCGGCTGCCAGGTAGATGCCGAGTGTCACGATAGGGTTCATGCCGATGCCCTCAGGAATAAATGCACTGCAAGCGAGCGGCCCGGCTCCGGCGGACAGTCATTGCCGGGTCCATGCCTGGTTATGAGCGATGATGCTACAACCGGCCCCCTGTCCATTCTCTATCAGGATGACGATGTCGTCGTGGTGGATAAGCCATCGGATCTGTTGGTCCATCGCACCGCCGTGGACGGGGATAACGACGCCGCGTTGCAGCGCGTACGCGACCAGATCGGGCAGTGGGTCTACCCCGTGCATCGCCTGGATCGGCCAACCTCTGGGGCGCTGGTTTTTGGCCTCACCCCCGAGGCCGCCTCACAGCTGGCCGCGGACTTCCGCGAGCACGCCGTTGACAAGCAATACCTCGCCATCGTCCGCGGCTGGCCCGCCGAGCACGACGTCATCGATCGGCCGCTGAGCCCGGATAAGAAACGCCCCGCGCGTGCTAGTCGCACGCGTTTTACCCGCCTGGCGACCGTTGAACTGCCCGTCGCCGTCTCGCGTTTTCCCACCGCGCGCTACGCCCTGGTCCGCGCGGTGCCGGAGAGCGGCCGGCGTCACCAAATACGACGCCACCTCAACGGCATCAGCCACCCCATCGTGGGCGACGTCGCGCGCGGCGACCGCCACCACAACCGCTTCTTCCGCGAGCGCTTCGATAGCCAGCGCCTGCTGCTCCACGCCCAACAGCTCGCCTTCCGCCATCCGGTGATGCGGCGGTCATGCGTCGTCCAGGCGCCGCTGCCGACGGTGTTCCAACGCTTGGCCCAGGCCTTCGATTGGTCCCTGGACGCGAGCGTTTTAGGCGACGCTCGGTCGAGTTAACGCTGGTATTCGTGACGTCCGTCCAGCGCCAGGCGCTACCAAGTCTCGCGGATTCGATCACCCTGCGAGGCGCAAGGTTTGCGCTGGCGAGCGCGTCTAGGTAGCTTGTAACATGCTTTGATAGAGATATTTGGATATGCGCATAGGTATTAAATATGAGCGAGGCTCGCCCTTATCATGTACTGTTTCTATGTACCGGGAACAGCGCACGCAGCATCTTCGCCGAGGCCCTGATCAACGCCATGGGCCGCGGTCGATTCCGTGGCTTTAGCGCGGGCAGCCATCCCGAAGACCAACCCCACCCTGTAACCTTGGCTGTGCTGGAAGAGTCGCTTCACGACGTTAGCGGCCTCCGTAGTAAACACTGGAGCGAGTTCAGCGGCGAGCACGCCGTGCCCCTGGATTTCGTCTTTACGGTTTGTGATCGGGCGGCGGCGGAGCCTTGCGCGGTTTGGCCGAGCCAGCCTATCACCGCCCACTGGGGGATCCAGGACCCTGTGGCGCTCGACCTCGGTGAGGCCGCTGATCGGGATGAGCGAATGAAGCCCTTTAGAGCGACCTTCCTGGCGTTGCAACAACGAATCGCGTTGTTTACCAACTTGCCGTTGGCGTCGCTGGACCGTCTCGCCATTCAGGCCGAAGTTGACCGCATCGGCGAGGGCGGGACAGCACAATAGGCGGTGATGTGGCCCCGACTGGCCTTTACGCCTAACTGCGCCGCAGCCCCGACAATGCGCGGTTCGCCCCCTTACAGTATCCATCGGTGAGCGCCGCGGATGGAGCCGCACGGCCCTCGGCCGTATGCGCGGGATATGAACGTTGACCGGGCCACCTTGGCCGGGGCGCCATCGCGACGGGCGCTGGCGCCTATAACGATCCTCGATCCAACCACCACCTACCTGGCGGTCTACCGGCGCCGGGTGGCCACTGGTTGTTATGCTGGACTTTACTGGCGTTCAGCCTAGCAGCGCTGGGATGGCGCGGTGGCGGAATCCTGCGTTCGGGTTGCGTTTAAATACGAACAAGACAGAGGGTAAACATGGCGATGCCATCGAAGGGCAGTATGTTGGTCGGTGCGGTTGGCCTGATGTTGGCCGGCGGCAGTCATGCCGCGGATTTGAGTTTGAGCGGCGGTGTCGGCGGCTGGGATCAGGGCCTGTCGGGCGAGTTCTCCGATGCGGGCAATCGCAGCTTCGACCTTGAGGATGACGCTGGGCTGGACGACACCTCGAATGTCTACGTGTGGGCGCAGCTTGAGCATCCGATCTTCCTGCTACCGAACATCCGGCTCGAGCACACCCGTTTCGATACCGACGGCAACGGGACGGTTGAGCGCAACTTCACGTTCCGGGGCGAGAACTTCCAGGTCAGGGAGGATGTAAGCTCGGAGTTCGAGCTCAATCAGACGGATATCATCGGCTATTACAGTATCTGGGATACGCTCGTTGATCTAGACCTCGGCCTGGATGTCCGATTGGTGGATGGTGACGTGGCGATCCAGTCCCAACGCACCGGCCGCACGGCCTCGGAGTCGTTTACCGCGCCGGTGCCGATGGCCTACGCAGCGGCCCGCTTCGATGTCCCTGGCACGGGCGCCTGGATTCGGGCTCAGGGTAGCGGTGTCGGCTTTGACGGCAACAGTTATTTGGATGCGCGGGCCACGATGGGCTATACGTTCGGCTTTGGGGGCGGTGTCGAGTTGGGGTATCGCCGCCAGGATCTGGAGATCGATGACGTCGATGATGTCGACGGCGATCTCGAGATCGACGGCGCGTTCGCGGGCGTCTACTACGCGTTCTGAGGCGCTTTGAGCGAGACCAATAACTCGCTGAAAACGGCCAGGCGGCGGCGATAAGGCCGCCGGCTGGCCGTTTTAGCCCCCGCAGCTGGCGCCGCCGAGGACGCAGAACGTGGCGCAGTGGGGGTGGTTGAGGGCCACCGACTGGAAGCTCTCCGCTAGGGTGTGTCCCAGCTCGAACTGCGGGTCATTGTAGGGCAGCAGTGTGCACGGTAGGACAACGGGGCGCTCCTCGCCCTTGCGTTTGATCACCATCCGCGAGCTGGCGCACATCTGATCGTCCGGCGAAACGCCCAACTTGGACCAGCAGCCCTCGCTAATCTCGGGCACGTCAGCGTTAGTGTCCATCTCGGGGAACAGTGCGAGCTTGTTGCGGTCGCGGGCGTTTAGGTCGATGCCCTCGCGTTCGAAGAACGCCGCGTAGCCCTCGCGCATCTGCTGCTCGGTTTCGTCGGTGAACAGCCGGCCGGCGATGTCCACCTCGAAGCCGTGACTGGTCAGCCAATGCAGGCCTCGCACCGCTGGCTCCCAGGATTTGGGGCCGCGCTCGGCCTCGTGGAGGTCCTGGGTGTAGTGGTCGATGGATACCCGAACGGTGAGCGCACGCCCGAAACGGTGATGCAGGTCCAGCAGCTCGTCGGCGCGCTTCATCATGGGTCTCATGGCGTTGGTTAGTACCAGCGTCTCGAAGCCGCGGCCGAGCGTATCCTCCAGGATCGGGATCATGTCCGGGTTCATGAACGGCTCGCCGCCGGTGAACGCGATGCTGCGCGTGCCCAGCCCGTCGCGCTCGATCTCGTCGAGATACTCGGCGACCTCCTCGGCGCTGATGTAGACCAGGCTGTCGTTGCGCGGCGAGGATTCGATGTAGCAATTCCGGCAGGCGAGGTTGCACAGCGTGCCCGTGCAGAACCACAGGGTGTCCAGCTGGCGCAGGGCGACGTGGGCCCGCGCCTGACCGTCGGCGGTGACCGCCGGGTCCTGGAATTTCCGCAGATCGGGGAAGGTGGCGCCCGCGGCGCTGTTCGTGGTCATGGTCACTCCTACGATGCCAGACGGCCCTGACGGGCCAACGAGTCGTTACACAGCAAGCTAGACGGTAGCGCGCTGCTGCCGCGCGGCCAATCGGGGGAAACCCGTATCGTGCGTGGTGGCCGCCGGGGCCAACGGACTGGCCTTCAGGCCACCAGGCGCTCGGGGTCGAGATCCAGCTTGCTCATGAGCTACCACAGCGCCTCCTTCTCGGCCTGCTCAAAGCGCTCATGCTTACCGTAGGGGTAATCGGCGACGGCCGCGGACGCGATATCCAGGCAGTAATCGAGGACGGTGCGTGAACGGTCGGTCGGGTTGGGGCCCTGAGCGATGTTGAGCTCGGCGAGCTCTCGGAGCCGTTTGAGAAGTCCTGGGTCCGGGCGCTGGATAACAAAGCGCTCGATGAAATCGTTGATCTCATCAATGGATACCGGATTATCAACGCCGGCCGCCGTCTCCAGCTCGGCCATGTGCTCGACCAGGAACTTCTTGATCAGCGAGATCTCGGCGTCTTGATTGCGTCCGTCGGCCCAGAGCATATCGACCAGTGGGATGACGTCGAGGACGTAGATCAGCTGGGGTGATACGTCGTGCTCGGCCTCCAACGCCGTGATGATCTCGTCGCGATTCATAGCCTCTTCACCTGTCAGGCCCGCTGTTCACTGTCAGTGACCCTCCCAGGTCGGCCTTGGTACAGGTGTGCCCAAGGCCTCGCCGTCCCTCCCATGGACTTTTGCTGTCCGGCAGGCTAGCACAGCGCTCGATACGGCGCTGTGCTAGCCGACTGTATCGCCGAGTTCGATGGATCGGCGGGTGTCCCGCGGCGCCGGCTAGGCCTCTGGCTCGACCCAGCGATGCCAGCCAGCGACGCCGTAGGCCTCGACGGCGCCCGTGTCGGGATCGATGCGAAGGATCTGGAGCCAGCCGTTGGTGGCGAGTTGGTGTACTAGCTCATGGGCCCCCACGATGCGGTCGATCGCTGCCCGCGGCGCCTCGATGTAGACGCCCAGGCGGCGCGGGGTATGACGCCATTGCTCGCCGTCGTGCAGTGATTGATGGGCCAGCCCGATGCGTAGATCGCCGGCATTGCCCTCGAATACGCCAATGCGTCCGGCGACCACGTTGTGGAGTACCTTGTTACCGCTGCCATAGCGGCGGTGATCCAGCGTGGAGGCGAAGTACTGCATGTTGATCCACTGGGCCACGATCATGGGCGCGGTCATGATCGTCTCCAGCACGGCGCCGTCCGGGTCCCGACGGCAATCGTACTCATGCAGGAAGGCGCGGCCTCCTAGGTCGAGGCGGCGGGTCCGAGCACGTGGCGCCACGATCAGCGACGCGTTATCGGCAAGCCCCCACTCCGGGCGTGTCTGGGCCCAGTCGTTGGCGCGCCGATACAGGGCACGCCGCAGGCGGCGCGGCGAGTGTGCCAGATGCCCCAGGGCCAATGCCGGGGCCCGCTCGGCCCGGCTGCGATCCCCCGCCGCCTCGAGTGCCTGTTGGAACTGAGCTAGGTCGCCATCATGGGTGGCAGGGACCTCGTCGGTATCGAGCACGGTGACCTCGTCCGTGGTCGTATTATGGAGGCCGGCGGCGAAGTGCGTCGTCTCGGGGATGGACCAACCCCGCTCGGCCAGCCCCTCACGGACGGCTGGTTCATTGAGCAGGGCAGCGAGCGCGCGGGCGTTGGTCTCGCCGCCCTGGCCGCTGCAGGCACCGCAGTCCAGGCCCGAGGCATGCGGGTTATTGGCGCTCTGACTGCCGTGGCCGATCAGCACGACCAGCCGCGCGAACTGCCGGGTCAGGCCCATGCCGGTGAGCGCGCCCGCGGTCAGATCCAGCTTGCGTTCGATGTCGTTATCGGGGATACGCAGCCTTGGACGGGCAGCCTGAGCGCTGCTGCCGAGCGCCGCCTGCGTCGCTGTCTGGCGAGCGGTCCGCGGGGCTAGGCTGCGCTTGATCAAGGGCAGGAGGTATCTCAGACCCATCGTCTCGACAAGGGTGAAGGCCGATGCGGGCAGGCGGTGGAAGGGGCGTTGATTGCTGTGCGCGGCTAGGTGTTCGTGGCGCTCATGCGCCAGCGCCTCGTCTGCGGCGGCCTGGCCGCAGGTATCCGTTATCTCGAGACTGGGCGAGAGCAGCCCCGGCAGCATCGGGATGCGGTTGGCGGTACCGGCCGGTTGGTAGACGGCCGGGACGCCGAAGAAACCGGCAAACCCAATGGTCTGGATGGACGGCTCCGATGCCTCCAGGGCCCGGCGTATTAGCTCGGAGCGGACATCGATGCAGAACACCGCTTGGGCCGACGGGGTGGCTGGTTGATCGAGTGGGCCCTGAGCGGCCAGCTCGTTGGCCAGGGGGCGCTGGTAGGCGATTTCCAGGGCCCGCTGCCAGAGCCACATGGCGTGATCAGGCTCGGGCGGTTCGGCGTGTTGCCAGGCGCGCTGCCATTCGGACCATACGGACCCTGGGCCGCGCTCGCCGTCATCTAGCAGCAGTTCCCAGGCCAGCCGGATGGCGAGTAGCTCATTGCGCCAAGCTACCTCAGCGCTGGCCTCCTGATCGTGCCAATCCCGATAGGCGCACCAGGCGGCCCACCCGTTAATGCGTAGCAGCGCCGCGGTGAACAGGTCCTCTAGCTGGGCATCCGATAGGCCCAACGCGTCGACAGCCGTGTCGATGAGGATCCTCGGATCGCCGGGTAGCTGCCAGGCGCCGCGCCGAATGGCGTCGGTGCCCATGAGCACGCCGATGGCACGATTGTGCTTCATGGCCTCGAGCCAGTCGATGTAGAGCCCGCTGCGCGGGCTTGGCGGCCATTCCGCTTGGTCGTTGTCGAAGAACTTCGCGCAGAACTGACTTACCTGCTGGGTGATGGCGTCACCCCAGGCCGGCTGATGGCTGAGGTCGCGGCGCCGGTCGTGTAGATCCGAGAGCATCGGCAGACGCTGGACGACCGGCTCGGGATCGTCCAGCGCGGCCACGAGCTCGTCGGGCTCATCGTCGCGACCGGCCTCTTGAATCGCTGTGCGTAGATCCTGGTAGCGGATGGTGTCGCGTTGCCAGGCCGACCGGTAGAAGTTCCGCGACATCCGCAAGCTGCTGCCACCGAGGTGCGCGAGGCGGGCATCGACGGTCTCGATGGGTTGGGCCGTCCATCCCCAGTAGGGGTTGACCGCGACGAAGCGGTCGAGCGGCCAGCTCGGCGCGATGCGGCGGCAGGCCGTGGCGGCGGCATTGGCGACGGCGGATCGCAGCGGGGTATCGGCGGCGGGGTTGTGTGTCATGACGGTTCTCCCGGAAGAACGGACGGGGCGGTTGCCGGTGTCGCGCGCGCCTCGGCGGGTAGCCGCAGGGGCCAGATACGGAAGGTCAACCGCGTGAAGAGCTCGTCCATAAAGAAGCCCGCCACGGCCCAACGGCGCAGGAGCTGACACAAGCGTGCCTCGGGAACGGCCACCACGAGTGTTTGCATGACGTAAAACGCGGTGAATAGCGCCACGGTCCAGTAGATTAGCCACGTCGCGGCCGGCTCATCCGCTCGTGGCGCCAAGCCGGCGAAGGCGATGTGCCAGATCAGGTAGAGATGCGCCAGGAGCACGATGGTGGCGCCGCCGCGGATGACGGCGCGAAGCGCTCGATCCGCCATGGGCCAAAGCAGCGGTGCCAGGCCGATGCCGACGATTAAAACCGCGACACCGGGCAGGGCCAGGCCGGTGACATGGGGCATCAGCTGCTGCCAGGCCAGCGTCACACCGAGTAGCAGGGCGATGGCCACCGGCGCCGTCGCTAGGCGGCTGACGACACGATTGGGGGCCGCCGCCACGAAAGCGTCCGGCAGGAAGGCGTGCCGCTGCGCGTAGCTAACGGTGTCGCCGGCTGCCAGGAAGGCGTAGCCCTTGTAGGCGGAGTGGGCGATGAGATGGAGCAGCGCGAGCTCATAGAGGCCCAGCCCGCACTCCAGCAACATAAAGCCCATCTGCGAGCAGGTAGACCAGGCCAGGCGTACCTTGATGCTTACGCGTGTCATCATCACCAGTGCGGCGAGCACAGCGGTGATGCTGCCGATGACAACGAGCAGGGCCTGGGCCACCGGGGCGGCGGCCAGCGGCTCGGCAAGCCGGATGAGCACGAAGCCGCTGAGATTCACCACCCCCGCGTGTAGCAGCGCGGATACGGGGGTGGGCGCCTCCATGACCTGTAGGATCCAACCATGCACGGGCATCTGAGCGGATTTCAGGGCAGCCCCGAGGGCGACCAGTACCATCGCGATGTGCAGCCTTACCGGTAGCGGATTAGATCCCTCGGCGTAGGCGGCGAGCCAGCTCAGTTGCAGCGAACCGATCTCCCAGTAGATCAGACCCAGGGCGGCGATGAGGCAGAGCTCAGCAAGGCGACTGGCCAGGAACTTCTTGTGGGCCGATGCCAGGGCGGCCGGTCGGTGGCTGTAGTAGATCAGCAGCCCGTGAAGCGCGAGACTGCTGGCGATCCACGCGGCGACGAGCAAGCCCAGGTTATCGCTGAGGGTGACGATGATCACCGACGCCAGCGTTCCCATTAGGGCCGTTATGTAGCGCGCCTGGTTGGGTTCGCCCACGAGATAGCGCTGGGAGTAGCGCACGATGACCCAACCCAGCAGGCCGATGAGCGTCACCATGGCCAGGCCCAGACCATCGATCGGGGTGCCGTCGGCCGTTTTGTCAATCGCCTCGATAACGCCGCCTAGGCTCAGGGCCAGCACCATGAGCGCGACGATCTCGGCGACAAGCCACGCCACCCGGGTAGGCAACATCGGGGCAAGGACGCCGGCGGCGATATAGGCGACGGGGCCGAGCCATAGCAAGGCCGAGAGGGTATCGGTCATCCGTTTCTCCCATGTTGCGCTGCCACACAATAACCGCCAGCATCCTGCCTATTCGGGGCCTTTCGTTAAAATGGATTAATTAGATAAAAACGTTCAGGATAAACGAATGAATAGGCTGAACTACCGCCACTTGGAGTACTTCTGGGCCGTGGCGCGGGAGGGGCATCTCACGCGCGCCGCCGGCCAGTTGCATGTTTCGCAATCGACGCTTTCGTCCCAGATCCGCCAGCTCGAGGGCCAAGTAGGGCAGGCGCTGTTCGAGCGCGATGGCCGACGGCTGCGTCTGACGGCCATGGGCCGGATTGTGATGAACTACGCCGAGAGCATCTTCGCCCTGGGCAGTGAGCTCATGGCCGCGGTGACAACGGGTCAGGAGCAAGCGGTTCAGCAGTTGCGGGTTGGTAGCGTGTCCACGCTGTCGCGCAACTTTCAGGAGAATTTCCTGCGGCCCGTGCTCGGTACCGAGCCGGTTCGGCTGAGCCTGCAGTCCGGGAGCCTGGAGGAGCTGTTGCCGCTGCTAGCGAGCCATAAGCTTGATGTGGTTCTGGCCAATCGCCCCGTGAGTCCCGATAGCGATAATACGTGGCGCTGCCGGCGCCTTGCCCGTCAGCCCGTATGCCTTGTCGGGCCGCCGCGGCCCGCGGGCGAGAGATTCCGCTTCCCCGACGACCTCGCGGGGCGCCAACTGCTGCTGCCGTCGCGCGCCAGCGATATCCGGGCCCAATTCGATCTCGTCTGTGACGACCTTGGGGTCGCGCCGACGGTGCTCGCCGAGGTCGAGGATATGGCGATGTTGCGCCTGCTCACGCGGGACTCCGGTGCCGTGGCGCTGGTGCCGGCGGTGGTGGTCCAGGACGAGCTTGGCTCCGGGCTGCTCAGTCACTACTGCGATGTACCCGATGTGGTGGAGAGCTTCTATGCCATTACCGCCGAGCGCCGCCACCAGCCCGCCATCCTGGAGCGCCTATTGGCGCCCTTCCGGGCCGGTGGTGATGCCGAGACCTCGACGCAGGCCGCATCGCGTGTGAGTGCTTGGAAGACACCCCCGATACCGCGCGAGCCGGATCACTAGTGGTGTTCCGGCGGCGAAGTCCCGCGGGCGCGGGGCCCATGCGGCGGAGGGACACGGCCCAAGCCTTCCCGTAGACTAGCGACATCGTGGCATACCAACGGCGTGGCGCTAATGGCCGGACTGGACCACCTACTCGAGCGTAATCGGCGCTGGGCGGAGCGGGTTCGTATCGCCAATGCCGATTTCTTCAACAACCTGTCGCGCGAGCAGCATCCGAACTACCTGTGGATCGGCTGCTCGGACGCGCGCGTGCCGGCGAATGAGATCGTCGACCTCGAGCCCGGCGAGCTGTTCGTCCACCGCAACATCGCCAATGTCATCGTCCATAGCGACATGAATGGCATGTCGGTGCTGCAGTACGCCATCGAGGTCCTGGGCGTGCAGCACGTCATCGTCTGCGGCCATTACGGCTGCGGGGGCGTTCAGGCGGCCATGGGCCATGCCCAGCTCGGCTTGATCGATAATTGGCTGCGCCACATTAAGGATGTCTATCTTGCGCATGGGGCAGAGCTTGATGCCATCGCCGACGAGACCCAGCGCCTGAATCGCTTCTGCGAGTTGAATACGCTCGCTCAGGCCGCCAACGTCGCGCGCACCCCAATCGTCCAGAACGCTTGGGCGCGTGGGCAGTCGGTGCAAGTGCATGCCTGGCTGTATTGCCTCAGCGATGGCCTCATCCGCGATCTGGACGTCTCGCTGAGTGGCGAAGCGCATCTGGCAGCGATCCATCGCATGGCAGCCCCCACAAGCGGCGGGCGTGAGCGCTAGAGGAACGCTGAATAATTCTCGCGGGCCCGCCGGGGCCGCTGGGCGCGCTCGCAGCCGACCTCGCAGAGCCTGACTATACTCTTAGTGATGCTTAGCCGGCCGGGCCCAGCCAGAACGCGCGCTCAGCGGCCAGAGGCTCGTGCGAATTTGTTCCGGGTTTGCCTAGGCCGCTCGGCTCAGGGTGGCTAGTGAGCGAGCGAACCGCGCGCCGCTGCGCGGGTCTACCATGTAGATGTTCACGAATGAGCCAGCGACGGACGTCGAGGTCGGCGGGGGTGAGTCTATGCGGCAATGGTTAGTGATAGCCACGTTACTGGTCCTGGCCGGTTGTGCCAGCCCACCACGGTCATTGGACCAGGCGCCGGCGTCGTCGCCTCAGCCGCGAGCCGTGGCCGATGCGCCGTCGGTCTTTAAGGGTCGCGACGTCGTTTGGGGCGGGCGCATCGTGGGCGTGACCAACGAGTCCGCGAGCACCCTGGTAACCGTCCTGGCCAAGCCCCTCGACGGCCAGCTCCGGCCCAAAGATTCGGCGGACGGCGATGCCCGCTTCATCGCCCGATTCGAGGGCTTCCGCGATCCGCTGGTCTTCCGCGAGGACCGGTCACTGACTGTTATCGGTCGCATTGACGGGACGCACCCGGCAACCGTCGGCGACTATCGCTACGATCAGCCCGTGGTGGCCGTGACGGGGCATGAGCTCTGGGATCCGCTGCCGGTGCGCGACGCCCCGTACCGACGCTATGATCCATTTTACGATCGCTTCCACGACCCATTCATCTTTAATAGCCCATGCTTGCGCCATTCCCGGTACTGCTGGTGATGCGCTGCTGCGCGCTCATGCTGGCCCTGCTGCTAGCCGGCTGCGCCACCGATAGCGGGCCCCGTTTCGACCGCCAGGGCGTTCGCGCCATCGATCCGGCCCAGGCCGTTGACGGCCCCGAGGTCCTCGCCGGCGAGGCCGTGATCTGGGGCGGCGTTATTGCCGGCGTCCAGGCGCGCGAAGACGGCGGGAGGGCGATCGAGATCCTGCACTATCCACTGACGCCCGCGCAGCGCCCGGATATGGCCGCTGATCCGGGGCGACGCTTCATCGCCCAGCATGCGGGCGATCTGGATCGCGAGCGCTATGCCCGTCAGCGGCGTATTACCGTGGTGGGCCGTCTCGATGGTGTCCAGCGGGGCCAAGTCGGTGACTACGCCTACAGCTACCCATTAGTCCGAATCACAGACCACGAGCTATGGCCGGAGCAGGCCGTGGGGGCGCCGCGTCGCCGCGGTGGGCTGCGCTTGGGGATTGGTCTCGGTGTTCGTATTGGCATCGACTGATACGCCCCGCTTTGAGGGCCGTTACCTCAATGGCGCGTCTAGGAGCGCTCCGCCGCGCGGTTATCGGCGGCCGCCCCCCTGAGTCCGGGTTGCGTTGGGGGCGGCTCGGCGGGCCTACTCCTCGGGCTGGCGCACGGCCTCGAATTCCAGGATCAGCTCGACCTCGTCGCCGACGAGATCGCCGTCCACGCCGTAACCCATGCCGAAGCGGCTGCGCTCGATGGTGCCGCGTGCCGACGCACCCAGAACATAGGCGTTGTCGCCGAAGGGATAGCGCCCCGTCTTATTAATGGTGACCTGTAGCTCGATCTCGCGCGTCGTGCCCAACAGCGTAAGATCGCCGGTCAGCGTACCCTCGCGGTCCTGATTCAGGGTCAGCTCCGTGGCGTTGAAGCGGATCGTGGGGTAATCGTCGGCGTTGAGGAAATCATCGCCGCGCAGATGCCCATCGCGCTCGGTGTGGTTGGTGAACACGCTCCCGGCCTGGACGGTCACCTCGCCGCTATGCAGCGTCTGTTCGGCCTCGTCGTAGACGAATGTGCCCCGGGCTCGTTGGAACATTCCGAGGGTCTTGTCGTAGCCCGCGTGCTCGACAAGGAAGCCGACGGAGAAGTGGTCCGGATCGATCTTAAAACGGCGCGGCTCGGTGTGGCTCGGGCCAGAGGCAAGGATCAGCAGCGCGCTGGCGGCGACGTGGCTAAGACGCATGGCGTTACTCCGGGGGTTGCGGGGTGGCTGGGTGGCGGATCAGCCAGTGGCTATCCACCATGAAGGAATAACACAGCAGGGCGAGGGCGGTCCCGGCCAGCCATGGCGGCAGCCAAGCGGGCAAGGCGGGGATCAAGCACGCCGGGAGAACGGCCACCTGGACGACGCACACGGCCTTGCGCCGTTGGCTCGGGGGCAGCGGTCGCGCCAGCTGGGGTTTCAGAGTCTGGGTCAGCACGAAGATATAGCGCCACGCGCCGATGAGCAGAACCCAGGCGCCGACGTGCCCGCGGCGCCAGACCAGGGCCGCGAGGACCAGGATCAATACGGCATCGGTCTCCAGGTCCAGACGGGCCCCGAACGGGCTGGTCTCGCCGCGCCGCCGCGCCAGCCAGCCATCGACGCCGTCGAGCGCGAGCGCCGTCAGCGCGATCGCTGCCAGCAGGTAGCCGTCGGCCTCGGGGCCTCGCGTCGCAGCGAGCTGACCCGCGAGCACGGCCGTGAGCCCCAACCGCGTCAGCGTAACCCGATCGGCGGCCGTCAGGCGCTGGGGGCCCGGGTACCAGTGCCGCAGGGCGAACGCGGCGCCAGCCAGCAACACGGCAGCGAGGCCGGTGACGGCAAGGGGCCCGTCAGCCGACCCGGCCGTGATGCTGGCCGCTAGCGCGATGGCACCGCCGATCATGAGGCCACTGTCGCGGTAAGCGGTTGGTGGCAGGGGCATGCGTCTTCCCGTGCAGCGAGCCGGCTGGCAGGCTCTATGGTTGGAAAAGCGTAACAGGCGATGGCGATGACAGCGCAGGAGCCCACCGAGGCGCTATGGCTAATCCAGCCGGGCGCGGCCGCGATCCGCCCCGAGCCCATCCGCGATCCCGGCCCTGGCGAGGTACGCGTGCGAACGCGCTACAGCGCCATCAGCCGCGGCAGCGAGACGCTCGTCTACCAGGGGCGGGTGCCGACGAGTCAATACGACGTCATGCGGGCTCCGTTCCAGGCGGGCGATTTCCCGGCGCCCGTGAAGTACGGCTACATCAGCGTCGGCGACGTCGTCGCGGGGCCCGCCGAGCTAACCGGGCAAACGGTCTTTTGTCTGCATCCGCACCAGCGCGAGTATGTGGTGCCTGCCGAGGCGGTGGTGCCGTTACCGGCGAGGTTGCCACCCGAGCGGGCCGTCCTCGGCGCTGGAATGGAGACCGCCGTTAACGCCGTTTGGGATGGCTCGCCTTTGGTCGGTGAGCGTATCGCGGTTATCGGGGCCGGCGTGATGGGGTGCCTGGTGGCTCGCCTGGTGGCGGGCATGCCCGGGTCGGATGTCACGCTAGTGGATATCGATCCGGCGCGGGCCGAGGTGGCACGGGGCATGGGCGCGCAATTCGCCGCCCCGGACGAGCTCGCCGGGGAGTTCGATCGGCTCTTCCACGCCAGCGCCAGCGAGGCGGGCCTGCGCTTGGCCCTGTGCGTGGCCGCGCTCGAGGCTACCGTGGTGGAGATCAGCTGGTATGGCGATCGCGAGATGGCGCTACCCCTCGGCGAGGCCTTCCACAGTCGGCGACTGACCCTGCGCTCCAGCCAGGTGGCTCGGGTCCCCGCGCACCAGAACCCGCGCTGGGACAATCAGCGACGGCTGCAGCTGGCCCTATCACTACTGGACGATCCCGTGCTGGACCAACTAATCACCGACGAGAGCGATTTCCGCGAGCTGCCGCAAGTGCTCGAGGCCCTGAGCCGCGACCCCGGCTCTAGCCTGTGTCATCGTATCCGTTACAGCGACTGAAGGAGGCGAGCTATCTATACGGTTACCGTCCGCGATCACATCATGATCGCCCACAGCTTCGACGGCGATGGCTTCGGCCCCGCGCAGCGTCTGCATGGCGCGACCTACCTCGTGGATGCCGCTTTTCGGCGGGCGCAACTGGATTCCGCTGGGCTGGTTGTGGACATCGCGGCGGCGGCCGAGCTCCTCTCGACCGTCCTCGCGCCGCTGAACTACCGCAACTTGGACGAGGATCCCGACCTGGCCGGCCGCAATACCACCACCGAGTTCCTGGCGGGCGTCATCCAGGGGCGCCTTGTGGACGCCATCCGCCATGAGGCCCTGGGCACGGAGGCGCGCTCGCTCGCGGCGGTGGCGGTTACGCTCCATGAGTCCCATATCGCTTGGGCCGGCTACGAGGGGCCGGTGAACGACTCCGCGGCGCCATGACGCAGCCGCTGCCTCTCCTCGTGGCGGGCGATCCCGAACAGCGCAGCGGCGGCTACGGCTATGACCGGCGGATGGCGGCCGAGCTCCAGGCCCTGGGGCAGCCGGTGGCATTGCAGGGGTTGGCCGGCTCGTTCCCTGATGCCGATGAGCAAGCCCGGGCGAGCCTGGACGCTGCCCTGGCGGCGCTTCCAGCCGATAGCCCCGCTATCATCGATGGCCTGGCACTCGGTGGCAGTCCCGGGGTCGTCGCCCGCCACGCCGAACGCCTACGTCTGATCGCCCTGATCCATCATCCCCTGGCGGACGAGACCGGGCTAACGCGCGAGACCGCGCAGCGCCTGGATCGGGGCGAGGGTCAGGCGCTGGGGGCCATGCGGGCCGTGGTGGCCACGAGTGCATTCACCGCCCGGCGCCTCGCCGAAAAGGGCGTGCCGGGGGCGAACGCGGTGATACCTGGTACCGAGCCCGCGCCGTTGGCATCACCCCGCGAGGCGCCGCCGTGGCGGCTGCTCTGCGTGGCGAGCCTGACACCGCGCAAGGACCATCAGACGCTGCTGGTCGCGCTGGCGCGTTTGGGCCGCTACCGCTGGCGCGCCGTTTTTGCCGGGCCACTCGATGCCGATCCCGAGTGCGCGCGCTGCGTGCGCGCCGCCATCCATGACTACCAGCTCAGCGACCGTGTCGAGCTCACGGGCGCCCTCGGGGACGAGGCCCTGGCCGCGCGTTACGCGGACACGGATCTGTTCGTGCTGCCGACTCGCTACGAGGGCTATGGCATGGCGTTGACCGAGGCCCTGGCGCGCGGCGTTCCCGTCATCGCCGGCGACGGCGGCGCCGTTCGGGAGACCGTGCCGGCCGCGGGGGCCCGGCTCGTTCCGCCGGGTGATGGGGCGGCGCTCGCCGAGTGCCTGGAACGCTTTATGACGGACGGCCAGGAGCGGGCCGCGCTACGGGCCGGCGCCCAGGCGGCGCGCGAGGCGTTGCCCCGCTGGCCCGATCAGGCGCGGCGGCTGATGGCCATCATTCAGGCGGTTCATGATGGCTGAGGCCTTTGAGGCCCAGTGGTTGGCGCAACGGCGGGCGGCCGATCAGCAGGCGCGCTCTCGCGAGCTCGCGCAGGCGCTGGCGGGCTGGTGCGGGCAGCGCCAGGGGCTGCGCCTGCTCGATCTCGGTGCGGGGAGTGGCGCCAATGCCACGTTCCTAGCGCCGCTGTTGCCGCGACCCCAGCACTGGTGTCTGCTCGACCATGACCAGCGGCTGCTGGCGCTGGCCGCGGATGAGCTCGCGGCACAACGCGATGTTACAGCGGCAACGCAGGTTGCCGATCTCGCCACGGTTGACGACGCGGCGTTCGAGGCCCGGGACGTCGTGACCGCCTCGGCGCTGCTGGATCTGGTAAGCGCGGCGTGGTTGGAGGCCGTTGTTGCCGCTGCGGCTCGCGCGCGGGCGGCGTTGCTGTTCGCACTGAGCTATAACGGCGAGGTCGCTTGGTCGCCGCCGCTGCCCGGCGACGAGGTCGCGCGTGAGGCCTTTAATGCCCACCAGCGGGGAGACAAGGGCCTGGGCCCCGCGCTGGGACCGAATGCCCCGGCCGTGGCCGCGGCGACCGCCCGGCGCTACGGCTACCACGTCGAGCGTCGATCGAGCCCCTGGGTGCTGGGGTGGGGCGCGGCCGATCTGCAGGCCTGGCTCCTCGCCGGCCGCTACCAGGCCGCCTGCGCGCAAAAACCGGCGTGGGCTGGTGACCTGGCGGATTGGGCTGGGGCACGGCAGACGCGCATCGACACTGGCGATAGCGGCGTTCGGGTGGGGCATGACGACATCCTGGCTCTGCCGCCATGACCCTCTGGCGTGCCGTTCGCCTCGCGATGGGCCCGGCGGTGCTGGTGGCGCTGGCCCTGCTGGTGGACCCGTGGCGCCTGCTGTCGCATCTGACGGCGCTGGATGGGGTCTGGCTGGTGCCCATTGTGGCGCTAAGCCTTGTCCAGTTCGCCGTCTCGGCCTGGCGCTGGCGCTTTACGGCCCAGCGGCTGGGGCTCGCGCTCACGCGCCGTCAGGCCCTGGCCGACTATTACCTGGCGGTGCTGCTGAATCAGTGTCTGCCGGGCGGCGTGCTGGGCGACGCCAACCGCGCGTGGCGACACGCTCGCGCTGTGGGTAATACCGCGGGTGCGGCGCAGGCGGTGGTCCTGGAGCGGGTCTCGGGGCAGCTCGCCATGGCCGTTGTGGCATTGCTCGCGTTGCCAGCTGTGCCCGGCGTGGTCGGCGTGCTCAGTCGGCATCCGTGGTCCATCGCAGTGGTGGCGATCGCGGTACTGCTGGCACTGGGCTGGGTGATTCGCCACGTCGGGCGCTACTCGAGCGGCATCCTGCCGCGCGCGTTGCTGGGGAGAGGGGTATGGCCGGTCCAGCTCGGGAGTTCGCTGGTGGTGGTGGCGACCTATATCGCCATCTACGCCCTGACGGCCCGGGCGCTGGGCGTCGACCGGGAGCTCGCGGCGCTGGTACCGCTGATCCCGTTCGTTCTGCTGGCCATGCTCGTGCCGATCTCGGTGGCGGGATGGGGCGTGCGCGAGAGCGCCGCGGCCGGCCTGTGGGTGGCCGCGGGCTGGCCGGCCGCCGAGGGTGTGGCGGTGTCGGTGGCCTACGGGGCGTTGAACCTGGCCCTCGCCTCGCCGGGTTTGGGGGTGGCCCTCGCTCGGATTCGGGGGGCGCGTTACCCGCGCTCAGACGACTTGCCCGCGCGCAGGTCGAGATCGAACAGGACATCGTCACCGAGCTGATGCTGTCGGCAGCTCGGCCGCAGGGCCTGATCCATGCCATCGATAGGGGGTAGGTCGAGACCAGCGGGGCCGCGCCCGATGAGCACGGGCGCCACCACGAGATGCAGCCGATCGAGGCAACCGGAGCACAAGAACCGCGAGACCGTATTGCCGCCACCCTCGATGAGGACTCGGGTCAGGCCGCATGCGGCGAGGCGATCCAGGACCGCGGACGGGGCCATGCCGGGGACCGCGAGGGTGTTCGAGTCATCCCCGGCGGCGGCTGTTGCCACCAGGCGTATCGCGGGGGCGACCGGGTCGGCGAGCAGGGGATGGCTTGGCGGCAGGCGTCGCGAGCGGTCCAGGACCACGCGCTGGGGCTGCTCGCCCTCGACGACGCGAACGGTTAATTGGGGTGAGTCCGCGAGCGCCGTGCCGGCGCCGATGACGACGGCGTCCACCGAGGCGCGTAGCTGGTGCAGGCGCTGGTGGTCGGCGTCGCCGCTAATGCGGTCGGCACAGCCGCGGGCGGTGGCGGTCCGACCGTCCAGGCTCTGCGCGATCTGGGCCACCACGTAACGGCGCCCCGGGGCGGCCATCGCGGGGGCCAACCGATCCAGGAGGGCGACGGCCTCCGTGGTGGGCGAGGCGGCGCGGATGGTCCAGCCGCCCTCGGGCGTCAGGGTTATGGCCCCGGAATCGGCATCTCCGGCGCGGCGGGTGCCTGCCTCATCGGGCGTTTGGTCTTTGAGGACACGCAGTAGACGCCAGGCCGCGTTGAGGTCGATGACAGAGTCGTTGTTCAAGGTGGTGGTCGATTCGCGAAGCGGTCCATGCCTGTAGTCTCGGCAGCGCTCGCCGGCTTGACAAGCGCTGGCACGTTGCTCTGTGTATTGACGCCACGCCGAAAGCCTTCGTGTGGGCACCGGGCGTGAGCGAAGTCGACCCGAGGCCAGCCGGAATTACCCAGCGTTCTGTTAACTGATAGCCTGCCCCCAGTGCCGTGCTTGAGCGGGGCGGGCGGGGATGCCGTATCGCGGCTACCCGTCGTCACTGAGTGGAGGATCGCATGATAAGAACAACCTGGCTGACCCTATCGATTGTCGCCGGCCTCGCCGGTTGTGGTGCCGCCGAGGACAGCGCGACGGCGAGTGGGCCGCGGTCATTGCAGAGCATCAAGGAATCCGGCGAGCTGGTGGTCGTCACGCGCAACGCGCCGACGACCTACTACATCGGATCGCGCGGCGAACCGTCGGGACCGGAGTACGACAAGGCCAGGGCCTTCGCCGAGACCATCGGCGTTGAGCTGCGCATCCAACAGGAGCCCACGGTTACGGCGGTGCTCGATGCCATCCGCTCGGGCGAAGGGGATCTGGCCGCCGCGGGGCTGACCGTGACCGAACAGCGACAGGCGAACGTCCAGTTCGGTCCGACGTATCAGGATGTCACCCAGCAGGTCGTGTGTCGGCGCGACAATGTCCAGCCGGAGAGCGTCGAGGAGCTGGTGGGGCTAGACCTCCACGTCATCGCCGATAGCAGTTACAGCCAGCGCCTCGCCGAGCTCAAGGCCAACGGGCACCCCGATCTCGAGTGGACCGAGACGGAATCCATGACGACCGAGGGTTTGTTGCGCTCGGTCTGGCAGCGCGAGATCGACTGCACGGTGGCGGACTCAACGATCGTCGACATCAACCGCCGTTACTACCCGGAGCTACTGACGCCATTCAATCTCTCCCGCGTGCAGCAGCTCGCCTGGGCCATGCCCAAGGGCAGCGATTCGCTCAATCAGCAACTCACGCAGTGGTTTAAGCAGTATCGCGACAGCGAGCAGCTCGCCCGGCTGCAGGAGCGGTACTACGGCTTCTTCGAGATCTTCGATTACGTCGATACGAGCGTCTACATCCGTCGCATCGACGCGAAGTACCCCAAGTTCCGCGACAGCTTCAAGGCGGCTGCTGAGACGTACGATCTGCCGCCGCTGCTATTGGCGGCACAGGGCTACCAGGAGTCGCACTGGGATCCCAACGCGCGTAGCCCCACGGGCGTGCGCGGCATCATGATGCTGACCCGCAGCACCGCTCGGGAGATGGGGGTCAGCAACCGGCTGGATCCGCAGCAGAGCATCATGGGCGGTGCCAAGTACCTAGCCAAGATGAAGAAACGCTTCGTCGATGAGGTCACGGAACCGGATCGGACATACCTGGCACTGGCCGCTTACAACGTCGGTCGGGCGCATATGCACGACGCCCAGGTGCTGGCGCGCCGCCTGGATCTCAGCCCCCACGAGTGGCGCGATATCAAGCAGGTCCTGCCGCTGTTGGCGCAGAAGCGCTACTACAAGACGTTGAAGTACGGTTATGCCCGGGGGCGAGAGCCCGTTCGCTATGTCCAGCGCATTCGCGAGTACCGCCATGTGCTGGCGAATCAGACGAAAGGCGATTGATCCGGGCTCGATAGAGCGGGCGATGTAGGCTGTCAAGCGTTCGTCGGCTTGCCACGTCGCGGAGCGCCCCCGCTGGCTGGAACGAGTGTTAGCCTACTGGCGTTTTGCGGAACGCCGGCGCAGCCGGGTGTGTACTGAGCAACTCGAATCCAGGAGCGGGAGCCATGGCTAAGGCGCAGCGCAGTGAGCACGGCGAGTGGTCGAGCGGCTTGATGTTCGTACTGGCGGCTACGGGCTCCGCCGTTGGTCTGGGCAATCTCTGGCGCTTCCCCTACCAGGTCGCCCAGAACGGTGGCGCCGCCTTCGTCTTCATCTACCTGCTATGCATCATGCTGGTGGGGCTGCCGATCATCGTTGCCGAGATCACCTTGGGCCGGCGGGGCAAGCAGAGCCCCATCAATAGCCTCCGGAGCATTGCGATGGCCGAGGGTGTCAGCCGCTACTGGACGCTCCTGGGTTGGCTCGGGGTGGCCTCCGGCGTCCTGATCCTGTCTTTCTACAGCGTGGTCGGCGGCTGGACGCTGTACTACACCGCCCAGGCCTTTACGGGGGCCTTCCAGGGCATGGGTGTCGAGGCGGCTAGCGAGATGTTCGGCGGGCTCACGGCGAGTCCCTGGGCCGTTGTCCTTTGGCACACGCTGTTTATGTTGCTGCTCTTCGGTATCGTCGTGGTCGGCGTGCGCGATGGCATCCAGCGTACGGTCACCTTGCTGATGCCCATGCTGCTGGTTATTCTTGTGCTGCTGGTGGGCTACGGCATGGCCGCCTCCGGGTCATTCAACGAGGCCGCTCTGTTCCTTTTCCAGCCCGACTACACGGCCGTTACCCCAGATACCTTCCTTACCGCCTTGGGGCAGGCCTTCTTCACATTGAGCCTCGGCCTGGGCGCGATCATGGTCTACGGCGCCTATCTCCCGCAGAACGAGTCCATACCGAACAGCGCTGCCTGGATCGTGGGCATGGATACCGCGACGGCCCTGCTCGCGGGTCTGGCCATCTTCCCGATCGTGTTCGCCGCCGGCATGGATGCCGGCTCGGGTGGGCCGGGGCTGGTCTTTAAGACCTTGCCCATCGTTTTTGGCGAGATCCCATTTGGCGTCATCCTCGCCATCCTCTTCTACATCCTGCTAGCCGCTGCGGCGATCACCTCGGGCGTATCGTTGCTGGAGCCGGCGACGGCGTATCTGACCGAGAAGGGGGGCAGCCGGCTGGTCGGGGCGGGTTCGGTAGCCCTTGTTATTTGGTTGCTGGGCATCCCCGCGGCGCTGTCCCAGAACATCTGGTCCGATCTCAAGCTGCCGGGCGGCCAGGGGATATTCGGCACCATGGAGTTCGTCTCCACCACCATCATGCTGCCGCTCGGCGGCCTGTTGATCGCGCTATTCTCTGGCTGGTTCATGCGCTCGGCGAGCCTGGCCAAGGAACTTGGTGTGAATCCCGGCAATACGCTCTATCTGCTCTGGCTGTTCGCCGTTCGTTTCATCGCGCCCCTCGGTGTGATCCTTATATTCCTGAACTCGCTGGGCGTCTTCGGCGGCTAGCTCGGTACTCGCCCCGCGCGTTCTGGCTGCGGGGAACCTTGTTTCCTAGACTTTGCCGTATGGGCGGGATGAACCGAACCGCCCCGCTTTTCATTGTTTCCCTTTGGAGGTTTGTTAATGCCGGACGTAATTGGCCGCTATGCGGTCCGTACGACCGTGTCCGTTGTTGCCTTGGCCGCAGCCGGTAACGCCGCCGCCCTTGAGTGGGAGGTGGGCGATGCCAAGATCGATCTCTACGGCTTCGCGCGCCTGAACGCCGCCTTC
Organism: uncultured Ectothiorhodospiraceae bacterium; assembly: GCA_913055565.1. Taxonomy (GTDB): domain Bacteria; phylum Pseudomonadota; class Gammaproteobacteria; order Nitrococcales; family Nitrococcaceae; genus CAJXKP01. The sequence continues at coordinate 88,150 of CAJXKP010000004.1, forward strand.
GATGTCGATCAGGACGCCACCTCGGACTTCGGCACCCAGACCGGCAGTTTCAATAAGACGGTCGAGAATGATCGGGCAAATAGGGACGGTGGTTTCGGTGCTGACGCCGAGCAGAGCCGCCTGGGCGTCACGGTCAAGCATGACACCGGCGTGCGCGTAACCGTTGAGGGCGACTACCGTGGCGGCGACTTCCGCCTTCGTAAGGCCTACGGCGAGTACGAGGGTATTCTGGCGGGCCAGACCTGGTCCAATTACAATACCTTCGTCGGCTATACACCGTCGGTGGACTTCGATGCCCTAGCGGGGCTTGCTGGCCTCCAGGATCGCGTAGCACAGGTGCGCTATACAATCGGTAGTCTTTCGGTTGCGATCGAGGAGCCGATTCCCAGCGGTCGGCCCCTCGAAATCGATCGGGGTGGTAACGATGTGCCGGCATCCGACCGGGATGACTTCTCGCGCGATGAGCTCCCCACTCTGACAGCACGGTACGAGAGCTCGATTGATGCCTTCTCCTATTCCGTTGCCGGTGTGGTCCAACAGGTCAATGGCAATCAAGCCGAGACCAACTTGATAAGTGGGGACGCCGAGGACGATATGCTCGGCGGCGCCGCCTTCGTGGCGGGTAGCTACCAGGCCACGGAGGCCCTGACCCTTAACGCCACGTTTAATGTTAGCGAGGGGGCCAATACCTATCTGTATCGCTCGGGCGATGACTTTGGTGCCGCGGACGGCTACTTCGATGGCGATGACCTAGAGCCCATTAGCGGTTATGGAGGCTCAATCGGTGCAAGCTATAAGATTGGGCAGGGCTCGGTTAATCTCGGCATCGGCTCGGTTACCAACGACTGGGACGAGGTCGAAGATGATCGGCCCACCGATACCAGCGTGCAATCGGAGCATGAGACGAATACCAACGCCCTCGTTAATTACATGTGGCGTCCCGCGGACAACATGATGTACGGCGTTGAGTACCAGTACCTGGATGTCGAGCTCCAGAGCGGCGAGAGTTTCGACGCTAATCGCGCCATGTTCGCTGCTCAGTACAGCTTCTGAGGCCATCGGGTGCCCCGCTCCGTGGGCGTGGGGCACTACTAGTATTCCCCGCCGTATCTCCGCTAGGCTCAAGATCTAATAAGGCCATAGCGGAGACCCATCATGCCCATGCGTGCCGACGCCAGCCTTGTCTGGTTGGTTGATGTTCAGGAGCGCCTGCTGCCGGCGATCGATAACGGCGACAGTGTCGCGGCGGCCTGCGGCTGGCTGGCCGACGTCGCCGCCGAGTTGGCGGTGCCGGTGGCTGCCTCCGAGCAGTACCCGAAGGGCCTGGGCCACACCGTAGCTAGCCTGCGCGAGCGTCTGGATCCCTCAGCCATCGCCGAGAAGACGCATTTCTCCTGCGTGGATGCCGAGGGCTGCCGCCATGTCATCACCGAGTCCGGGCGTCATCAGATCGTGCTGGGTGGTATTGAGGCCCATGTGTGTGTGCTGCAGACCGCGCTGGGCCTGCGCGCGCAGGGCTACGAGGTCTATGTGGTCTCGGAGGCCACGGGGTCGCGCTGCCCGGAGGACAAGCGGTTGGCGATGGATCGCCTACGGGATAACGGCGTTGCGGCTGTGTCGGGGGAGATGGTGGCCTTCGAGTGGCTCCACCAGGCGGGCACGGACGTGTTTAAGCGGGTAACGAAGGGCTACATCAGCTAGATCGGCAGCTAGCGCACCGTGGCCCGCCGCCTCGTGCGGCGGGCCAGCAGCGGCGGGAGCCTTACTGGCCGTCGCCCTCGGCCTCGCCCTCGACCTGGCCGGTCTCGACCTCGTTCTCGGTGGCCTCGCGGACGTTACTGACCTTGACCTCGAAGTTGAGCGTCTCACCCGCCAGCGGATGATTGGCATCGACGGTCACTTGCTCTTCGCCGACATCGGTGACGGTGACGATGGAGGTCCCCTCCTGGGTCTGCGCCTGGAAGCGCATGCCCGCCTCAACAGAATCGACGCCCTGGAACATCTCCTTCGGCACGTCCTGCTTGAGCTCCTCACTGCGCTCCCCGTAGGCCTCGGCGGGCTCGACCTGGACCGAGACGTCCTCGCCAACGTCCTTACCCTCAAGCGCGTTCTCGAGACCGGGGATGATGTTCCCGCCGCCGTGAACGTACTCGAGCGGCTGCCCTTCCTCGGAGGCGTCCAGCACCTCACCGTTCGCGTCGCTGAGCTTGTAGTCAATAGCTACAACGGTGTTCTTGGTGACCTGCATTGATAATCCTCTGGGTTCATTATACATCGCGACAGTGTACGGCGCCGATGCCGCTGATACAAACGCCGCACGGTTCGCATCGCGCCGCTACTGCCTAGCGCGCAGCGGCAAGGCGGTAGCGTTCGGCAAGCGTTTCCAATTGCCCTTGCTGCTCGGGGGTTATGGCGTTGAACTCGACCCCCATGCAGTGGAAGTAATTATTGCGGGGCTGGCGCGACCAGACGCAGCGCGCATCGAGGTAAATGCTCTCAACGCCGTCGATGGGCTCACCGAGCTCGATGCGTAGGGCGAGTTCGCTGTTCTCCGAGACGACATCTCGGCTCTCGATCATGCCGCCGCCGATGTTGACGTCGGTCAGATAGCCCACCAGCCGTTCGCTCGATTGCTCGTAGACGGGCAAGAAGCGATCGACCACATAGCGTGCATGGCGGCGCGCATCCTTCATACCATCCCCCGGCACCTGTGTCAGCTAGCGCCTAATATGCGGGCACCATGGCCCTGTGTCCAGCCGCCAACGATGGCGGCCCAATCCGTCGGGCTATAGGGGTTATTTTTTGTGAATAAATTCCGGATGTGCCGACTGTTAACGCGTAGTGTCAGAAATGATCCTGGCGGGGGTGCCAGGGGGTTGGACCGCAACGGCTGGAGTGAGTCGATTAGCCCGCTTATCGAAGCGGGCTTTTTTTTTGCCGTGCCGACCTCGCTACCCCGTAACGACCCGGCCAGCCTCCGCTCATTGCCATCGGCTCGCCCGGAACGAGAGCGTTCAGGGTCTGTTAGTCTGACGGTCCCAGACATTAGGGAGTTCAGGCTTGTCCGATCACGATCATCGACCGCCCCGCGCCGCCCATGAGCCGGTAAGCTATACCTACCACGGCCACCAGCGATGGGACGAGTTCGCCTGGCTGCGGGCCGAGAACTGGCGCGAGGCCATGCTCGATCCCTCGGTGCTGCCGGAGGCGATCGCCAGCCATCTGCGCGCCGAAAACGAGTATGCGCGCGCTGTTATGGCCGATACGTCCGAGCTCCAGGACCGCCTCTACGCGGAACTGCGCGGACGCATCAAGGAAGACGACAGCAGCGTGCCGAGCCGCGATGGCTCGTGGTATTACTACTCGCGCTTTCGTGAGGGTGGCCAGCAGCCGCTGTTGTGCCGGCGCTATGGCGAGCATGGCAATGAGGTCATCCTGATTGATGGCGACGCCGAGGCCGAGGGCCTGGATTACTTTCGCCTCGGCGGCACGGAGCACAGCCCGGATCAACAGCTGCTGGCGTATGCCGTGGACACCACGGGGGCCGAGGCCTTCGAGATCCGTTTCCGCGACCTAGCCTCGGGCGAGGATCTGGCGGACCGGATCGGTAACGCGCGCGGCGATTTCGAATGGGCCGCGGATTCGCGGACGCTGTTCTATACCACCCTGGATGCCGATCACCGCCCCAAGTGGGTCTACCGACACACCCTGGGCGATCCGGTCCCGCAGGATAGCATCGTCTACGAGGAGCCCGATCCCGGTTTCTTCGTCGGCGTAGGTAAGACGGAGAGCCGGCTTTATCTGCTCATCGACGCCCATGACCACACGACCAGCGAGGTTCGCTACATCCCAGCCGACGAGCCGGGGTTGACGCCCTGCGTCTTTGCCGAGCGCGAGCGGGAGGTTGAGTACGAGATCAGCGATCACGACGATAACTGGCTCATTCTCACCAACCGCGGCGGGGCCGAGGATTTTCGCATCTGCTGGACCCCCGTGGCCGATACGGCACCGTCGGCATGGCAGGACCTCATTCCCCATGAATCGGGGCGCCTGATCCAGGGCATGCTTGTCTTCCAGGATTGGCTGGTGCGCCAGGAGCTCGTCGATGCCCAGCCGCGGGTCGTGATCCGGCACCTTGCCGATGGGCATGAGCATGCCATCGAGTTCGACGAGGCCTGTTATGGGCTGGACGCGGCGGGTGGCTTTGAGTACGCCACCAATACCCTGCGCCTGGGTTACAGCTCATTCGCCACGCCCTCGCGGGTCTACGACTACGACATGGCCACCGGCGAGCGGATCCTGCGCAAGGAGCAGACGATCCCGTCCGGTCATGATCCAGACGCCTACACCAGCCGGCGCCTGATGGCGACGGCCCCTGACGGTGAGCAGGTGCCAGTGTCGCTGTTCCATCGGCGCGACGTCACGCCAAGCGCCGAGACACCGCTGCTAATGTACGGCTACGGTGCCTATGGCATGACCGAGACCCCGGGGTTCAGTCCCAACCGGCTGTCCCTGGTGGATCGGGGTTTCGTCCTGGCCGTGGCGCATGTTCGGGGCGGTATGGACAAGGGCTACCGCTGGTATAGGGAAGGCAAGCTCGAGTCCAAGCCCAACACCTTCTCGGACTGCATCGCCGCCGCGGAGTCGCTCATCGCGGCGGGTTACTCCAGCGCCGGCAATCTGTCCCTGCTCGGCGGCAGCGCCGGCGGTATGCTGGTAGGGGCGGTGATCAACAAGCGCCCGGATCTGTTCCACGCGGCGGTGGCGGATGTGCCGTTCGTCGACGTCCTCAACACCATGCTGGACCCGACGCTGCCGCTGACGCCGCCGGAGTGGCCGGAGTGGGGCAACCCCATCGAGTCCGCGGACGACTACGACACGATCCTGTCCTATTCGCCCTACGACAACGTGGCCCATCAACGCTACCCCCATCTGTTGGTCACCGCCGGCGTCTCCGACCCGCGCGTGACCTACTGGGAGCCGGCCAAATGGGTGGCGCGGCTGCGGGATCAGGCCGCGGCGGGCAGTGAGCTGTTGCTCTGGACTAATATGAGTGCGGGCCACGGCGGTAGCAGCGGGCGATTTAAGGCCCTCGAGGAGGTCGCTTTCCGGTACGCGTTCCTGCTGCGTGCCTACGGCCTGACGGCGGGCTAGGGCAGCCGCCTAAAGCGCCCGTTGGCGAGGAAATAGGCGGTCTGCGCCTGCACCGGAAGCGACCGCATGATGATTGTATGCCCTATCGGCAGGCACAGGTGATCGCTCATACCGGCCAGGTAGGTGCTCGTTACAGCGACCTTGCCGTCCGACGGCCGCGGCGGGTAGCGACCGCAGATCGGGTCCCGGCATTTCGTGCCGGCGATGACCCCACACTCGAAGGGCGCCGGGCCAAGTACGTTCGGGGTGCTATCGTCAGCCGTGCCCAGTTCTTGGCCCGCGGGGCCGTTGACCCAGCGAAACGGGCGTAAGCTACCCAGTTCGTCCACGACCTCGCTGCCCTGGTTCGGCGGCCCCAGCATCACCACGCGGCGCATCCCGGAATGACGAGCCTGCAGCGCCAGCTGGCGTACGATGATGCCGCCCAGCGAGTGGCTGACGACGTGGTAGCCGATCTCGGTGGGCAGCTGCTCTGAGAGCTGGCGCCGCACGGCCTCGGCGAGCGCGACCACGCTATGACGCGTGCTCGGGTACCCGATGTTGTGGACCCGGTAACCCTGGCCCGCCAGGTAATGGGCCATCGGGCGCATGGACTGGCGGGTGCGACCCAAGCCGTGGAGGAGTGCCACGGGCGGACCGTCCGCCGGCCCGTAGGGCATCTACCGACCCCCCGCTGATGACCTGCTATTGATCACCATGGGTGACGGGCCCGGTTACTGCTGGCCCTTAACGCGCTCGACCGCCGCGAGCAGTTTATCCAGCAGGCTCCGGCCGCGCTCGCCGACCATTTCCACGAAGGTCTGACGCACCGGCATGCTCTTTTGGCGGAAGCGCTCGCGCTCCTCGGCCGTGAGCTCGACGATCTCGATATCGCTACTCGCCTTGATCTTGTCCAGCCGCTGCTGGTTCAACGCCTGCTGATGCTCGTGGATGGGCCTGACCAGCTCATCGGTGACCGCGTCCAGCATCGCCTTGCGCTCTTCGGACAGGCCGTCGTAGAAGCCCTTGTTGGCCATGAATGTGGCGATGAATTCCGCCTGCTTGGCGAGGATCATGTACTCCTGGACCTCGTAGAAGCCCATCTCCTCGTGGGCGAATACCGGTTGGATGTTGCCCTCGGCCTGGCCCATCTGAAGCGCGCTGTAGAGCTCGCCGTACTCGATGGTCACCGGACTGGCACCGTAGGCCTTATAGGTCTCGGTGAGCAGGCGGTTGTCCATGGTGCGAATGCCTACGCCCTGGAAATCCTCGGGCTTGCGGATGGCCTTGTTGGCCGTCCAGACCTGCCAGCCCTCGATGACGACGGCTAGCGGGTGGAGGCTGCGGTCCCGGAAAGAGTTCTGCAGTGCCTCACTCTCGAGGAAGGCCTCGCTGTTGACGGCCTGGGCGTTGACCCACTCGTCGTCGCTGAGGATGTAGTTGAGGCTAAACAGCTGGCTCTCCGGCACCGTGCCCCCGAGGAAGCCCGAGCCGAACGCGAAGTGGATCTTGCCGCTCTGGACGGCATCGTAGATATCGGTCATGCCGCCGATCTGGCCGTACGGGAAGATCTTGATATTTACCTTGCCGTCGGTTTTGGCCTCGATGCGTTCGGCGAACCGCTCGGCGTATTCGTACTGCACGCTGCCCTTGATCTCCTCCAGGGCCACGCGCCAGGTCTCGGCCTGCAGCGGCGCGGCGAGCGTTAGCAGGGTGAGGGTGATAACGCTATTCGGTAACCAACGCATTGGCGTCTCCTAGGGGGTTGCCACTCGGGGCATGTCCTTTCAACCTAGCACATCCTTGCGGCGGCGGCAGGCACGGGGCACGGTATTCCAGCAACTCTCATTTTGGCCTTCGAGGTGGTCGCGTTACCCCCTGCCGAGGGCGTCTGCGGCCAGGGAAGGCCGCAGTCGAGCCGCCAGGGAAGGTTCATGGCGTCCCTCGGCAGGCGGTAACGCGACCACACGCCATTTGGGGATCACATCATTAGAATTGCTGCACGGTATCCCCGTGTCGAATACAGAGGGGCCGATGAGCGGCGACGACTCAGCTATCGAACCGGATCGCAGCCGTATCATGCGTGCCCTGGTGGCCGGCGATCGGGCCATTGCGGCGGCCGAGCGTTTCATCCTGGCGGCCGCGGTGCTCCTTATGGCGGCCGTGATGAGCGGGCATGTCATGGCGCGCCAGCTCGCGAAACTGTCACCGCAGTGGTTGGCCCCCGTGTTCGGTGGCGGTATCCCGGGCACCTTCGAGATCGCCGAGATCCTGATCATCGTGATCACCTTTGTGGGGCTCAGCTACGGCGTGGCCTGCGCCCGCCACATCAGCATGGCCGCCATCTACGATCAGCTTACCGGCGTTCCGCGCAAGACCCTGCTGATGCTGATTAGCCTCGGAACGGCCGCGCTGATGTTCTATCTGGCCTGGCAATCGCTGGGCTACGTCCAGGAACTGCAGGACCGCGGACGCCTGTATTCGGCGCTGCAGCTCGAGCAATGGTGGGTCTACGCGGTGTTACCCATCGGCTTCAGCCTGGCGGGGGTGCGTTATCTGCTGATCGCGCTTCGCAATGGCACGACCGCCGGCCTATGGCGCTCGCTAACCGAGCGTGAGTCCTACGCGGGCCTGCCCCACGGCGGCAGTGGCTCCGGCCAAGTCTAGTCCCAAGCGAGGTCTGCCATGCTCACCTGGATGGCCGTGATCATGATCGTGCTGCTCCTGATGGGCTACCCCATGATGGTGCCGCTGCTGGTCGCGACGCTGTTCATGATGCTCACAGGGGTGAGCTTTTTCGGCCCCGATCAGGCCATCTCCTGGATGGTCTCTGGGGTGGGCAGCTGGGTGCTGGCGGCGGTGCCCATGTTCATCTTCGCCGCCGACATCATGACCAAGGGCCATACGGCGAACCGCCTGCTCGATCTGGTGAGCGCCTGCGCCGGCCATCTGCGTGGCGGCTTGCCGATCACTACCGCCGTGAGCTGCGCCCTGTTCGGTTCCGTATCGGGCTCGACCCAGGCAACGGTGGTCGCCATGGGGCAGCCCATGCGGCCGCGCTTGCTGGCCAAGGGCTACAGCGACTCTTTCGCCCTGGCGCTGATTATTAACGCCAGCGATATCGCCCTGCTCATCCCGCCGAGCATCGGCTTTATCGTCTATGGCGTGATCTCCAAGACGTCGATCGGGGACCTGTTCCTGGCCGGCATCCTGCCGGGGTTGATCATCCTCACGATGTTCTCGGTCTACTGCTACATCGGCTCACGTTGGCAAGGCATCGAGCCCGAGGCGCGCTCGTCCTGGGGCGAGCGTGGGCAGGCGCTACGCCGCGCTATCCTGCCCCTCGGCTTCCCGATTATCGTGGTAGGCGGTATCTACACCGGTGCCTTCAGCCCGGTCGAGGCGTCCGCTATGGCGGTCCTCTACGCCTTCGTCCTGGAGGTTGTCATCTACCGCCAGGTCAGCCTCGGCGATCTGTGGTCCATCGCGGTCTCTACGGGACTGGTGACGGCGGTGGTTTTCATCCTAGTGGCCGTGGGCAATGCCTTCTCGCAGACGCTGTCCTCGGCGGACGTGCCGGAGATGTTACTGGGTCCGGTGATCGAGAGCGTCGGCAGCAATCAGATGGCGGCCCTGGCCCTGATCGCGTTGGCGTTCTTCGTGGGCTGCATGTTCGTCGATCCCATTGTGGTCATTCTGGTGCTGACGCCGCTGTTCGCGCCGCTGGTCGAGGAGACCGGTCTCAATCCCGTCCATGTGGGCGTCATCGTCGTGCTGCAGGCCGCCATCGGCTCGGCGACGCCGCCGTTCGGCTGCGATATCTTCACCGCCATGGCGGTCTTTCGGCGCCCCTATATGGCGGTCATCCGAGGCACACCGCCCTTTATCGCCATCCTGCTCCTGGCCACGGTGATCCTCATGATGTTCCCGTCGCTCTCGCTTTGGCTGCCGCAGCTGGGCCAGGGGTAAGCGGGTTGTGGTTTTGAGAGCGGCGTCGGCCGATGGCCAGGTCATGGGCGATCATGCCAAGGGCGTCGTGATCGCGGCGGGTGGCGTTCTGGCGCTGAGCTTCGATGCCGTGCTCATCCGCCTGGCCGGCGCGCCCGTCGCCGACATCATCTTCTGGCGTGGCTGGTTGATCGCGCTGGCCATGTTGCTGGTCTGGGCGGCACTGGGTCGGCGTCCGACGGTGTGGTCGCGCTCGCTGCTGCTGGGCGGATTCGCTGCGGCATTGCTCTACGCCCTGGCGGCCGGGTTGTTCGTGGCCTCGGTCAGTCTCACCCGTGCCGCCAATACGGTGGTCATCCTGGCCAGCTCGCCTTTTTTCGCTGCGCTGTGGTCGTGGCTCTTCCTGGGCGAACGCCTGCGGCTACGCACCGGACTGGCGATCGCCGTCGCCGTGGCGGGTGTTGTCATGGTCTTCGGCGGGGGACTGGCGGCGGGCTCGGTGCTCGGCGACAGCCTGGCCCTGCTCCTGGCCATGCTGGCTGCCGGCGCCTTGACAGTGCTGCGGGCGTTCCCCCGCGTCGACCGGTTGCTCGTCACCGCTGCATCGGGCGCCCTGGCCGGCTTGCTGGTGATCCCCTGGACGGACCCGTGGGTGCTTCCGGCGGCCAGCTACGGTTGGCTGGCTGTTATGGGCCTGGTCCAGATGCCGCTGGCGATGCTGGGCACCATGACCGCAACGCGCTACCTGTCGGCGCCGGAGGTCAGTCTGTTCCTACTGCTGGAGACCGTGCTCGCCCCCATCTGGGTGTGGCTTGCGGTAGGCGAGACGGTGCCGCCGCTGACCTTCTACGGCGGCACCGTGGTCCTGGTGGCGGTCGCCTGGCACGCCTTATCGGGCTGGCGTGGGCCAGAACGCTAGGCGCTGGCCCGCTCGCCCGAGCTCTCATTACTACTCGGCCCGGCCCGACGGATCTCGGGACCAGCCTGATCCTCGTATTGGCGGAAGTTCTCCCGGAACTGCGCCGCCAGCTTCTCCGCTGTGCGGCGATATTCCGAGCTGTCCGCCCAGGTCTGCTCGGGCAGGAGCATCTCCGCCGGGACGCCGGGGCACTGGGTGGGCACCTCAAGCCCGAAGACGGGATCCGTCACCGTGGGTGATTGCGCCAGCGAGCCGTCGTGGATGGCGTCGATGATCGCCCGGGTGTAGGCGATGGGCATGCGGCTGCCGACGCCGTAGGGACCGCCGCTCCAGCCGGTGTTCACCATCCAGACATGGGCGCCATGGGTGCGGATGCGCTCGGCGAGCATCTGGGCGTACGTCGCCGGGTGCCAGACCAGGAAGGGCGCGCCGAAGCACGCCGAGAACGTCGCCTGAGGCTCATTCACGCCCACCTCCGTGCCGGCGACCTTGGCGGTGTAGCCGCTGATGTAGTAGTACATCGCCTGCTCGGCCGAGAGGTGGCTGACCGGCGGTAGCACGCTGAAGGCGTCACAGGTCAGCAGGATGACGTTGCTGGGGATGCCGCCGAGCCCCGGGATCTTCGCGTTGGGGATGTGCTCGACGGGATAGGCGCAACGCGTGTTCTCGGTGAGCCGGTTATTGGTGTAGTCCACCGCGCCTGTCTCGGGGTCATGGACCACGTTCTCCAGCAGGGCCCCGAAGCGGATGGCGTTGTAGATCTGCGGCTCGGCCTTGGCGGAGAGGTCGATGACCTTGGCGTAGCAGCCGCCCTCGATGTTGAACACGCCATCGTCCGCCCAGCAGTGCTCGTCGTCGCCGATGAGGTTGCGCGATGGGTCAGCCGATAGGGTCGTTTTGCCGGTGCCCGACAGGCCGAAGAACACCGAGACATCGCCATCGATGCCCTCATTGGCGGAGCAATGCATCGACAGCACGCCCTTTTTGGGCATGATGTAGTTCATGATGGTGAACACGCCCTTCTTCATCTCGCCGGCGTACTCGGTGCCTAGAAGCACCATTTCACCCTGATCCAGCGACAGGCTCACGCTGGTGTGTGAGCTCACGCCGGGGATCTGGGTGTTAGCGCTCAGTCGACCCGCGTTGTAGATGGTGTAGTCGGGCTGGCCGAACTCGCGAAGCTCCTCATGGGAGGGGCGAATGAGCATGTTGTGCATGAACAGAGCGTGATAGGCGCGGTCGCAGACGACGCGCACCTTGACCCGGTGCCGGCGGTCCCAGCCCGCGAAGCCGTCGACCACGAATACGCGCTCGTGACTGTCGAGGTAATTAATGGCCTCCTCGCGGAGCATGGCGAAGCTGGATGGCTCCATGGCGATATTGATATCGCCCCACCAGACATCATCGCGGCTGTCTGGCTCATCGATGATGCGTTTATCGCCCGGGCTGCGCCCCGTCTTCTCGCCTGACAACGCGATGAGCGCGCCTGTGTCCGAGAGCGCGGTGTCGTGCTCGTCCGCCAGGGCATGCTGGTAGAGGTTTGCCGGGCTGGGGTTGCGAAGGATTCGCGGGTGGCTCAGGCCTTGGGAACTAAGGTCCAGGTGCGTCATGGCGCCCTCTCAGTTAGCTGCGGGGCAGATCCGGCCGCCCCTTTCGTATTTGATAAATCAATCTAAACACACCGGAGTATTAATTTAAAGCAACATTCGGGGCGATTTGCTGCACCGCGGGACAGCGATGTGACGGCGTTGGCGACGTCTACGCACAAGCCCGTATGGGCCGGCAGGCCGGCGGCTGGCACGCTTCGAAGTCTGGCGATTGAATTAGGGAGAGGTTGAGCATGAGGCGCGACGTGTTGCGGGTGTTACTAGGCGCCCTGCTGCTCGGGGTATTAGCCACGGGTAACGCTGCCCCGGAAGCCGATCGATGGCCGCGCTGGGAGGCGCATGATCCGGATGCCACGGCCGAGATCGACCACTCGGCCTGGTCCGAGTGGTTGGGGGACTATCGCGTGGAGCCTGGTGGGGATGGTGTGGCGCGCCTGGACTACGCCGCGGCTAAGGCCAACGGGCGGGCGGCTTTGACCGGCTACATCGACCGGCTCACGGATGTGGCGATTAGCGACTACAACCGCGACCAGCAGTTCGCCTACTGGGTTAACCTCTATAACGCGGTCACCGTGGCCGTCGTGCTGGATCACTATCCGGTGGCCAGCATTCGCGATATCGATATCTCGCCGCAGTGGTTCAGCAGCGGCCCTTGGGGCAAGGAGCTGGTCACGGTCGAGGGCCAGGCTCTGACCCTTAACGATATCGAGCACCGCATCCTGCGGCCCATCTGGGAGGATCCGCGCGTCCACTATGCGGTCAACTGCGCCTCCATCGGCTGCCCCAACCTGCAGCCCGTGGCGTTTAGCGCCGACAATACCGAGCGCTTACTCGACCGCGGCGCCCGCGCGTACATCAACAACCGGCGCGGCGCGGCGGTTGAGGACGGCGAGCTGGTGGTCTCCAGTATTTACCATTGGTTCCAGGCCGATTTTGGCGGTACCGAGGACAGCGTTATCGGGCATCTGCGCCAGTACGCCGAGGGGGAGCTGGCTGCACGCCTCAGCGAGCGCAGTGGCTATGATGACCATCGTTACGATTGGTCGCTCAACGACGTTCAGTAGCGCACGCGCCGAGGCGTGCCACAGCCCCGGCCGCCGGCGCGTGGTCCGCGTGTACGCGTGGCTAGTGATCAGCGCCGCGGCGCAGGTAGCGCCCGTCGACAAAGGCCCGGAAAAAGGTGCCGAGCTCGGGGTGTTGGATCTGGCCGCCCTCGTGGTCGGGCTCAAGGTGGCGCTCGGCGACGTAGGTACGGTGGCTGGCCCCGTCCACCAGCACGTGGTACCAGGGCGCATCCTTGGGGGGTCGGCTACGGGCCATAAACTCGTACCATTGGTCACTGCCCTGAAAGACCGGGTCCACGTCCACAATCACGCCTCGGTAGTCGAAACGCTTGTGGTGGACTAGTTCGCCGACGCCGAATTGGGAACTCATCGTGGTTGCGCTCGCTTATTGGTCCGAATTGGTCGTGCTGTTGGTGATGGCCTTCGCCTCCGCGTTCTCGCCATCGCTACCCTTTAGAGCACGATAGGAGCGCACGAACCCGGACTTTAGCTCCTCCCAGGCCGCGCCCGATCGTTCGGCGAGCCCGCTCAATTGGTCCTTGAGCTCGTCGCGTTGACGCGCGAGTGATTCGATCATCGCCTCCTGGCGCCGGCGTCGGGCCTCATCCATGTCATCCCAATTGTTCTCAAGGTCCCGGCGTAACGCCTGGATACGCTGGTCGAGCCGCTCAACGAGCCCCCGTGCCGTATCCGCAGCCTGCTCCTTTTGCTCGGCGCTGAAGTCTGCCAGCGCATCCAAGGCGTCAGCGGATTCCTGTTGCAGCTCCGCTGTTGGCGATGCGCCGGTATCGCCGCCCTTCTCGGCCGCTGCGGGCGCGCTGATTAACGCCAAGCCAATCATTGCGATGGCGAGCCGCAGCTCACAAGCTATGGGTGCCATTGATTCCTCGGAGTACTGCATTGCCTACAAGGGGAATGGTCACGAAAGCGGCTTGTTTCAACCCTGGCTACACCAAAGGTCTATGGCGCGACTAGAAGGCCTCGTCGAGCACATTGCTGCGCAGCCGCTCGTATTCCGACTCACTGATTAGGCCCCGCTGGCGCAGCTCCTCCAGCTCCGCCAGCTCATCGGCGGTGCTGCGCTCTTTGCTCTGAGCCGGCATCGACTCGTCGGTCGTGGCCTGTTTTGAGGTTGCCTCGGCATCGCTGTCTCCGTCGGAACGAGCCGGGGCCTTGTCGCCACTCGCGCGGGTATAGCCAATGCCCGTGATGCGATAGACCTCGTCGCTGCATCGCCCGCGCTCGCTCAATGCCCCGGTGCCCACGACGCGCACGTAGTCGGCACCGCTGCCGGCGGCGCGTCGGCGCAAGTCATCCCGCGCGGCTGCCAGTCGGTCATCGGCCCGCGGACCCTCGCAGTCGCCGTCGGCATAGCCGGTGAGGCGTTGCAGTCGTTCGAATCCGCTGCCCGGCTCTTTTCTGCCCAGCTCCACGGCATCGACGTTGCCTCCGCCTTCAGCGGGTAATGAACCGCAGGCGCCGATTGCCAGCGGGAGCGCTGTGACCAGCCCAAGCGAAAATAGTCGCCTCATGAATCGCCCTCGTCCGTTGGCGTTAATCTCGATTACAGAACGCTGATTGAACAACATATCTCGGTATTGTGGCATGACGATTCTGTTAAAGCGCCCTGTCAGGCTTAGTGTCCTAGGATTTGGACGAGACGCTTGGTTCGGTCGTTGGCCATTAGGTCGTAGACCGCGCGGTTGAACAGGACATGGATGGTGTAATCCCGCGTCTCGCCGAAGGGCAGGGTCTCGATCCAGCGCGCACTGCCCGGACGCGGCCCGCCGTCGGCGAGCCAGCTACGAACATTCGTCGGCCCCGCATTATAGGCTGCTACGGCGACGGCAGGATGCTCGAAGCGCTCGCGTAGGTAGCCGAGGTAACCAGCGCCAGCCGGGATGTTGTGCTCCGGCCGGGCGAGGCTCGCCGCCAGTCCGTCACTGTCGCGACCGAGGCGTTGGAGCATCCACCGGCCCGTCGCCGGCATGAGCTGCATCAGACCGCAGGCGCCCGCCGCTGAGCAGGCCACATTGCGGAATGCGCTCTCCTGGCGGATGAGGGCATAGATCCATGGGGTCGGAACGTCGTGGGTTCGTGCCGCCGCCGCGACGATTGGCCGGTAGCTGGTGGGGAAGCGCAGCGGCGAGGCGCCGTCATAGCCCGCTCGCCCGCTGGCGTACATGGCGGCCCACGGCCAGTCCACCGAGTTGGCGAGTCGCGCCGCTGCTAGGCGGTGGCCGCGATCCTCGAGCTGGTTGATGGCCTGCCGCCACACCGATATGGCACGTGCCTCGTCACCGGCGCGATGGAGCAGCAGCCCACGGGTGATTCGCACGTCTGTGCGCACGCTGGCCTGATCTTCCCGTCGCGGTGCTAGTAGATCATCGCCGCCGGCGTAGTCGGCCGCGATGGCATCGGCGGCCAGGAAGCCGTAGTAGTCGAACGCGCTGGCTGTTCGCTTGAACAGCTCGTCGGCCTTGGCCGGCTCACCACCAGCCTGCAGGGCGCGTGCCTGCCAGTAGCGCCAGCGCGGCTGGCTCGCCTGGTCCGCGGGCATGCGCTCGATGAAGCGTCGAACGGCTGGCCAGTCGGGGGCGCGCAGCGCGTCGCGCACCCGCCACGCATGGACCGTGGCGTCGGCATGCTCGTCCGGTAGGTTCGCCAGCCACTCGGAGCCGGCCTCGACGTCGCTGTAGACGGCCTGAAGGGCAATGAAGCGCTGGATAGCGGCGGCTGCGTCCCCGAGCGCGTGTTGCGTCTTGATAGCCGCCCAGACCTGATGGGCCCGGGCCGGCTCCCGGCGTGCCAGGGCCCGTATGGCGCTGGCAATCACCGCTTGCTGCTCCGGCCTGGTGCCCAGTTCGTCGGGCGCGAGCTCCGTCGCGGCGGCAGGCTGGTCGTAGACCTTTATCCAGTTCTGGACGATGCGGCGTTGTTCGGGCGGCAGGCGGTCGAGGTAGGCCTGAGCAAGCCTAGGGTTGCCAGCCTCGATGGCCAATCGCATGCGCGCTCGGAGGCGCTCGTTCGTTAAGGCGCCCTCCCGGGTGAGGAAGTCGAAGGCGGCGTTACAGCGCCCGGGTTGGCGGTAGCCGACGTGCCATAGGACGAGGGCGAGCTCGATGGCCGCTTGCTTGTGGCCGAGCGCCCGGCGTGCCTGAACGACGGCGCAGCGGACGTGGACGTCGCGCTCGCCGTCATAGATGGCAGCCAGTTGCTGCCAGGCCTCGCGGTCGGCGAGCTCGCGCAGCCAGGCGATGCGAAACGGTGCGATGCCGGCTAGGTCGCCGTGGTCGGCCAGGAATCGCTCGACGCGTTCCGCATCCACCTGCTCGATGCGCGCGCGAAGCACGGCCATGGTGGCGTGCCCCGCCAGCGGCGTATCGCGCAAGGCCTTGAGCTTGGCCTCGGCCTGCGGCAACCGCTCGGCATCGAGATGCTGGTGCAGGGCCCGATAATCAGCGACGACCGCCTCATCATCGGCCGCAACCGCGTTGGCCGCGATCAGGGATATCGTGATGACGGCGCCCGCAACGCCGCGCCATGGCCGTGCCACCGATGGGATCCCTCATTAACTGGACTCCTCCACAGGACTGTACGTCGCCGCCCGCGGGGAGGCAACGGCCTCGCGGTGGCGACAACTTCTGGCATGTCAGGGCGGTGGCGCAAGAGCATCTTAAGGCGGTGCGGGATAGGCACCGCGATATGGAGTGCATGGTGCCACGCTAAAGGCGTTGGTCAGCCAGGCCTGGAGCCGGCGATAACCTCGGCTGCTCGTTCCCCGACGCCCTGTTCGACGATATGGCCGATTTGGATGCGTCGAACAACGGGTCGTCGCTAAAAGGGCATGTACGAAAGAGAGGTAACGCCCTGATTCAGCGGCGTCGCGGCTCTGGTTGTGTCGGACCATCTGAAGTCATGTCCGGGCGTTTTTGATCCCAGCGGACGAACTCGAGGTGATCTTGGTTCAGCGCTGGGGTGGTGGGCTGATGTACTGGCTTGCCAGCCATCGCGGACGTCGGCGGCCTAGGCGATCTGTCGCCTGGTGGCCCCAGCCAGGCGTTTCGGAATACCCTAGGGGAAAGCGCAGGTGGTGTGCCCCGATAAGGCTGAGGCTATGGCGAAACAGAAGAAGGGCAAGAACGACGCCGCACTCGTCAAGGAAGCGTTGCGGATGGGTATGGAGTACGGCGAGGAGCGCGGCGTCGTGGAGTTCGAGGCCACCGACTCGCAGGATGCCAAGATCGAGTACGTCTACCGCCTTCTCGTCCACGACGGCCTGATCCAGCCGCTGGCCAAGAACGACCTCTCGTTACCCAATATGAAGCACAAGCTCGCTCGTTGGGGCGAGAAGCAGTTGCCGTCCGATCATCCGTTGCGGCAGGGCAAGTAGTCTGCAAAGGCTTTTACATGGCCGCTAGGATCGCGATGGCCAGGACAATCTGGGCCACGGAGCCGATGGCGAAGGCAACGGTCCGAACGACCGGCACGCCTAGCGTGGCGACGGGGTAGTGCACGAGTCGTGCGAAGAAGTAGATCGCACAAGCGGCGGCCGTGGTACCGGAGTCAGCGCGCGCCAGGACAACCGTAATCGCCAGGGGCGCGAATACCGCCAGGTTCTCCACGGCGTTGTAATGAGCGCGCTTGGCGCGGCGGCCCCAATGCGCCTTGGGGTCGTGTCGAGCGAAGCGTCGGTGACCGCCCGGACCACGCCGCTCTCAAGCAGGTGCTTAACGATGTAGGGATCCAGAAGACGGCCGTCATTAACGCGGTCAGCGTGAGCCAGAACGGTTCCTCATCTG
Organism: uncultured Ectothiorhodospiraceae bacterium; assembly: GCA_913055565.1. GTDB lineage: Bacteria > Pseudomonadota > Gammaproteobacteria > Nitrococcales > Nitrococcaceae > CAJXKP01. The sequence goes on from CAJXKP010000004.1 coordinate 105,623, forward strand.
CCTCGCTGATCATAACTTGGCTCCACGGGCAATAACGGGTTTAAGCGGGCGGGGCCACAGCAAAGCGCCGACGCTGGTGAGCCCCCGTAAGTAATACTGACTTAGAATTCCAGACAGATCTTGCCAAAGTGATTGCCAGCCTCCTCGTGCCGGAAGGCGTCCGCAATCGCCTCAAGCTGGAAGTGGCGGTCGATGACGGGCCGAATCCCCGTGGCGTCGATGGCCCGTACCATAGCCTTTTGGTGTTGGCGGCTGCCCACCAGCAACCCCTGAAGCCGCGCCTGTTTGGTCATGAGCTTAGCGGTGGGTACCTCGCCCCCGGTGCCCGTGAGCACCCCAATCAACGAGATTAGTCCGCCGACGCGAACGGCTTCGATAGACTGGCCGACGGTCCCAGGGCCGCCTACCTCAATGACCTGATCCACGCCACGGCCGCCGGTGAGTTCGTTCACCGTGCTGCCCCAATCGGGGTCTGCTTTGTAGTTAATGGTGTACCGCGCACCCAGCTCGCGCAGGCGTTCCAATTTTTCATCGGAGGATGAGGTGGCGATGACGTTGGCCCCCATGCTCCGCGCGAACTGCAAGGCGAATAGGGACACACCGCCGGTGCCCAGGGTAAGAATGGTGTCGCCGGCCTTAATGGAGTTGTCCACCGTCAGTGCACGCCAAGCCGTGAGGCCGGCGGTTGTTAGCGTGGCGGCCTCGGCATGGCTGTAGCCTGCTGGCGCGTGGGTGAACCACGCAGCCGGGCGCACAACCTGCTCGCGGGCGTAACCATCCATGCCGTCCCCCGGCACGGCCGTAAAGTTGGATTGCTTAGGCTCGCCCTCCAGCCAAGGCGGGAAGAAAGTGGACACCACGCGATCGCCCACCGCGAATTCGGCAACTCCCTCGCCCACCGCTTCCACCGTCCCCCCAGCGTCGGATAGGGGGATACGCCCATCGTCGGTTGGCAGCGCACCGGTCACAACCAGGTAGTCGTGGAAGTTAAGGGAGCTGGCGTGCACCCGGACGCGGATCTCGCCCCTATCAGGCTCGTTGGGCTGGGAGTGGTCACCGACCTCAAGCCGATCAAGCCCGCCAGGGCTGTTAAGCGTTACCGTCTTAATAGGGCTGCCTCCTCGCTTGTTGAGCGCTCGCGACCGCGCTGGCTGATTTAGCGGTGTTGGCTTGGTCCAAGATCCATTTTCAAACGCATCACTGACCTCCCAACAGTATCGTTCACCCGCCCCATATCGTCTACCAGGCCACCCCCTAGCGTCGCTGCGCCCGAGCCTCGCCACATTGAACTCGCGGCCAGCGACGCTAGCAAAGCGGCCCGCCGTTGCGTGACCCTCAACCGGGCCGCGGCTAGACCTCAGAGCCCAAGGCCTGCGCCCGCTCGAGGGTTGCTTCAGGATCTCGCATGGTCCGTGGCGGGCCGCCGGCTTCTGGCCAGCCCTGGACGTGCTCCATGACCAGTTCTGCTAGGAACTCGACGTGGTCGGGGTGCGCGTTGAGACACGGGATATAGCGCAACGATTCGCCGCCAGCCTCCTCGAAGTACTCCCGGTTCTCGTTCTGGATCTCGTCCAGGGTCTCCAGGCAATCGGCTGAGAAGCCAGGGCAGATCACATCAATGGTCTTGGTACCGTTCTGGGCCAGCTCGGTGACGGTCTCGTCGGTATACGGCTTGAGCCACTCCTCGTTGCCGAAGCGCGACTGGAACGCGACCAGCCAGTCATCGTCGCCGAGCCCCAGCTCCTCGGTAACAAGCCGGGCGGTCTTGCGGCATTGGCAGTGGTAGGGGTCGCCGTTGAGCAGGTAGCGCTTGGGCGTGCCGTGAAAGGAGAAGATGAGCTTCTCGCCCCGACCGTGCTCGGCCCAGTGCTCCCGGACGCTCTGAACCAGACACCGGATAAAACGGGCATCGTCGTGGTACTGCCCGATGAAGCGGAACTCCGGGATCCAGCGCCACTGCTTGAGCTCGTCCGCCATGGCGTCGAAGGCGGACGCCGTCGTTGTCCCGGAGTACTGCGGGAACAGCGGTAGCATCACGATGCGCTCGGCGCCGGCATCGCGCAGTTTCCGGAGGGTCTCGGGGATCGAGGGGTTGCCGTAGCGCATCGCCAGCTCGACCTCCACCGGTCCGGCAAGACGCTGCTCCAGGCGACTCTTCATGCCCGCCGTCTGCGCCTTGCCGGTTGATAGCAGCGGCGAGCCTTCGTCGGTCCAGACCTCGCGATACGAGGCCGCGGATTTTTTGGGCCGCGTGCGCAGGATGATCCCGTGCAGCAGCGCGCGCCATAGGATACGTGGTAGCTCGATGACGCGTGGGTCACCCAGGAATTGCGCCAGATACCGGCGCAGCGACGGGGTATCGGGCGCATCCGGCGTGCCGAGGTTGGCGACGATAACCCCCAAACGCGGCTGATCGTCGTGCCGAAAGCCCTGTTTCCCTTGATAACGCATGCTCGTCTCCAGGCCTGTGGTTAGTCGTGGCGTGATCGCCGACGCAATAATAATAGCTGCCCACGGCGATGAGGACATTGCCAATGGGCGTGCCCCCGTCCCATCCCGGCTCTGGTTCCTGTGACTACAACGCCGGGCGGTTAGTGCCCGACGATTAACCCAAACCATCGTCATTCTCGCGAACGCGAGAATCTCGATGTTGGGGCGGTAAGGCCCGGGTTGAGCCGTATGGCCGACTCCGGCCAGGGCACTTCCTATCGATCGCCCACCCCGGGGCTGCCCCAGGAATCGCTGCTGTAGGGACTGGAGCACATAGCCATGGGGCTGTCGTGGGTACCACGTTTTTAACAATGTAATGGCGAGCGGCTTGTCCGTTGGTGTGTGCTGGAAAGAGGTGACTAAGTTGGGACTTATGACCAGATTTGACTCCTAGCCTTGACCCCTAGCCTTGGATCCGTCATCCCGGTCTTGCCGCAGGCAAGAACCGGGATCTCGAGGTTGAGCCGAGTCGTTGGCTAGTAAGGACCGCAGAGAGGTAATGGCGCGCCGTCGTACAACGCCTTTCGGCGCTTCCCGGCGTCGGGGCGGACTAAGTGTAGGAGCTAATTAGTGCGAAACTCGCCGGTGCTACCCTTAGTCCACCAGGTCGTCCAAGTCCACAGTGAGTATGCGGGCGATACGCCGTAACGCGTCGACGCCGCCAACACGCTCACCACGCTCAATCATCGCTACATACGACTGCGACAACGCCGCCTGCTCAGCAAGCGCCGCCTGAGTCAGCCCACGGTGTTCGCGCCATACCTTTACCGGGTTGTCACCGGCTACAAGCCGGTCCACCACCGCTGCTGGCACTGTCTCATCCTCGCCGTCCGTTAACTCGCGGCGCGCGCGGTCGAATGCGACGATATCGTCGAACTCCTCGGCCTTCTCGAGCAGCGTTCGATACTCCTCATAGGGTATGACGGCGTACTCGGGTGTCCGTCGCGCTCGATGATCTGTGTGCTCATTTGTAGATTTCTCCCCGGGGCCCGATATCTAAGACCAGGATTACTAGCTCGTCGTCTTCGATCACGTAGATAGCGCGCCAGGCCCCAACGCGAAGCCTATGACCTGGTCGGTTGCTCAGCTTGCGAGTGTCTAGGTCTGAGCGCCATGGGTCTTGGGCTAACAACTCGAAGGAGTCACGCAGCTCTTGCTGCTGCCCCGCCCTGACCCTGACACACAAGTTGGCTGGACAAGGCCGCCGCGGGCGGGTACTGTGCCGGCATGGATACGACGACAGCCAGTCTGGCGGCCCTGGATGATTGGGCGAGCGCGC